>DATDKA010000058.1:0-3948 GCA_036520235.1 Gaiellaceae bacterium
AAGAGCTGGGGCAACCCGATCGGCTTCTCGGCGACGAACATGCGCTACGTGACGATCACGCAGAGCGAGTTCTTCAACAACGGCATGGGCATCGTCCCGAACGCGCTCGAGTCGGAGAAGTTCCCGCCCGCCGAGGCGAACATCATCACCGACAACGACGTCTTCTGGAACAACTTCAACTTCCACGAGGGCGCGCCGTTCAAGCCGAAGAAGTCCGGCGTCGTGCCGCTGGTGCCGATCGGGACCGGCATCCTGCTGCTCGGCGGCCGCACCAACACGGTCGAGAACAACCGCGTCTACGGCAACTACCTCGTCGGCGTCGCCGCCGTCGAGGGCATCCTGCTCGACAAGACCACCGAGGCCCGCGCGCTGATCGGCAACCGCGTCACCGGCAACGTGTTCGGCGCCGGCGGCGAGGACCTCAACGGCCGCGACCTCGGCTACGACGGCAACGGCTCCGACAACTGCTGGGGCCCCAACACCGGCGTCCAGAACACGCTCCCGGCCGACGGCTCCGTGTACGCGAGCTGCCCGTTCTCGGGCGCGAACGCGTTCAGCCAGGACGCGCAGACCGAGCTCGTCGGCTACGCCGGCCCGAACGCGCTGAAGGGCTGGATCAAGCACCCGCACAAGGCCAAGGCGGGCTACACGCCGCTGGAGGTCTACAAGAAGTGAAGCCGGTCCTCTCCGTCCTCGCCATCGCCGGCGCCGCGCTCGTCGCGGCGCCGGCCACGGCCGCCGCGCCCAAGCCGCGCACGGTCAAGATCGCCGACAACTACTACCTGCCGGCCAAGCTGACGGTGAAGCCGAGGACGAAGGTCGTCTGGCGCTGGCCCGCCGAGGCCGGCGACGTCCACGACGTCAAGCTCAAGTCCGCGCCGAAGGGCGTCAAGAAGTTCCACTCCCAGCCGGCCTCCGCGAGCTACACGTTCAAGCGCACGCTCGAGAAGCACGGCCGCTACAAGATCGTCTGCACGCTCCACGAGGAGATGAAGATGACGATCACCGTGCGCCGCTAGGCCCTTGCCGTCCGCGGCGGGCGCTACGTTCGCCCCCGTGACGAGGCTCACCGCGTGCCCGAGTTGCGACTCGCGCTTCCTGCAGCCGATGCGCTGCGAGGCGCAGGACGACGGGACGGTCCAGGTCGAGCTGCGCTGCCCGGACTGCATGACCGTGCTGCAGCTCCCGCTCACGCGTGAGGAGATGCAGGAGCTCGACCGCAGCGAGGCGGCGTGCCGCGACGAGATCGTGGCGGCCTACGAGCGCTCGGTGTCCGAGAACATGGAGGCGCTCGCCTCGGTGCTCGTGCCGGCGCTGGAGCTGGACCTCCTGGGCGCGGACGACTTCGCGCCGTCGCCGCGCGTGCGGCGGGCCGGCTAGCCGCCGGCCACGGCGGGCAGGATCGTCAGCTCGTCGCCGTCGGAGACCGGCGTGTCGAGCCCGTCGAGGAAGCGGATGTCCTCGCCCCCGATGTAGACGTTGACGAACCGCCGCAGGCCGCCGCCGTCGTCGGCGAGCCGGCCGCGCAGCTCGCCGTGCGAGGCGTAGAGCGACTCCAGCGCCTCCCCCACCGTGCCGCCCTCGACCTGCGCCGAGACGACGCCGCCGGCCGCGTCGCGCAACTGGGTCGGGAGCTTGACCGTGACCGCCATCAGACCGCGACCTCCTCCGGCGCGAACGCCGCGTCGAACTCGTCGATCAACGGCGCGATCTCCGTGACCGCGAACGTGCCTCGGACCGTGTCGAGCGTCTTCAGGCCGTCGCCGGTGATGTAGGCGACCACGCGCTCGTCGCCGCCGATGTCGCCGCGCTCGGCGAGCTTGGCCAACACCGCGGTGGTGACGCCGCCGGCCGTCTCGGTGAAGATGCCGGTCGTCTCGGCCAGCAGCCGGATGCCCGCGCGGATCTCGTCGTCGGTGACGCTGTCGATGCCGCCCTTCGTGCGGCGGGCGAGCTCGACCGCGTACGGGCCGTCCGCCGGGTTGCCGATCGCCAGCGACTTGGCGATCGTGTCCGGCTTGACCGGGCGGCAGATGTCGGTGCCCTCCGCGTAGGCGGTGGCGACCGGCGAGCAGCCGAGCGCCTGGGCGCCGTTGAAGGCGGGCAGCTCGCCGCTGAGCAGGCCGGCGTCGATGAACTCCTGGAAGCCGCGGGCGACCTTGGTGAACAGCGAGCCGGAGGCGATCGGCGCGACGACGCGGTCCGGGAGCTCCCAGCCGAGCTGCTCGGCGGTCTCGAACGCGAGCGTCTTGGAGCCCTCGGCGTAGTACGGGCGAAGGTTGACGTTGACGAACGCCCACGGGCGCTCGCCGGCGATCTCCGTGCAGAGCCGGTTGACGGCGTCGTAGTTGCCCTTGATGGCGACGATGTTGGTGCCGTAGGCGCCCGTGGCGAGGATCTTCTCCTGCTCGAGGTCGGCCGGGATCAGCACGTAGGACTCGAGGCCCGCGGCGGCCGCGTGCGCTGAGACCGCGTTGGCGAGGTTGCCCGTCGAGGCGCAGGCGATCGTCTGGAACCCGAGCTCCTTGGCGCGCGCGAGCGCGACGGAGACGACGCGGTCCTTGAACGAGTGCGTCGGGTTGGCGGTCTCGTTCTTGATGTACAGCTCACGCAGGCCGAGCCGCTGCGCGAGCCGGTCGGCCTTCACCAGCGGCGTCCAGCCCGTGGGCAGCGCCGACCTCGCAGGACCCTGCAGCGGGAGGAAGTCGGCGTAGCGCCAGAGCGAGTGCGGGCCGGCCTGGATCCGGCGCTTGAGCTCCTCGGGGCTCGCCTCGAGCGCGCCGTAGGCCACCTCCAGCGGGCCGAAGCAGCGCTCGCAGACGTAGCGCGCGTCCAGCGGATAGGTGGTCGAACACTCCTTGCACTTCAGGGCATCTGCCGGCATATGGAAAACCTCCGGCCTTGATGGAGAGGGCGGAGGCTTCGAGGGCGATGCCTGACCGCATCTCCCAGGCCAATCGTTGGAGCCTGATGGAATTGCCACCGTTTCCCGCTTGCGCGGGATGGTTGGCGGGGTTTCAACGGGCCAGTCCCTCCACCCCTCTTGATGCGTACTGCTATGTAGCGGCGAATCGTAGCAACGAAAGGTTGTCGCCTGACCCGGGAGATCGGCCGGCCGCGTAGAATCCTTGAAGTGATGCCGCCGACGACCGATGAGCCGCTGAGTCCGGGCCATGCCGAGCCTGCCCCGGTCCCCATTCGGCCGTCGCGCCGCGCGCGCTCGCGCCGCTGAGCGCGCACCCGCCCCCGACGAGCCGCGCGTCGAGGTCGTCGAGGCCCCCGGACTGCGCTGGGTCAACATCGAGCGCCCGCGGGCGGTCGACCAGGCGTGGCTGGAGGAGCGCTTCGAGTTCCACCCGCTCGACTACGAGGACGTCTTCTCGCGCAACCAGCGCCCGAAGGTCGACGAGTACGACGACTACCTGTTCATCGTGCTGCACTTCCCGCGCTACGACAAGAAGGTCTCGCGGCTCAACGCCGCCGAGCTGGACCTCTTCGTCGGGCCCGATTACCTGATCACGATCCAGAACGAGCCGCTGCAGGCGGTCCAGTACCTGTTCGACCGCGTGCGCTCCAACGAGGAGCTGCGCGAGGAGATCTTCTCCAAGGGCCCCGGCTTCCTGCTCTACCGGATCGTCGACGACTCGGTCGACGCCTCGTTCCCGATGCTGCGCAAGATGGGCAACAAGCTCGAGCGCATCGAGGAGGAGATCTTCGAGGGCGAGCAGTCCGCCGAGGTCGTGCGCGACATCTCCAACGTCAAGCAGGAGATCATCAACTTCCGCAAGATCGTGCGTCCGCAGCGGTCGGCGTTCCGCGACCTCGAGCGCACCAAGGCGCGCTACATCGCCGAGGACCTCGACATCTACTTCGACGACATCAACGACGCCTCCGAGCGCGTCTGGGACATGCTCGAGAACTACAAGGAGGTCGTCGAGGGCCTCGAGT
>DATDKA010000059.1:0-14894 GCA_036520235.1 Gaiellaceae bacterium
CCGCCCCCGCCTTTACTGCGTCACTGTGGAGTAATCGATCCGAAGAGCCCGTGGGACTCGTCGTCCGGGCCCGCTGTGAAGAACAGCGTCTCCGTCGGCCCGGCGTTGCCGCCGTTCCCGAAGCGGAGCGCCCACAGACCGTCGATCGAGAGTGGCTTGCCGTCCGAGCCTCGCAGCTCCCCACGATGCACGAAGTGCCCGTTCCCGAGCTCCTCATAGGCATTGATCTGGCCGTCGCCGAAATTGCCGACGAGCAGATCACCTGCGAAGCGGCCGAAGGTGTCCGGTGCAACGGCGAGCCCCCACGGCGCATTCAGCTGTCCGTGCTGGGCGACTCGACCGAGCAGGTTGCCCGCGAGGTCGTAGGCATCGACGAAACCAGTGCCTTGGCCGGCGACCTCGTCCTCGGCGTCCTCGTCCTGCTTGGCGTATGCGACGAAGATGCGGGCGCCGATCGTCTGGACGTTGAACGGCGCGTAGCCTGCCGGCAGCGCCGGGTCGACGAAGCCCCCTGGGACGAGGCCGAAGCTCCCGTCGAAGACGTCGACACGCGCGTTGTGGAAGTCGGCGGCGTAGAGCCGCGGCCCCGACGCAGTGTCGGCGATTGCGACTCCCTTGTAGATCGCCCCTGCGGTCGAGCGGTCCTTGACCACGATCGCCGTCGTCCCCTGCGCGGGGTTCCAGGCGCGGATCTTGCCGTCCTCGCTGTCGAAGAGGAAGAACGCTTTGCCTCCGGTAGGCAAGAGGAAACCGTTCGTCGGGTTGAAGACCGTCCCCGTCGGACCTCCGGCGACGCTGACGACGAGCGCCTGCGGCGTCCCGTCTCCCCGGTACAGCGTCGAGAGGTCGGTGCCGTTGTCGGACACCCACCAAGGCGAGGTCCCACTTGCGGTGAGACCCCAGGCATTGACGAGGTTCGGAT
Organism: Gaiellaceae bacterium; assembly: GCA_036520235.1. Classification (GTDB taxonomy): domain Bacteria; phylum Actinomycetota; class Thermoleophilia; order Gaiellales; family Gaiellaceae; genus JACDAN01. Next base: position 923 of record DATDKA010000059.1, read on the forward strand.
CGGTGTGAGCCGCGACCCCCGGCTGGTCAGAGACCAGCGCCGTGACCTTGTACGAGTTTCTCTCGGCAGCCGCGAGCGGCGAGACCGCCACGAGCGCGGCGCCGAGCACGAGCGCCAACACGAGCAAAGCGCTTGGCCAGCGTTCGGAAGGATGCCTTCTCATATTCACACTCCTTACTAGGCGTAGCTCCTTCCCAGCTACGTCCTACGGGTCGCGCGGACGGCCGGATTGCTGCAGGCGTAGCTCGCTCCCGGGGCCGATAACGTCCGCGGGCATGACCGACCTCTGGTTCGACGTGGCGGGAGACGGCGACCCGCTCGTGCTGCTCCACGAGGGGGTGGTGGACTCGCGGATCTGGGATCCGTTCCTGCAGTATGTCTCCGACTTCAAGGCGATTCGGTACGACCAACGCGGGTACGGGCGTTCGCCGGCGTGGGCCGGTCCCTACTCGCCCGTCGACGACGCCGTCTCCGTGCTCGACGCGGCCGGTGTCGAGCGGGCGGCGTTCGTCGGCACGTCGCGCGGCGGTCGGATCGCGATCCAGGTCGCGCTGGTACGACCCGAGCGCGTTTCGGCGCTCGTCCTCGTCGCCTCGGCCGTGGCCGGACAGCCGCTGAACATCGATGCGACACCCGAGCAGGAGGCGTACTGGGAGGAAGCGGAGCAACGGGGCGACCTGGCCGAGCTCGCGGAGATCGATCTGGAGTTCTGGGCGCCGATGGGCGCCGACGACGAGCTCAGGGCGATGTTCGTCGAAAACGCTGCGGCGTCGAACGGCGACGATCCCGCCCGGGAGGACCCGTCAGTCGATCGGCTGGGCGAGATCGCCGTCCCGACGCTCGTCGTGACCGGCGGGCGCGATCTGTCCGCCCTCGACGAGATCGGCGACCTGCTCGCCGGGGAGATCCCTGGCGCGCAACGCGCCGTAATCGAGGAGGCCGACCACATGGTTCAGTGGCGGGCGCCGGAGGAACTGGCCTCGCTCGTGCGCGGTTTCCTGCCGCATTAGTCCTCCTCCCCGACGAAGGGGCGGTCGTGGCCGAACGGGTCGACGGGGCGCGGGATCCCGTTCCGGCCGATCGGGATCAGGAGCGCGACGGCGACTGCGATCACGAAGACGGTGAGGCCGCTCATGCTCCCCTTCTTGCGCTTGCTCGCCTTCGGGCGAGCCCGGTTGCCCGGCGTGGTGCAGTCATCGGCGGGGGCGACCCGCTGCGAGCCCTGGAGCTGCCGCGGCGGGAGGGTCTGCGCCGGGCGGCTGGCCGCGCCGCAGCCGAAGGCGCCCGCGGAAGTCGGCAACGAGAGCGAGACCGCAGTCGTGGCAAGGCAGACGACAACCAGGGCTGTCGCCCGTCGGCTCCCCCAGCCTGCCCCCCGGCGCGGCCGCACGCGCGGGGGCATCTTCCTCATCACTTGCTCAGACGAGGTATAGCGACGCGGGTTGGGCTAGCGGGAAAAGATCACCCTTAGGGGTGAACGGCTTTAAACCTGGATTAACAGTGCGTCGCCCTGGCCGCCGCCGGAGCAGATCGCCGCGAGCCCGAGCCCGCCGCCGTTGCGCCGGAGCTCGTAGATCATCGTCCCGAGGATGCGGCCGCCGGACGCGCCGATCGGATGGCCGAGCGCCACCGCGCCGCCGTTCACGTTCACCTTTTCCGGGTCGGCCCCGAGCATCGCTGCCGAGTTGAGGACGACCGACGAAAAGGCCTCGTTCAGCTCGACCCGCTCGACGTCCTCGATCGTCTTGCCCGCCTTCTCGAGCGCCTTCCGTCCCGAGTTGGCCGGCGTCCGCGCCAGGTAGGCGAAGTCGTCCGCGACGTAGGCCTGCGAGACGATCGTCGCCAGCGGCTCGAGCCCGCGCCGCTCGGCGAACTCCGCGCTGACCACCACGAGCGCCGAGGCGCCGTCGTTCACACCCGGCGCATTGCCCGCCGTCGTCGTCCCCTCGGAGTCGAAGACCGGCTTCAGCGCGGCGAGCTTCTCGATCGAGGTGTCGCGCCGCGGGCCCTCGTCGGCGGTGACCTCGCCGACCGGAACGATCTCGTCGTCGAAGCGCCCGGCGTCCTGCGCCGCCACGGCCCGCTCGTGCGAGCGCAGCGCCCACTCGTCCTGCGCCTCGCGCGAGATTCCGAGCTCTCGCGAGACGAAGGACGCCTGCTCGACCATGTGCCGGTTGTCGAAGCTCGAGATCAGGCCGTCATGGGTCATCAGGTCGATCAGCGTCCCGTCGCCGAGGCGGTAACCGAAGCGCGCCTGCTTGAGGATGTACGGCGCGTTCGACATCGACTCCATCCCCCCGGCCACGATCACCTCGTGGTCGCCGGCGCGGATCATCGTGTCGGCGATCTGCACCGCGCGGATGGACGAGGCGCAAACCTTGTTGATCGTGTCCGCCGGCACCTCGATCGGGAGCCCGGCGCCGATCGAGGCCTGTCGCGCCGGCGCCTGGCCGGCCCCGCCCTGGAGCACCTGCCCCATGATCACGTACTCGATCTCGTCGTTCTCGAGCCCGACGCGGTCGATCGCGTTGCGGATCACGAGCGAGCCGAGCTCGGTCGCCTGGTAGTCCTTGAGCGCGCCGCCAAGGCGCCCGAAGGGCGTTCGAACCGCGGAGACGATGACTGAGCGCATCGGAAGTGAGGGTAACAATGGCCCGATGGTGTCCCGAGTCGCTCAGCTCCTGAACGCGGCCGGTTTCGAGCTCCTCGCGGGGCTCGTCGTCCTGACCGGAAGCGCCTGGCTCTTCGGGTGGATGGTCGACGATCTCCGTGAGGGGGACACCCAGGTCGACGCACGCGTAGCGACCTGGCTGCACGACCACGCCACGCCGCGCCTGACGAGCTTCTTCGACACGGTCACGCTGCTCGGGAACCTCGCCACGCTCGTCGCCGTCGTCGTGGTCGCGGGCGTCTTCCTCTGGCGCAAGGGCTGGATCGCGGACCTCGTGCTCCTCGTCGTGGCCGCCGTCGGCGCGGAGGTGATCACGGTCGGCCTCAAGCAAGGGTTTCAGCGCGAACGGCCCTTCTTCGCCGACCCGCTCGCCACGGAGAACACGTTCTCGTTCCCGAGCGGCCACGCCTCTGTCTCACTGGCCGTCTACGGCACGCTCGGCTACATCGCCGCGCGCCACCTCCGGACGAGGCGCGCGCAGGTGTTCGCGCTCGTCTCGGCGGCGGCGCTCGTCCTGCTGATCGGGTTCAGCCGCCTCTATCTCGGCGTGCACTTTCTGAGCGACGTGATCGCCGGCTACAGCATCGCCCTGGCGTGGGTCGCGCTCTGCGTCCTCCTGCTCCAACTCCGCCTGCGGTTGCAGAAGCGGCGTCAGACTTCGCGGTATCTCGCCTCGGCCAGGCAGTAGAGGCCGAAGGCGATCAGCCCGGCGGCGACCGCACCGAGCAGCGCGCTTCCGTAGTGCTGCTGCAGCAGCTTGCTGAGCGCGCCGTCGAGGCCGACCGCTTCCTTGGGGTCGTACTGCTACGCGGCGCGGGCGAGGAAGAAACCGATCAGACCGAAGACGACGCCGCGAGCGAAGCCGATGCCGCCGACGATGGTGAAGATCTTCTCCTCCCGCCGGCTCATCTTCCGGAGCTTCAAGTTTTTCTTGAACCTGCCCGTGAGCCCGCGGGAGACGTCGACGACGCCCGCGCCGAGGATCGCGAGCCCGGCGCCGCCGACGATTCAGCAGCGGGCGAGCCCCTGCGCGGCCGGGTCTGCGCGACCTTGGCCGCTTCCTGTTTTGCTTCGCCCACGAGAGGCGACAATATTTCCGATGGCAGTGAATCCCATTCACGCACTGGTCGAGCTCGGTGAGCGCGAGGGCTGCGTCGACCTCTCGGAGGTCTCGCGCGTGGTCGAGACCGCGGAGCTGGACGAGGACGAGGCCGAGCGCCTCTACGAGGACCTCCAGCAGCGCGGCATCGAGCTGACGGACGACTGCGGCCGATCCGAGGTGCCGGACTCCACCTACGTGAACGGCGACCTCGTCGAGTCGACGACCGACGCGCTGCAGCTCTTCCTGAACGAGATGGGGCGCTACAAGCTCCTGACCGCCGACGAGGAGGTCGAGCTCGCCAAGCGGATCGAGCGCGGCGACAAGGCGGCGAAGGACCTGATGATCAACTCGAACCTGCGCCTCGTCGTCTCGATCGCGAAGAAGTACCAGGGCCACGGCCTGACCTTGCTCGACCTGATCCAGGAGGGCATCATCGGCCTGATCCGCGCTGTAGAGAAGTTCGACTGGCGCCGCGGCTACAAGTTCTCCACCTACGCGACCTGGTGGATCCGCCAGGCGGTGCAGCGCGGGGTCGCGAACAAGTCGCGCGAGATCCGGATCCCGGTCCACATCGTCGACCGGGAGCGAAAGATCGCCCGGGCCGAGCGCGAGCTCACAGTCAAGCTCGAGCGCGCGCCCACCGACGAGGAGCTGGCGAAGGCGACCAAGCTGCCGCTCAAGCAGGTCCGCGAGGTGAAGCAGGCGGCGCGGGCGGTCACGAGCCTCGACCGGCCGGTCGGCGACGAGGGTGAGACGTCCTTCGGAGAGCTCGTCGCCGGAGGTGAGGCCGGCCCGGAGGAGACGCTGACCCTCAGCCTCGAGGAGGACACGCTCCGCCGCGCGATCGCGTCGCTGCCCCAGCGCGAGCAGGAGGTCGTGAAGCTCCGCTACGGCCTGAACGGCGACACCGACCCACAGTCCCTCGAGGAGATCGGCCGCAGGCTCGGCATCACCCGCGAGCGCGTGCGCCAGGTCGAGGCCGCGGCGCTCCAGCGTCTCGCCGTCAACCGCGAGATCGAGGCGCTCCGCGCCGCTTGAGAGTTTTCGTCGACGCCGAGAACGTCCGGCGTTCCGTCTGGCCGAACATCGCGCGCGACGAGCTCGAGCGGCTCGTCGCGAAGTGGGCGAAGCGCGAGGGAGTCGAGGCGCAAGTCGTCTGGGAAACCAGCGAGACCGCCGACGACACGATCGCCCGCGAAGCGGCGGAGCTCGACGGCCCATACTGGCTCGTCACCTCCGATCGCGGTCTGCGCGAACGCGCCGCGGGGAAGGCGGAGCGCGTGATCGGCGGCGGCAGCTTCGCGCGCGAGCTTACGAGCGGGCGGTGATCGTGATCCCGCCGCGAGCCTTCTGGACGAGCGTCACCCGGACTTGGTCACGGTCGAGCTCCAGCGCCTCCGCGACGTCGTCGCGGATCTTCACGGCCAGCGCCTCGCAGAAGTGGCCCTGGTCCCGGAACCGCATCAGGTAGAGCTTGAGCGACTTCGACTCCAGGCAGAGACCCTCGGGGTCGTAGTCGATCGTCGCGGTGTACAGGTCGGGCTGGCCGGTGATCGGGCAGACGGCGGTCAGCTCGTCGCTCGTCATCGAGACCTGCGAAACGCCCGGGTTGGGGAACGTCTCGAGCCCGGCATAGACCTCCGAGCCGGGGCTGCCGAGAGCGACGAACTCCGTGTCCACACCCCTACTGTAGGCCCTGATGCGTGTCTACCTGGCGGGGCCGCCACCCGCCGACGAGTACCGGCGAGAGGCGTCCCGGCTCGTGCGCGACGCCGGGTGGGAGCCAGTCGATCCCTTTCGGCGCGACTTCCGCGCCCGCACGCGCGGGCACGAGGCCGAGATCGTGGAAGGCGACCTCGACGACATCCGCACTTGCGACGCCGTGCTCGCCGACTTCACCGTCCCCGACGAGGGGACCGCGATGGAAGCCTGGTTCGCCCGTGGCGAGGGCAAGCGCGTCGTCGCCTGGACCGGCGGCGCGGAGCCGCACCCGTGGACGGTCTACGTCGCGGATGCGGTCTGCGCCGACCTCGCCGAGGCCGTGCTGGCCCTCGAGTAGGCGTAGCGCGTCGCAACCACCCCGAGCACTGCTCCGACGACCGAGACACCGGCGAAGAACGCCCACATCGCCGTATCGCCGTAGGCGCCGCGAATCTGGAGCCCGAAGAACGGCCCCAACGCGAATCCCGCCGCGCCGGTGCTCGAGAACGCGCCCATGTAGGCGCCCCGCAGGTCGGCGGGCGCCAGTCGGGCGACGATCGCCTGTGAGGTCGGGATCCAGAGCATTTCGCCGATCACGAAGATCAGGATCACGACCGCGATCACCGGGATGGACGCTTGCAGCGAGAGCAGCAGGAACGGCCAGCCCATCAGCAGCATCGCCGCGGCCAGCCTCGGCGCCGCCGGATAGTGCTGCACGCGCCTCGTGAGGCGCAGCTGGAACAGCGTCACGAGCACAGGGTTGACGATCACGAGGAACCCCCAGGCGGCTGGAGCCAGGCCGTACGAGTCGACCGCCGAGATCGGCAGCACGACCTCGAACGCGAAGTAGACGAGCTGGGCGAGCACCATCGCGAGCAGGAAGAGCAGGAACGGCCGATCCCGTCCGATCACGCCGAGCGAACCGCGGCTGGGCGGCCCCTCCGCGGCGTACGCCCCTCGGGCGGGGATCAGCCGCCAGGCGAGCACCGTCGTCAGCGTCCCCAGGATCGTCACGCCGACCCAGAGCACGCCGTAGTTGTCGGTCAGCAGCAGGGCCCCGCCGATCGGAGGACCCATCGTGACTCCCAGGTTGTTGGCCACGCGCAGCGACGCGTACGCGTGCTCGTGTCGCTGCTGCGGGACGACGTCCGCGACGAGCGCCTGGTCGGCCGCCATTGCGACCGGCGCGAAGCACGAGACGAGTAGGAGCAGCGGGATCGCCTGCTTGAAGTCGTCCACGAAGATCCACGTGATCGGGATCAGCGCCGTCAGCGCCCACCCGGCGAGGATCACCGGCCGCCGCCCGAGGTGGTCCGAGACGTGGCCGCCGACGTAACCAGCTGTCGCCGAGACGATGGCCGCCGTGATGAAGTACGTGCCGAGCTCGGCCGAGGAGGCGTCGAGGCGGTCGACGGCCCAGATCCCGACGAAGGTCCACGTCGCAGAGCCGGCGAGTGAGCCGGCGAAGCCGACGATCAGCAGCGGGCGCAGGGCCCGCTCCACGTCGTCGCCCCAGATCAGCCGAACGAAGCGGGCGAGCACCACGGCATTCAAGCTGTGGCGCGATGCGCACCGCAATCGTGCTCTTCACTCGTGACCTTCGGGTCCGCGATCACCCTGCGCTCGCGGCGGCGGCCGAACGGGCGGAGCACGTCGTGCCGCTCTTCGTCCACGACGACGCAATCCGGGCCGGCGCCAATCGTCGCGCAGTCCTGCGGCTCGCGCTGGCGGAGCTCGACGCCTCGCTGCGCCGGTTGGGCTCGGGTCTCCTGGTGCGGAGCGGCGACGTCGTCGCGGAGACCGTGCAGCTCGCGCGTGCGATCGGAGCGGCGACCGTGTTCGTCAGCGAGGACGTCACTGCCTACGCGCAGACGAGGGAGGAACGGCTCGAGCGGGAGCTCGGCCGGATCCCGCTCGAGGTCTGCCCCGGCGTCACCGTCGTGCCGCCCGGTCTCTTGACGCCGTCAGGCGGAGGCGACCACTACCGCGTGTTCACGCCGTTCTTTCGGCGCTGGCTGGCGGCGGACCTCCGCCCCGTGCTCCCGGCGCCACGGCGACTGTCCCTCCCGAGGGGGCTCGACCCGCCGGCGGTCCCGGCGAAGCGCCGGCCGGACGAGCCCCACTTGAGCGCGCGCATCCACTTCGGCTCGGTCTCCCCGAGGGAGCTTGTGGACGAGCTCCCGCCGGAGCGCGTTCGCGGGCTCGCGTGGCGCGATTTCTTCCATCAGCTCCTCGCGGCGCGCCCCGAGACGGCGCGGGAGGATCTCCATGCGCGCGGAGATCGGTGGCGCGAGAGCAAGCGAGACCTCCAGGCCTGGAAGGAAGGCAAAACCGGCTACCCGATCGTCGACGCGGGGATGCGGCAGTTAGCTGAGGAGGGCTGGATCTCGAACCGGATCCGCTTGATCGTCGCGTCGTTCCTGACGAAGGACCTCTACCTCGACTGGCGCGCGGGCGCCGAGCACTTCTTCGCGCTCCTGGTCGACGGCGACGTCGCGAACAACGTGGGCAACTGGCAGTGGATGGCCGGCACCGGCGCAGACCCGCGGCCGAACCGGGTGCTCAACCCGACGCTGCAGGCGAAGCGCTTCGATCCCGACGGCGCGTACACGCGTCGTTGGATCCCGGAGCTCGGCACGCGCGACTACCCGCCGCCGATCGTCGACCACGCGGCGGCGGTCGAGCGCTTTCGCGCCGCCCGCGGCTAGCTACCGAGCAACCGCCGGTTGAAGAAACCCACCACCCGGCGCTCGTACTCCTCCGGCTCGAGGTCGATCGCCCCGGTGTGCTTGCTCTCCGGCAGCTCCCAGAGGAGAACGCGGCCTTTGGCCCGGTCGGCCCAGATCGGGTTCAGCTTGTCCTCGCTCCCGAGCCCCTTCCCCGCCGCGATCAGGAGCACGCGGTTGGGCTCACCCTCGCCGACGTAGTCGCCGACCGACCGGACGTTCGTCTCTGCGGACAGGACCTGGGCCCCCGCGAACATCATCCAGGTGTACGGCAGCCCTAGCCACTCCTTCGTGTCGATCGCGTCGCCGTAGGCCCTGACGCCCGCTCCCTCCGCGACGACGGCGCGGAGGTCAGGCCGGCGCGCGGCGGCCTCGACGAGCGCCTCGGCCCCGGCGGAGAGGCCGACGCCGCCGATCCGCCCGCCGCGGACGTCGGGCCGGCTGTCCAAGAACTCGATCGCCGCGTCGATGTCCGGCTGCCACGTCCAGTCGAAGCCCTGCGGGTCGCCCTCGCTCTCGCCGCGGCCACGCGAGTCGTAGAGCAGCACGCCGTAGCCGTGCTCGGCGAGCAGTGCCGCCTGCTTCCGCGGCCCCTGGCGGTTCCCGCCGGAGCCGTGGACGAACACGATCGCGGCGCCGTTCCGTGATGGTGCGTACCAGCCACGAATCGTCAGGCCGTCAGCCGTGCGGAACGACACGTCCTCGTGCCGAACGGAGAACGTGCCGTCGATCGGCTCGCGTGGCGTGCGCGTCACATAGATCGCGCCGCCCAGGGGGAAAAGAACGAAGAAGCCGAGGGCGAGCAGGCCGACCGCCACGAGCGCCCGCCGGCCGATCCGGCGCGGCAGGGCCCCTCGCTTGCGCGATCGCCAGGCGACTGCGATCGAGAGGCCGATCAGGAGCAGGCCGCCGAGCAGGGCGAGCACACCGGTGAAGTCGCTGCGCTCAGGCTCGTCGATGACGATGTGAGCGACGTGCATCGCACCGGCCGTGGCGATCAGCACGCCGAGGGTCAGGGCTAGGAGAGCCCGCAGCCCGGCTCGAAGGCGCGGGTAGAGCAGGATTGCGCCGACGAGCACGCCGGTCACCACGGCGCCCGAGAAGAGCTCGTCGCCGACGGACGTCCCCGGCTGGCGGCCGACGAAGGTGTCGTCGAGCACGTGGAGGATCGCGAGGCCGCAACCCGCAGCAAAGAGCGGGTACTCGCGCCCCTCCACGGCTGTGTCTTACGTGGTCGGTCTCGCCGCCGGCGCCTCCGGCACCCGCTCCTCGTGGCCGATCCTCGGCAGCCACTCGAGCCAGCTCGGCAGGTACCAGTTCCAGTCGCCGAGCAGCTTCATCGTTGCGGGCAACAGCACCGCCCGGACGATCGTCGCATCGAGCAGGATCGCAACCGCGAGGCCGACGCCGAACTCCTTCAGGAAGAGGATGTTCAGAGTCCCGAAGACCCCGAAGACGAAGACCATTACGATCGCCGCGCTCGTGACGACGCCTGCCGTGACCTTGATGCCGTGCGCCACCGCGTCCTCTGTCGAGAGCCCGTTGTCGTAGCCCTCGCGGACTCGGCTGAGGATGAACACGTGGTAGTCCATCGACAGTCCGAAGAGGATCACGAACAGGAAGATCGGCAGGAATGCCACAACCCCGTCCTCGTAAGTGAAGCCGAGGATGTCCTTGCCGTAGCCGCCCTGGAAGATCAGGACCAGTACGCCATAGGCTGCGAAGACCGAGAGCAGGTTGAGGACGATCGCCTTGATCGGGATCACGATCGACCTGAAGGTCAGCAGCAGCAGGATGAACGCGAAGAGCAGGACGAAGCCGAACACGAGCGGCGCCTTGCTCTTCATCAGGTTGTTGAAGTCCACCGACTCCGCGGTGTAGCCGGTCACGCCGTACTCCACGTCGTCACCGAGCTGACCGATCGTCGTCGGGAGCACCTCGTCGCGAAGCGAGGCCAGCGCCGCCGTCGCCCGGTCATCCGTGGCCTTGTTCGGCACCGGGATCGAGATCACGGCGACCGTCTTCGCGTCGTTGATGTCGGTGACGATCGGCTCCCGCATGCCGGCGTAGACGAGCGCGCGCCACTTGAGCTGCCCGATCGCCTCCTGCATCTGCGGCGTCGTGACGTCGGGCGCCTTGATCACGACCTCGGCCGGTACCTCGCCGCCCGGGAACGCCTGCTGCAGCTTGTTGTACGTCTTCATCGCCGGGAGGTCCTGCGGGAACGTCTCCGGCCCCGGCTGCGCCAGCTTCATCCCGAGGGCGGGCAGCGCCAGCACGATCAGAAACGACGCGGCGGCCGTGGCGGCGATCCAGGGGTGACGCAGCACCGGCCCGAGGATCGCGCTCCAGAAGCGACCCTCGCCGTCCCGGCGCTGGAGCCGGGAGACGAACGGGACCCGACCGCGGTCGACGCGGTCACCGAGCCACGAAAGGAGGGCAGGAAGCACCGTCAGCGACCCGAGCACGGCGACGGCGACGACCGTCATCGTCGCGAGCCCGAAGCCGGCGAAGGTCGGGTCGCCCGTCAGGAACATCCCTGACATCGCGATCAGCACCGTCAGCCCGGAGATCAGCACCGAGCGCCCGGACGTCGCCATCGCGACCTCGAGCGCTCCCTCCTCGGAGCGTCCCTTGGCGCGCTCCTCCCGCTCGCGCTTCAAGTAGAACATCGAGTAGTCGACGCCCACCGCGAGGCCGATCAGCAGCACGATCGCAGAGATGTCCTGGTCGAGGGCGAAGGCGCGGCTGATGAAGGCGAGCAGCCCCATGGTCGCGAGCACGGCCGTCAGGGCGAGGAGCAGCGGTATGCCCGCCGCGACGAGCGCACCGAAGGCGATGATCAGGATGATCAGCGTGATCGGGATCGACAGCAGTCCCGCCTTCTCGAGCGCGTCCTTGAACGCGCCGTTCAGCTGATCCTCCGCGGTCACGCCGAAGCTCTCGATGTCGTAGCCGGCGTGGGCGGCAGCGGCCGCCTTCACCTCGTCGGAGATCGGGCCGATCTTGTCGACCGCCTTGTCGGGATCACCCGCGATCTCGAGGTCGACGAGCGCGGTGCGCCCGTCGGGGGAGATCAGGTTCGCGTTCTCCGCCTCGAGCGGAGAGTGGACGGCCGCGACGTTCTCCATCCCCTTGAAGCGAGAGACGACGTCGATGATCACGGCCTTGAACGCCGGCGACGACGCCTTCTGCGTGCTCGACTGGATCATCACCCGCTCGCCGGCCGGTGTCTCGAACTCCCGGCCGAGGATCTTGTCGGCCCGGCCCGACTCGCCGACGCCCGTGTCTTCCTGCTTGAGTGTCTTCGTCCCGGCGATCGTCCCGAGGGCAAAGATGACGACGACTGCGCCGAGCCAGCCCCAGATCGCAATCTTGCGGTGTCGCGCGCTCCAGTGACCCATGCGCGCGGCGATGTTGCGGTTGCTCGTCATGGGGGACCTCCTTCGAGCGACCGAACCTTGTAAAGCTGCTAGTTCCTCGCACCCATCCTTACCACCTCATGCGATCAGTGCCAAGGGGGTCGGCAACCGCGATTGACCCAGCGCGAAATCAGGTTTCCCGGCCGTGCCCGAGGCAACCACCGGAGCGCTACTGAGAGCCGCGGTGGATCACGACGGGGCAGGGCGAGTGTTGCGCCAGCGCCTGGCTGACAGACCCGAGCAGCAAGCGCTCGAACCGGCCGTGGCCACGCGAGCCGACGACCAGAAGTTGCGCGCCCTGCGCGGCATCGACGAGCACCGAGGTCGCCGGGCCTTCGACCGCAACCGCCTCGAGCTCGACGCCCGGGTCCTCACCGGCGACTTCCGCGACCAGCCGAGCCACCTCCTGCTCGGCGGAGTCCTTCAGCGCCGGGAGCATGTCGACGTACTCGAATCCCGGCGAGGGACCCGGCGCGAGGTCCGGAACGGGCGGCGGCGGCTCCCAGGCGTGGACGACCTGCAGGCGCACCTTTCGGAGCCGCGCCTCCTCGAGCGCCCAGCCGAGGGCCTCCTTCGAGGCGTCTGACCCGTCGACCCCCACCACGATCTTCTCCACGCGCGTGTTCTACACGGAGCGCCGCCGCGACGCGGGAAGGTGGCAGACCTCTTAGTTCGACCCGGGGTCCTCGGAGTCGCCTTCGATGGCGACGACCTTGTACGAATCGTCGAGCCGCACGTCTACGGTCGAGCCGTTCAGCTTCGTGACCTCGACCTCGTAGGTCGCACCCTGCTCCGAGTCGTACTCGGTCTCGTTGACCTCGCCGCCGCCGGTCGCCTCGAGGGCTGCGGCGGACGCGCGAGAGAGCGTCGCCCCCGTCAGCTTCGCCCCGTCGTCTCCCTGGCGGGCATTCGCGATCGCAGCGCCGCCCAGTGCGAGCGCGACGAGCGCCGCGATCGACGCGACGACGATGGTGACTCGCTTGCGCATGGGATCTCCTTTCACCACGGACTGGACGAGCCGAACCTAGGCGGTGCCGATGAAACGGCGATGAGAGCCGACGCACGCTCGCCTGGTCAGGCGCTACTGGCCGTCGCGGTAGCGGTAGATGATCCGCCCGCGATTCAGGTCGTACGGCGACAGCTCGAGCTTCACCTTGTCGCCCGGCAGGATGCGAATCCGATAGCGGCGCATCTTCCCTGCCGTGTATCCCAGCGCCTCGTGGCCGTTCTCGAGCGCGATCCGGTACATGCCGTTCTTGAAGTGCTCAAGCACCTCGCCGTCGACTTCGATCTTCTGTTCTTTCTCTGGCACGGTCGGCGACACGGTAGCGCGTGATGCGACGCCGCGCGAAGTCCGTTTGGCGATCCTTGGCGAAGGACCCGATGCGATGAAGACCCGAAACGCGCTCACGTTGACTGCTGCAGCCCTGCTCGCCCTGGTCGTCGTCCCGGCCGCGCAGGCGCACGCGGAGCTGATCGCCACGACGCCGCCGGACGGCGCGGTTCTCCGCGAAGCGCCCCGGGCGGTCGTCCTCCGCTTCGACGAGCCGCTCGAGTCGTCGTTCGCGACGGTCGAGGTCCGTGATCCGTTCGGCCGCCGCGTCGACGACCGGCAGCTCACGCGCGTCGACCCGCGGACGCTGAAGGCGCCGATCTCGCGTTCTCTTTCGAGGGGGACTTACCGCGTTGACTGGCACGTCGTCTCGGAGGACTCCCACCCCATCGGCGGGTCGTTCGTCTTCAGCGTCGGGGCCTGGAGCGCGACCGGGCCGGCCGCCGGGGGCGGGCTCGGGCCGCCGGGCTACGTGGACGCCCTCTTCGGCGTCGTTCGGTTCCTCGACTTCGCCCTGCTCCTGCTCGTCGCCGGCGGCGCCGTCGCTGTCGCATGGCCACTCGCCGCCGCACCGCCGCTCCTCCGCTCGCGACTCCTCACGCTGCTGGCGGCCTGGGCGGGGACGCTCGTGGTCGTCGCGCTCGCGGGGATCGTGCTCCAGGGCGCGAAGGCGGGCGGCTACGGCCTCGGCGACGCGCTCGGCTGGAGCAGCATCTCTGCCGTCCTCGACACGAGGTTCGGGCGCGCCTGGTCGTTCCAGGCTGCCGCGGCGGCGGTCGCTCTCCTCCTCGCGCTTGCGGCCCGAAGCCGTCCCGGCCTGCTCCCGGCGCTCGTCGCCGTGGGGGCAGCGCTGGTGATGGCGCCTTCGCTTTCCGGCCACGCCGGAAGCGGCTCGCGGCTGGCCGCAGTCGCCGATCTCGCGCACCTAGCCGCCGCGGCGGTCTGGACGGGCGGCCTCGCCGTTGTCTTCGTCGCGCTCCTCGCGGCCGGCCCGGGCCGCTGGCAGCTCGCCGCAAC
>DATDKA010000060.1:0-8271 GCA_036520235.1 Gaiellaceae bacterium
GAACGGGCTCGCATCGCTGCGAGAGCTCGTGCACGGAATGCTCGCGTAGGTCTTGCCGCCGTCGGTCGAGACCTGGACGAAGGTGAAGTCCCAGCCTCCAGTCGGATCCTCCTCGACGTTCCACTGTGCCTGGAAAGCAAGGTCGCCGCCGGCGCCGGGCACGGCGAGCGCGCGTACGATCGTGCGGTCGAGGTTGTTCCCCGCGCCGGTGTAGAGCGCCGCGCCGCCACCGCCCGGAGGCGAGGGGTCGACGGTCCACTCAACGGGACGGCCCTCAAGCTGGGTCGCGCCGTCGAAGGAGAGGCTCCGGAGGTCGCGGGCGTTCAGATACCTGCCGCTTCCGTCGCGGAGGCGGACGTAGTCGGCGCCGTTCGGGGCCGCGCCGGGCGAGGCGTACGCCGCCGGGGTGTCCCAGTTCACCGACGCGTCGAGCGTCGGAGCGCGGAGCTCCCGGAGGTCGTCGTCGCCGCCGTGGCCACGAAGAGCGGCGTCGAGCGCCATCGACGCGGCCCAGTCGTGCAGGACGTCGCCGGCGTCGCCGCGCCGGCCGAGTGCCTCCTGGACGCCGGCGAGACCGTTCGCCTGCCCGCGGTGGAGGGCGGTCATCACGCGCGTCCCGAAGCGTCCTTGCAGGTACTCCATGAACGTGTAGACGGCGCCGTAGTCGCAGTCCCCATTCCAGGCGTCGCCGAACAACGTCAGCGAGTTCTCGGGCCCGTTGTCCGGTCCCACGTCGTTGCCGAGGAAGCACTGGATGTGCTTGTCAGAGCCCAGGCGGGTGGCGGGAAGCGCCGGATCCACGTAGCCGGTGAGCGTGCGGGCCCACTCGGCCAGGCCCTCGTCCACCCAGTCGACCTCGTCGGGATCGGCGAAGTGCTCGAGCAGGTGCTGGTACTCGTGCGCGAACACGCCCTCCATCAGCCTCGGGTAGGCGGGCGCGTCGCGGCAGCCGTCGCCCTGGACCGGCTCGTCCGCCGGGCGAGCACCGGACCGGTGGAGCCAGTCGAAGGCGTCGATCGTCATCATGTTCCGGTCGAACAGCGTGTCGAGGGCGGACGAGTAGACGCCCACGACGTAACCGAAGTCCTGCGTGTTGTTCAGGTCGAAGAACTGCTCGTCGCGGACGTTGTCGACGAGCACCACCGTCTTGTCGCCCGCCCCCTGAGGGCTGAACGGGTCACCGACGAGGGCGTTCGCGCCGTCGTGAGACTCGGGGACGCTGAAGACCTCCGACTCGCGCGGGTAGATCGTGCGGTCGAACTCTTTGATCAGATCACGGACCTGGGTATCCGTGATCGTCGTACGGACGCCGTTCCGGCAGTCCCCGGCCATGAAGTCGGTGCCCTCCGACTCCACGCCCGCGAAGTCCGACGGGCCCGTTGCGACCCACACCTCGATCTTCCTGCCCACACCGCGAAGCTCGAACGTCTTCGGATAGAGCGTCTCATTGATGAAGTCCAGGCCCGCCCACAGGCGCACCTCGCCGGGCTTCGGCGCCGCCGGAGCCGCGAGGCGCTTGAGGCGTGAAGTGCGTGCCTTCGGCTTCGCGAGCGAGCCGATGCGGACGCGGCGCCCGCCCGGCTTCGCAAAGCGGAAGGGGAAGTCGGGGCTCGCGTAGCGGATGCCACCGCGCACGACGCCCGGCTTGACCCCGCCCGCCCGATTGGGCACGGCTGCGGCCGACGCGCCCGTTCCGGCCAGCACAAGGGCAACTCCCACGGCGGCCAGGAATGGTTTTCTCGGATTGAGCACGGGTCTCCAGGCGTCGTGAACGCGGCTACGGATCGCGCCGCCAGGGGCGGCCAAACGACGAGATCCCGTGTGGCACTTGCAAATGTCGGCGGGGCACGCGGAGGGACTACTCCCTCCACCGAGGGATTCCCCCTACCGATCAGCGTTACTGATCGTGCGGCTTGGCCATGGCGCGATAGTCCAGGGCCTTGTCGAGCGTCTCGTCGTCGACGCCGGCATCCCGCGCGACGTCGCGGAGGGGACGGCCGCTCGAGGCCGCCTCCTTGACGATCTCGGTCGCCTTGTCGTAGCCGATATAGGGGTTGAGCGCGGTCGCCGCCGACAGGGTCAGCTCCGCGTAGTGCTCGGCCCGCTCCCGGTTCGCCTCGATCCCCTCGACGCACTTGTCGGCAAGCAGGCGGGAGGCGGCCGCGAGGAGCCGGATCGACTCGAGCAGGTTCCGGGCGAGCAGCGGGACGAACACGTTGAGCTCGAAGTGCCCCTGCATCCCACCGACGGTGATCGCCTGGTCGTTGCCGATCACCTGGGCCGCCACCTGCGTCACGACTTCGGGGATCACCGGGTTCACCTTGCCCGGCATGATCGAGCTCCCCTTCTGGAGCTCGGGGAGGTAGATCTCGCTCAGCCCTGCGCGGGGGCCGGAGCCGAGCCAGCGCAAGTCGTTTGCGATCTTCGTGAGCGAGACGGCGACGGTCTTCAGCGCCCCGGAGGCCTCGACGAGTGCGTCGCGCGCCGCCTGGGCCTCGAACGGATCGGCCGGCGGGCCGATCGGAAGCTTCGTCTCCTCCACCAGCCGTTCCCGGACGAGTTTGGCGAACTCGGGGTGGGTGTTGAGTCCGGTGCCGACGGCGGTGCCGCCGAGCGGGATCTGCCCGACCCGCTCGCGCGTGTCACGCACGCGCTCCGCGCCCTGCCGGATCTGAGCCGCGTAGCCGGAGAACTCCTGGCCGAGCGTGACAGGTACCGCGTCCATCAGGTGCGTCCGCCCGGACTTCACGACGTCGTCGAACTGCTGCGACTTCCGGCCGAGCGAGTTGGCGAGCCGCTCGAGCGCGGGGAGCAGGTCGTTTTCGAGCTGGTCGAGCGCGGCGAGGTGTACGGCCGACGGGAACACGTCGTTCGAGGACTGGCCCATGTTGACGTCGTCGTTCGGGTGCACGTCCTCGCCGGCGAGGCTCGCGATCACCTCGTTCGCGTTCATGTTGGAGGAGGTGCCGGAGCCCGTCTGGAAGACGTCGATCGGGAACTGGTCGTCGAGCTCGCCCGAGGCGACACGCTCGGCCGCCGAGGCGATCCGCTCGGCCTTGTCGGCGTCGAGCAGGCCGAGCTCGGCGTTCACGCGGGCCGCCGCGCCCTTGATCCGGCCCAGCCAGTGCGCGACGGGCGCCGGGATCGGCTCGCCGGAGACGGTGAAGTTGCCTATCGCCTTGCGGGTCTCGTCGCCCCAGAGCTCCTTGGGCACCGTCTGCGCGCTCACCTCGCGAGCATAGTCAGCGGCGTCGGCCCCGGCTCACCACGACCCCGACCTTCGTGCCCCGCGGAAGGCGAGCTCCCGGCCGCTTGGCCTGCGCGACGACTCGGCCCCTCCTGACCCGCGAGTACGAGCGGCCGACGTGGCCGAGCCGACAGTGCCGCGCTGCGAGCAGCGCGCGCGCCCTCGCGAGCGTCTTCCCGCGCAGGGCAGGGACGACGCAGCGCGTCGCGGCCGCGGGCGGTGGGGGCGGGGGCGACGTCGGCGGCAGCGAGATCCCCTCGCAGTCGGTCAGGACGTCGACGGCATCGGCCTGGACGGTGTCGGCGCCGTCACCACAGTCGACCTCGTCGACGTCCCCGTCGCGGACGAACACGGCGTCGTCGCCGTCGCCCGCGATCACGTGGTCAAGGCCGGGGCCTCCCGTGATCGTGTCCCGGAGGGCGCCGCCGCCCAGCGTGTCGACTCCCGCGCCGCCGTCGATCGTGAACGTCATCGGGAGCAAGTCGTCGATCGTGACGTCGTCGTCTCCACCGTCGAGATTGATGCGCACCTGGTCGGGGGGCCGCCCGCACTCGACGGTGTCCGTCCCGCCACCTGTGCACTTGGCGGCTGCGTCAGTGTCGAGCTCGATCGCCTCGGGCGAGGTGAAGATCGTGAAGAGACCCGCGTCGCTTTCGTCGACGTCCACCTCGTCGTCGTCCGCGCCGGAAACGAACACGTACCGATCGGAAGCCCCGGAGAGCTGAGCCGCAGACGCCGTAGACGCCGCGACAAGCGCGCCGATCATGACCACTGCAACGAGCATCCCCCTCATCGCCCTCACGGAGAGCGTGCCAGAGAACGTCCGCTAGGAGAAGAGCACGCGGAGCCGCCGGCGCACGACGGGCCGGTCCTGAAGCTGTCGGCGGGCGCTCTGCGTCAGGTCCTCGGAGCTCGCCCAGCCGACGTAGCCGCACCGCTGGCACTCACCGGCGTCGACGTGCTGGTTCTCTCCGGCGACCACTAGCCGGCGCGCACCACACGAAAGGCATTCGACCCGCTTCGTCTCCACGAACCGAAACGTCGGCAGTCAACCCTGACTGACGAATCCCTCCATTCAGGGAGGGTCGAATGGACTAGTCCGTGGAGTACTTGGGCTGGACCTTTTCGCCGCGGATCGCGGCGATGACGTTGTTCGCGGCGATCGCCGCCTCGCCCATCCCGACGGTGATCAGCGTGATCTTGCCCGGGTAGCCCGCGACGTCGCCGGCGGCGTAGACCCCCGGCAACGAGGTCTGGCACGTCATCGGGTCGATCTTGATCTGACGCTTCCCCTCGAGCTCGATCCCCCACTCGGCGATCGAGCCGAGGTGGGAGACGAAGCCGAGCAGGGTGATCAACGCCTGGCAGACGTGGCGCTCGAGCTCGCCGGTGGCCGTGTTCTCGATCGTCACCGCTTCGATCGTCCCGTCCCCGTGCACCTCCCGGACCTCGTGAGGGGTGAGGATCCTCACGGCGCCCTCGCCCGCCAGTCGGCGCGCCTCGTTCATCGACGACTCGAGGGCACGGAAGCGGTCGCGGCGGTGGACCAGCGTGATCGGGAGGTCGGCCGTGTCCTGCAACCCGAGCGTCCAGTCCAGCGCGGAGTCGCCGCCGCCGACGATCACGCAGCGCTTGCCGGCGAACTGCGCCTTCTCACGCACCACGTAGTGCAGCCCGCGACCCTGCCACTCGTCGATCCCCTCGACCCCGAGCTTGCGCGGCTCGAAGGCGCCGTGGCCAGCGGTGATGATCATCGCCCGCGAGAGGTAGGTGTTCCCCGCGTCGGTCGTCAGGGCGAGCAGCTCCTCGCCGTTCTGGCTGATTCGCTCGAGCGCCTTCGCCTCCTCGCCGAGACGGACGTCGGCGCCGTACTGGAGGCCCTGTTCGGCGCACATGTCCACCAGCTTCTGGCCGAGGACCTTCGGGAACCCGGCGACGTCGTAGACGTGCTTCTCCGGGTAGGTCGCCGCGACCTGACCCCCGATCTGCTCGAGCGACTCGACGATCCGCACCGAGCCGTCGCGGTGGCCGACGTAGTAGGCCGCCGAGAGCCCCACGGGCCCGGCGCCCAAAATGGTCACGTCGACGACGCCGTCGGTCTCAGCCACAGCCACGAAGACTAGTAACGAGGGCCGAGGCTAGTGCGAGCAGCCCGAGCCGCAGCCGGGCGCCGCGCCCGGGTCCTCGCCGTCTGCGACCTGGAACGAGTGGCCGCAGCCGCACGAGGCGACGACGTTCGGGTTGTTGATCGCGAAGCCGCCCTGGAGCCCGTCGACGAAGTCGATCTCGGTGCCCTGGAGATACGGCGCGCTGTACGGGTCGACGACGATCCTGACGCCCTGGGCCTCGAGCTCGTGGTCGCCCTCCATGGCGCCGCGGTCGAAGCCGAGCGCATATTCGAACCCGGAGCACCCGCCGCCTTGCACGGCAATGCGCAGGACAGACGCCTCGCCATCGGGCTCTTCCGCGCCGAGCTCCTTGATCTTGGCGGCGGCGGCCTCGGTCAGCGAGACGAGGGTAATCGGACGCTCGGTGAGTTCCATCTGCGAGCCATCGTAGCAGCGTGTCCGGCGGCCGCGTCCCCCGTGAGAGTGCCTCCGGAGCAGGGACTTTGTAACAACTGCTTCACGCTTTGTTGAGCCGTTTGCCAGCGCGTTCGTGACACGCCGGAGAGGGTGTAGTGTTCGCGCCGACGTGGGGCCCGCGGGGGCATGCAGCTGTGCTCGATAACTGGCTGCCGTTTCTGATCTACGGCGCGCTGGCTGTCGCCATCCCGCTCTCGATGGTCGTGATGTCGTTCGCCTTCGCGACGCGGCCCGTCACAGCAAACCGGACCCGACAGATCCCCTTCGAGTCCGGCGTCTCGCTCGGGCCGCCGAACCTCCAGCGCTTCACGATCAGCTTCTACCTGACCGCGCTCCTCTTCATCGTCTTCGACATCGAAATCGTCTTCCTCTACCCGCTGGCGGTGGTGCTCGAGCCGCTCGGCTGGTTCGGGTTCTGGGAGCTCGCGTTCTTCATCGGGATCCTCGCGCTCGCGTACGTCTACATCTGGCGGAAGGGAGCGCTCGAGTGGCGCCGGTGAACGGGAACGGCGGGGACGGCCAGCGGAAGCGGCTGAAGGACTACGGCCTCCGCTCGGAGCGCCTGCTCATGCGGAACCCGGAGGAGCCGGCCGTGATCGAGCAGGAGCTCGGGAACCTCGAGGAGAAGCTGTTGCTGACGACGGTCGAGAAGGCCGTCGCGTGGGCGCAGGGCTACTCGATCTGGCCGGCGACCTTCGGGCTCGCCTGCTGCGCGATCGAGATGATGTCGATCGTCACCTCGCGCTATGACAGCGCGCGCTTCGGCGCCGAGGTCTTCCGTTCCACCCCCCGCCAGGCCGACCTGCTGATCGTCTCCGGTCGGGTCGCGCACAAGATGGCCGCACCGCTCCGACAGATCTACGACCAGATGCTCGAGCCCAAGTGGGTGATCGCGATGGGCGCGTGCGCCAGCTCGGGCGGGATGTTCAACAACTACGCGATCCTCCAGGGTGTCGACAAGATCGTCCCGGTCGACATCCACGTGCCGGGCTGCCCACCCCGCCCCGAGGCGCTGCTCGAGGGGATCGTCCGGCTCCAGGAGAAGATCCATGCCGGCGTGCCGCCTGCGTACGAGATCCGCGGGGTCGCCTCCTGACGTTCGAGGGCGTCCCGGGCCTCGTCGAGCGCCGCGACGAGCACGGTGAGACGACGCTCGTCGTCGACCCCGCCCGGTTGACCGAGGCCTGCTTCCACCTCCGCGACGCCGAGGGCTTCCGCTTCCTCTCCGACATCACCGCCGTCGACTACCTCGGCTGGGGCAACCGCGGCGTCGCCGGCTACTACGGGACGCTCGCCGGCCGCGACCTCAACTTTCCGGGAGGGACCGGCGGCGCGACCGGCTCGCAGGGTTTCGCACGAGTCCCGCGGCCGAAGCCGAAGCGCTTCGCCGTCAACTACCACCTGCTCGCGCTGCGCGACGGCGCGCCGAGGGTCCGCGTCCAGGTCTTCCTCGACGACGGCCAGTCGGTCGCGACGGTGATCCCGGTCTGGCCGACCGCCGACTGGTTCGAACGCGAGGCGTGGGACCTGATGGGGATCCGCTTCGACGGCCACCCGAACCTGACGCGGATCCTCATGGAAGACGACTGGGAGGGACATCCGCTGCGGAAGGACTATCCGATCGGCGGCGAGCCCGTCCGCTTCTCGGACGAGGTCTAGAGGCAATGGCCATCGTCGAACGCCCGCAGATCTACGACGGAACGCGCATCCCGTCACCGATCCCGACGGTGCTGGACGTGCCGGCGGAGCTGCGGGACTCCGAGAACGTGCTCCAGGTCAACTTCGGCCCGAACCATCCTTCCACCCATGGCGTCCTCCGCCTGATCATCGACCTGAACGGCGAGCAGGTCGTCGGCCTCAAGGCCGTGATCGGCTACCTCCACACAGGGTTCGAGAAGAACATGGAGGCGAAGTCGTGGTGGAAGGCGATCACGTACGCGCCGCGCATCGACTACGTCTCCTTCCAGGCGAACGAGTTCGTCTTCGTCCTCGCGGTCGAGAAGCTGCTCGCGATGGAGGCGCCGGCGAAGGCGGTGTGGATGCGAACGCTGCTCAACGAGCTCAACCGGATTCACTCGCACCTCGTCTGGCTCGGCACCTCGGCCCTCGAGCTCGGCGCGATCTCGGTCTTCTGGTACGCGTTCCGCGAGCGAGACATGATCCTCGACCTGTTCGAGCTGGTCACGGGGACGCGCATGCACACGCGCTATTTCCAGGTCGGCGGGCTCGCCGAGGACATCCCGCTCGGCTTCTACCCCGAGTGTCGGAAGTTCGTCGACTACATGCCGAAGGCGATCGACGACTACGAGGCGCTCCTGTCCCGCAACGAGATCTGGCTCGAGCGGACACAGGGCATCGGGCTCCTCTCCGCGGACGACGCGATCGCGCTCGGGCAGTCAGGCCCCGTGCTGCGCGCGTCGGGTGTCGACTGGGATCTCC
>DATDKA010000061.1:0-21934 GCA_036520235.1 Gaiellaceae bacterium
GACCCAGTGGGTCGTGAACGTGTCGGACTTCCTGCGTGGGAACTACTACATCGTCTTCCCGGTGCTGATCGCCGTCTTCTTCGTGATCCGGAAGCTCAAGCGCACGGAGAAGGGCCGGCGGGTCTGGGACCAGATCAAACTGAAGATCCCGATGAAGATCGGCCCCGTCGTCCTGAAGGTGACGATGGCGCGCTTCTCCCGCACGCTCTCGACGCTGATCGCGGCGGGCGTGGACATCATCAAGGCGCTCGAGATCACCGGCCAGACCGCCGGCAACTGGGTCGTCGAGGAGGCGCTCGCGGACGTGCGGAACCAGGTGCAGGAGGGCATTCCGATCGCCGAGCCACTCGCGACGAACCCGGTGTTCCCACCGATGGTCTCGCACATGATCAAGATCGGTGAGGAGACGGGAGAGCTCGAGAAGATGCTCTCGAAGGTGGCGGACTTCTACGAGGACGAGGTCGACTCGTCCATCTCGGCCCTGACCTCGATCATCGAGCCGCTGATGATGATCGGCGTGGGCTGCATGGTCGGCGTGATCATCATCTCGATGTACCTGCCTATGTTCAAGATGCTCTCGCTCGTCAAGTAGCGCTGGCTTAGTCGGCTCGACCTCTCATCATGGTGCGAGCCGCCTGGCTCACGGCAGGAGTCGCCGCGCCGACTCCGTACCCGAGGGTGTGCAGGAAGGCGCCAGCGCCGAGCAGTCGCCTGGGCGACGGCCGATCAGCGTCAACATCACCGTTCGCACGATGCTGGTGGCGATCGCCATCGTCGCCGTGGTCTGGATGTTCGTCGCCGTGCGAACGTCGATGCTCACGCTGTTCCTGGCGCTCTTCGTCGCGCTCGTGCTCAACCCGGTCGTCGATCTCGTGCAGCGCAAGCTCAAGCTCGGCCGGGGCCCGGCCGCGCTGATCGTGGTTCTCGGCCTCGTCGCGTTTGGGCTTGTCTGCGTCTGGATTCTCCTCTCGCCCTTCGTGGACGCGATGACCGACTTCGTCGACGCCCTGCCCACGATCGTCGCCGACATTCGCGACTCCTCGGTCGGCTCGTGGCTCGACAGCCACAGCCAGGCGCCCGAGCAGACGCAGGACAACATCAAGCAGATCGCCGAGGGGATCGGGCACGCCGCGGGCGGGGTCCTCGGGGTGGCGCTTTCCGGGTTCAGCCTGCTCCTGACCGTCGTAACCGCGATCTTCTTGACGCTCTTCCTGATCATGGACATGCCGCGGCTCCTCGGCGCCGTCGACAGCGTGCTCGACCCGGCGGGCGCGGACCGACTGCACCGGATCTGGCCGGCCGTCGTCACCGCCGTGTCGCGGACGATGATCGGGAACATTGCGATCTCGGTGATCTGCGGGACGATCTACGGCCTCACCGCCTGGGCGCTCGGCCTGCCCTTCCCGCTCGCGCTCGCCTTCATTTCTGGCTTCCTCGACCTGATCCCGATGGTCGGGGCGACCGTTGCCGGAACGATCGTCGTGCTGGTGGCGCTGACCCAGGGCCTGACCGCGGCCCTGATCATGCTGGCGGTCGTCCTCGTCTACCAGCAGGTGGAGAACTACGTGCTGCAGCCGACGATCCTCGGCCGGGCGGCCGACGTCTCGGGCTTCCTCGTGATCGCGAGCGTCCTCGTCTTCGGGACGCTGCTCGGCGTCGTCGGCGCCATCATCGCCGTGCCGATCGTCGCCTCGATCCAGATCGTGCTGAGGGAAGTGACGGCGAAGCGACGGGCGGAGATGGCGGCGCTGCGCGACGCTGATGTGGCTACGGCCGCACGTTCTGGTTGAGCCGGAAGACGTTGTCCGGATCCCATGCGCGCTTGAGCGCGACCAGGCGCTCGTACTTCGCGTCGCCGTAGACCGACCGTGCGACGTCGCTGCCGGTCTCGGCCACGTCGTTCACGTACCGCCCGCTGATCGCGAAGCGGTCGTAGTCAGTGATCAGGGTGCGGCCCCAGTCCCGGGCGGCGGCGTCGAGCGCCGGGTCGTCCCACACGATCTCCGAGGCGGCCCAGACGGCCGCTTCCCGACCGGCGAACGCCGTCTCGTCCTCCGGCACGTCCGCGATCGCGCCACCCCAGGCGATGAACGAGACCTCCCCCCGAGCTCCCTGTGGGTTCCTCCCGACGTGCTCGACCGCCTCGGTGACGGCCTCGTCCGGGAGGGAGGCGAGGAAGGCGCTCTTCATCGAGAAGCGGTGCCCCCAGGCCAGCGGCTCGTCCTGCGTTACCTGCGTCGCCAGGTGCGTCTTGGCTTCGATCGAGTCGACGAGCGGAGGCCCGAAGGCCCGGAGCTCGGCGAGATCTCGCTCCGCGGCCGCGGGCGGGCCGGCGTGGAGCGCCGAGACCGCGGCGTATGGCCGGCCTTCTTCGATTCCGAACACGAGGCTGAGATAGAGGTCTCGTGACCCCTTCTCGACGAGGTCCCGGTAGAGGGCGGCGAGCTCGTGAGCCCGCTCGATCGGGTGGACGACGGCGCCGTGCGTCACCGTCCCGTCGAAGGGGTGGAGGCGGAACGTGAAGGAGGTGGCGACGCCGAAGTTCGGGCCGGCGCCGCGGAGCCCCCAGAAGAGCTCCGAGTTCTCGTCCGCGCTCGCCCGGACGTGGCGGCCGTCGGCCGTGACGAGCTCGACCTCGAGCAGGCTGTCGATGGTCAGCCCGAGCTTCCGCTGCAGGCGCCCCATGCCGCCGCCGAGCGTCAGCCCCGCGACCCCGGTATGGGAGACGACGCCTACGGGGCAGACGAGCCCGACGGCGAGCGAGGCTTCGTCGAGCTCGCCGAGGAGGGCGCCGCCGTTCGCCCGCGCCGTCTGCGCCTCGGGATCCACCTCGACGCCGCGCATCCGCGCCAGGTCGATCACGAGCCCGTCGTCGCAGGTGGAGAGGCCGGGGACGCTGTGCCCGCCGCCGCGTACCGCGAGCGGCAGCTCCTGCTCGCGGGCGTGGCGGATCGCCGTCGCGATGTCCTCCGGTCCGGTCGGCCGCACGATCATGGCCGGATACCGGTCGATCATCCCGTTCCACACGACGCGCGCGACGTCGTAGCCGGGGTCGCCCGGCCGGATCACCTCGCCGGCGAACGTCTCGGGAAAGACGGCCGTCACGCGGGCGGGCTCAGGCTGCCGCGAAGCGCTTCTCGGCGCGTGCGCGACGGCGGGCCGCTTCCACGTCGCGGTCCTTCGGCGGCGCGGCGGTCACGAGCCCGTCGAGCAGCCGGCGCGACGCCTCCGTGACCTCGTCGACAGCCCGCTCGAACGCTGCGGCGTTTGCCTGCGAAGGCTTGGTGAACCCGCTGATCTTGCGCACGTACTGCAGCGAGGCCGACCGGATCTCGTCGTCGGTCACCGGCGGCTCGAAGTTGAAGAGTGTCTGGATGTTTCGGCACATGCCCCGATCCTACGCACACCGCGCGGGGCAACCGCAGCCAGCTCGTCCGGAGTGTTCACGTTCACGAGCGCCTTCGGGTCGAGCTCGACGACCGCACTGTCGAGCTCCGGCAGGGCGTCGCGGAGCGCAAGCTCTCCCGCCAAGAGCCGCCGCTCGAGCACGGCCACCGCGGAGCGCCGGAACGCCCGGGGAGCGGGCCGGTCTGTGGAACCGCCGCGTCCCGGCACGCCGCCGCCAGGACGCGGAGCTCGTGCTCGCCGACGAGCGGGCAGTCGACCGGGAGGAACACACAGACGTCGTGTGCGGCTCGTCGCAGGCCCCCGACCACGCCCGCGATCGGCGCCCGAACCTCGAAGCCGTCTTCCTCGACCGGAAACGGCAGGCCGAGACTGTCGCCCTTGCCCAGCGCGAGCCGCTCGTCGCACCAGGCGAGCGCCTCCCAAGCGCGCTCTGCGAGCGTCCGGCCCTCGAGCCGCGCGATCGCCTTGGGCGAGCCGAAGCGCACGCTCGCGCCGCCGAGGAGCAGAATGCCCGTGATGGACGGCTGGCTCACGACCGCGCGCGACCGGCTGTCGGAGGCCTCGGGCCTCCGCGCCGACGAGCTCGAGCTGACGTCCGAGCTCGAGGCGACGCTACTCGACGTGGCACGCATCGCGGCTCACGAGAGCGGCGCCCGCACGAACGCGCCGCTCCTCTGCTACCTGCTCGGCCGCGCCGGCGGCCGAAGCGGCGCCGATCTGGACGCGCTCGCCGCGGCCGTCACGCATGGGACCGCGCCCCCTTCGCCTGGCTGAATTCGGGCCATAAACGCGCCGGCCGCGAGCTCGAGCGGCGGTCGTGAGAGGCGGCTGGCCCCGCCTTCGCCGTCCGCTCGAAATCTCTTCGGGAGTGGGCGCTGCACTACAGAGTTGCGATTACCCCCGACTACCAGATGCACTCGAGCGACAGCACATGCGAGATCGCCATGTGGATCAGGCTATTGGCGCGAGCTCGGGCTGTGGGTCGCGGTCGGCGAGCCATGCGCCGAACGCATGAATGATGGATAGCCCGACGACGAGGAGCCCAATTCCCACGAGGATCTGGACGCCGCGTTCCTTTGCCTCGTAGCCAACTTGGCCGGGGGAGGCAAGAAGGAGCACGAGCGAGAACGTGTACAGGCCGTACATGAGCCAGTAGTTCTTGGCCTGCGTGAGCGCGAGCACGAACGCGATGGCGGCGACGGCGGCGAGAACTCCTGCTGGCGGATCGATGATCGCCACGGGTATCGCGGCGGCGACCCCGAGCGCCGTACCGATGGCCTTTCCCTTGATCCGATCTCGCTTTCCGATCAGGACGTAGAGCGCCAGTACGAGAATCGGTTCCGGAACCCAGTACGGCTCGGTCCATCCCAGCGCCACACCGATCGCCGCGCCGCCACCCAAGACAACGCCGAACACGATCGCCACGCTCGCGGCCGCTGGCGGGGACAGGCGGTATCCCTCGACGACCGCGGGCGCGCCGAACCGGCGGGCGATGACGATGCCGTAGAGAGTCGCGATAGCGACGATGGCACCGTAGATCACTGCGTCCGTCCCCGAGGACACCGGAGTCACGAAGGTGGCGGCGAACGGGATCATCAACAGCGCTGCGAACCACCCGAACCCGATCCCGGCGCCGGCAATGACGCCCGAGCTCGCCAGCAACGCCGCCCACCACCAGTCATAAGCGGCGAATGCGCCAAGCCCTGCAGCGACTCCGAGCATTGGAGCGACGAACAACATGCGATAAGTGCCGCCGATCTTGGATCCAGCAACGCCGAGTATCAGCCCGATGAGCAGTGCCGAGACGCCCAACGACCCCACGAGTGCGCCCATCAGCAGCGTCGGCAGCACGACAGCAACAAGCACCGCGCCGAGAACGTGGAGCAAACGATGCGCGCCCGAGGGCTTGTCGCGGACTTCGCCTGCGTCAACGGGCGCAGGGCTCTCTATCGCTCCACTCACTCCCGCACGACACCTTCGGTCGGGACGTTCCCACACGCTGGGCGACTCCCGGCTTGCTGTCGTCATCCGCACCGGATGATTTCGAGGCTCGAAGCTGCGTTGGGCCAATGCCTGCGGTTGCCGCTCAGGGGACATTCCCGCACACTGGCCCAGGGCGCCATCCTGTCTTGTGTAGTGCCTCGGGATGTAATTTCGGGCATGGCCGACGCATTTGGGCAGATGCTCCTCGACGGGACGGGCCCGGAGATCATCGAGCGGGACGACGGGTTCCTGGAGGCCACGAAGATGGCCTACTTCGCACCTGTCGCTCGGTGGCCCGCAGTGGAGCGTCGCGCACTCCGCTGGGTGCGCGGGAGGGTCCTTGATGCCGGTGTGGGCGCGGGGCGAGCGGCTCTGGAACTGCAGCGGCGTGGAAGGAGCGTCGTCGGGATCGATGTGTCGTCAGGCGCGGTCGAGGTGGCACGTAAGCGCGGAGTCCGTGACGTGCGGCTGCTCCCGTTCGAAGAGGTTGACGAATCGGTTGGCCAGTTCGACACGATCGTCATGTTCGGCAACAACTTCGGCCTCTTTGGCTCGCCGAGCAAGGCCGAGCGCCTACTTGGGCGACTCCGCCCGCTGGCCGACAGGATCGTGGCAGGCTCGAATAACCCTTATGCGACAGAGGATCCAGCCCATCTCGCCTATCAAGAGCGCAACCGCAAGCGGCGCCGAATGCCAGGCCAGCTACGGCTGCGCGTTCGCTACCGCGAGCACATCGGGCCTTGGTTCGACTATCTGATTGTCTCGCCAGACGAAATGGCGACGATCGTCGAAGGCACACAGTGGCGGGTCCGCAGACTGCTCGAAGAGAGTGGCAGCGGCTACTACGTGGCCGTTCTGGAGTAGATCGCTTGTGAGCCTGAGGGGGCCGGCGTAGTGGATGCCTCATGTGTCATTTCCGGGACGCTGGCCCAAGCGAGCGTCACGTGGCTGGCAGCTAGCGGTCCCCGTGGAAGACCGCTTCGACGTTGTTCCCGTCCGGGTCAATGACGAACGCTGCGTAATACCCGGCGTGGTATTGCGGGCGAAGACCCGGTGCGCCGTTGTCGCGGCCGCCGGCTTCGACAGCGGCGCGGTGGAACTTGTCGACGGTGGCTCGGTCGGCTGCGGCGAAGGCCACATGAACGGGAGCGGCCGGGGGTTCCCCTTCCCCGATCCAGAAATCTCCGCCGCCCTCGATGGCGAACCCAGGGCCCTGCGAGCTCTCCACTACCTCCACTCCGAACGGCTCGAGGGCCTGCTCATAGAAGGTGCGGCTGCGCGTCAGGTCACGTACTCGGAGGGCCAAGTGGTCGATGAGAGGAAGCGTCACGGGCCGCGACACGTCCTCGATCTTAGAGCGCGATCCCGGGGAACATTCCTGAACGCTGGCCCAGACGCAGCTCGCCTACGTTCCGACTGGATCGTCTGCCTTGGCGGCGACTTCCGCAAGCTCGGAGAGCTGCACGCGGCCGAGCACGATGTCTTCCACCAGTCGCGGACGTTCGCGAAGCAATGCGCCGAGCATGCGGAGAAGCTCCGGCCGATCGTCGAGCGCTACGGGCGGGACGCTCCTGGCGACGGCGAGCCGGGCCTCTGGGAGAGCGTGATGGGGGCGGTGCGCCGGCGCGCCTCGGAGGCCGCCGGCCGGCGGCCGGACTCGGGCCTGCTCCTCGTCCACGACCTGCGCGACGTGTACCTCTCCGCCCAGGAGACGTACGTGACCTGGCTGATCGTGCACCAGGGAGCGCAGGCGGCCCGCGACCGGGAGCTGCTCCAGGTTTCAGGCGAGTGCCAACTCGAGACCGAGCTCCAGGTCAAGTGGCTGTTGATGCAGATCAAGGTCCAGTCGCCCCAGGCGCTCATGGTTTGAGCGCTGCGCGGCGTCCGCCGAGCGCGCTCTAAATCGATTCGAAGCTCGCGCGCCGCCGGCCCTCGAGCTCGAAGACCTTGAACAGGGCGAAGGCGCCCGCGGCGTAGACCGCGCCGATCCCGAGCTCCGTCCACACGAGGTTCGACACGTCCGACAGCGAGGCGCCGTCCGCGATCTCGCGCGCGGCCATGATCCCGTGGGTGAGCGGCAGGCACCGGCCGACGGCCTGGACCCACCCGGGCAGCGAGTCGAACGGAATGTTCACCCCGCAGAAGAGGAGCAGCGAAAAGACGACGAGGTTCGCGAGGAAGAACACGTCGCGGGCGCGCAGCCCCAGCGCGCCGATCAGCAGGCCGAGTGAGGTGCACGAGAAGGCGCTCACCGCGACCACGACCGCGAGCGCGGGAATCTGCTCCCGCCCGATGTGGACGTCGAGCAACAGCCAGCCGACGAAGAAGGCGAAGGCGGACGTGATGATCCCGTTCGCGATCAGCGGCAGCGCCCGCCCGAGGAAGAGCGGCAGCCGGTTGGCCGGCGTCGCCATCAGCTGCGAGAGCGTCTGGGTCCAGCGCTCGCCGCCGATCGTCATCGCCATCCCGTAGACCCCGGCCATGGCCGACAGCTGCACCGCGTTGCCGACGACGAAGAACTCGTCGTTCTCTACCTCCGCGAACCGGCCCATATAGGCGAAGAAGAGGATCTGGAAGATCGGCGCCCCGAGCATGGTCGGGATGTACATCGTCGGGCTCATCCAGTTGAAGAGCGCGCGGTACGAGAGGTAGCCGCCGACGAAGAAGACGCGGAGATTGGTCATGTCAGCGACAGGGTCGCCCGCTCACGCGCGAGCCGCTCGAAGTGCCGCAGGAGGAAATGGCCGATCACGAGGTACACGGCCCCGAGCAGCAGGCACATGCCGATCTCCGGCCACGCGTTGCCGGCGATGGCGGACTCCCGCAGCGCGTTGATCCCCCAGGTCGGCGCGAGCACCCACGAGATCGGCCCGACCCAGACGGGGAGCAGTGAGAGGGAGACGAGGAGGCCCGTCGCGAGCCAGACCGGGTACTCGAGCAGGTTCGAGAGCGCGTTTGCGTTCCGGTAGAGGATGAACGACGAGGCGAGCACGAGCCCGAGCAGGCCGAGCCCGATCACCGTCACCGGGAGCGCAACGACGAACGCGACCGGGTGAGCGACGTTGAGAGGGACGTCGAAGAAGAGCCAGCCCCAGAGGAGTGTCGCGCTGAGCGAGTACAGCCCGATCGTGGCGGTGGCGAGGGTGAGGGGGACGATCACGAGTAGGAACGGGGGCGGAACGGCGATGCAGTACTCGAGCGTCCCCTGCCAGCGCTGCCACTGGATCGCGCCGCCGGAGCCGAAGAGCGTCGACGACCAGATCCCCATCATCCCCGCGCCGAGCGCGACGTAGAGGAGCGTTCCTTCTCTCGCGCCCGCCTTGAACAGGAAGTAGGCCACCGACGCGAAGATGATCGGCTGGATCACCGAGGTGAGGATGAAGAAGCCGGAGAGCGTGAGGCTCTTGACGTGGAACTTCCACCCGGCCCAGACCAGGCGCAGCGTTCTCATGCCACCTGGACCGAGGCCCGCTTGCGGCTCTCTCGTTCCATGAACCTGATCGCCTGGTAGCCCACGACGGTGTAAACGATGCCGATTAGGAGTTCCGTCGCGAGAAGACCGGAGACGTCGGCGAGCGACGCGCCGTCCGCGAGCTGCCGAGCCGCCTGGATTCCGTGAGTGAGCGGGATCCGGTTCGAGATCCACTGCATCCAGCCGGGCAGCTCGGTGACCGCCACGTTCGCGCCCGTGAAGATCAGCAGCAGCCCGAAGAGCACGTTGTTCAAGACCGCCGTCTCACGGACGCGCAAGCCGATCGCGGCGCAGATCAGTCCGAGCCCGGTGCAGGCGAAGGCGGAGACGGCGATCGCGAGCGCAATCGACGGCCAGGTCGACGGCGGGATCGAGATCCTCAGGATCAGGCTCGTGACGACGAGCGAGAACGCCGCGACGAACATCGCGTTCACGACCACGGGCACGGCGCGGCCGAGGAAGAGTGCGAGCCGGCCGGCGGGGGAGACGAGCAGGTAGGCGAGGGTCTGCTGGAACCGCTCGCCCGAGATCGCGTTCGTCATCGAGAAGAGGCACGGGATCGAGGCGTACTGCACGGCGTTCCCGATCACGTAGAACTGGTCCGACTCCACTCCGGCGCTCCGCCCGATGAAGACGAAGAGCAGGATCTGGAAGATCGGCGACACGACGAGGGTCGGGATGAAGATCCAGGGCGAGAGCCAGTTGATCAGGCCGCGGTAGGCCATCAGGCCACCGATGAAGAAGATCCGCAGAGAGGTCACGTGAGGGAGAGGCTCGCTTTCGCCCGGGCGGCGCGGAGGACGAACTCCGTGCCGATCACGCCGAGGACGATGTAGAGGGAGCCGAGCGCGAAGCACATCGCTACGTCCGGCAGCGGCGTGCCGCCGGTGGACGACTCCCGGATCGCGTTCATACCCCAGGTCGGCGCGAGCAGCCACGAGATCGGCGGCACCCAATCCGGGAGCAGGGTCAGCGGGACGAGGAAGCCGCAGATCAGCCAGATCGGGTACTCGGTCATCGAGCCGATCGCCCAGGCGTAGCGGAACCGGGCGAAGGCGACAGCGATCAGGAAGCCGAGCGCGCCGATCGAGAGCAGCGTTGCCGGAATCGCGAGCGCCATCAGCAGCGGGCGGTCGATCGGCAGGTCGATGCCGAACACGAAGCGGCCCCAGAGGATCGTGGCCGCCATGCAGTAGACGCCGATCGACGCCGTCGCGAGCCCGATCGGGAGCAAGACGAGGGAAAAGTGCGTGGGCGCGGCGACGAGCAGCTCGAGCGTCCCGTACCACCGTTCACGCTGGAGCGCGCTCCCGGCGGCGACGCTCGTTGCCGTCCAGATCCCCATCACGGCCGCGCCGAGCCCGGCGTAGATCAGCGCGTCCGGTTTCCCGCCCTGGCGGAACATGAAGAACGCGACTGTCGCGAAGAAGATCGGCCAGCAGATCGCGAGGAAGCTGTCGAAGGACGATCGCGACATCTGCTTGAACTGGAACAGCCAGCCGACGCCGAGGAGCCGCAGGGTCTTGCTCAAGACCGCTCCAGCGTGGCGTGCCGCCGCCCCTGCCACTCGAAGAAACGCAGGCACAGGTAGCCGGCCAAGAGGTAGACGCAGCCGATCAGGAGCTCGGTTCCGATCAGGTCGACCACGGAGCTCAGGGCAGCGCCGTCGACGAGCTCTCGGGCCGCTTCGATCGCGTGCGTGAACGGGATGCGCTCCGAGACCGCCTGCATCCAGCCGGGGAGCTCGGACACCGGCACGTTGGCCCCCGTGAAGATGAGCAGGAAACCGAAGAGCACATTCGAGAGCACGGCGTTCTCCCGGATCCGCAAGGAGAGGGCAGCGTTGATCAGGCCGAGACCGGTGCAGGAGAAGGCCGCGACGACGATCACGAGCGCCAGCGGGAGGATCGCGGACGCGGGGATGTGGACGCCGAGGATCAGGCTGCCTGCGGCGAGGGAGAAGGCGGACACGAAGGCGGCGTTGACGACGACCGGAACAACGCGGCCGAAGAAGAGCGGCAGCCGCGGCGCCGGGCTGACGAGGATCGCACCGAGGGTGTTCTGGTACTTCTCGCCGCCGATCATCTGCGTCATTGCAAAGAGGCACGGAATCGCCGCGTACTGAATCGCGTTCCCGACGACGTAGAACTGATCCGATTCCAGTCCTGCCGAGCGACCGATGTAGGCGAAGAGCAAAATCTGGAAGAGCGGCGCGATCACCAGGCTCGGCACGTAGATCCAGACCGACAGCCAGTAGAAGAGCGCGCGGAAGCTGATCAATCCGCCGACTGCGAAGATCCGGAGCGAGGTCACGTCAGCGAGAGGGCGGCACGCTTCCGCGCCGAGCCGAGCGCTCGGTCGAGCACCAGGATCCCGAGCCCGATGTAGACGGCGCCGAGCGCCAGGCATAGGGCCAGGTCCGGCAGCGGGGTGCCGCCGAGCGCGGCCTCACGAATCGCGTTCATCCCCCAGGTCGGCGCGAGCACCCACGCGATCGGGCCGACCCAGTTCGGCAGGAGTGCGAGCGGCACGAGGAAGCCGCCGATCAGCCAGACCGGGTACTCGAAGAGGTTCCCGAGCGCCCACGCAGCCCGGAAGCGGACGAACGAGACAGCGAAGAGAAAGCCGAGGGAGCCGAAGGAGAGCACGGTGCCGACGATCGCCAGGCAGAACGCCACCGGGTGCTCGATCATCAGGTCGATCCCGAAGAGGAAGTGTCCGTAGGCGAGTGTGGCCGCGAGCGAGTAGATCCCGACGGTCGACATCGCGAGCGTGATCGGCAGGAGGACGAGCGAGAAGTGGGGCGGCGTGGCGACGAGCGCCTCGAGCGTCCCGTGCCAGCGCTCCCGCTGCATCGCGGCGCCCGCCGTCGTGCTCGTCGCCGACCACATGCCCATGACGGCGGAGCCGAGCGACGCGTACAGGAGCGTCCGCGGGCTGTCGCCGGCGCGGAAGACGAAGAAGGCGACCGTGGCGAAGAAGAGCGGGTAGATCACCTGCCCGACGCCCTCGAAGGGCGAACGGGAGATCATCTTCAGTTGGAACCACCAGCCGACTGCGAGCAGCCGGAGCGCCTTCATTCCTCGGTCGCCACGAGCGCGACGTAGGCGTCCTCGAGCGTCGGCTCCCTCGTGGAGATCCGGCCGACGTTGGCGCCGTCGATAGTGCCGAGGATCATGTGGGTGAGCTCGACATCGGCCCGCGTCTGGACGATCAGCACCTGCGCCTGCTCGCGCTCCTCGATTGACACGCCGAGCACACCGTCGAGCTCGCGCACCCGTTCGGGCGTGCCCTCCGGGATGCCGAAGACCTCGACCTCGACGATCGTGCCCTCGGCGACGCCGCGCTTGAGGTCGGCCGGCGTACCGTGGGCGACGATCTGGCCGCGGTTGATCACGGCGATGCGATCACAGAGCGCGTCGGCCTCGAACATGTAGTGGGTCGTGAGGAGGATGGTCTTGCCGGCTTCGGCCAGCGAGGCGATCGTGGCGCGCAGCTCGCGCGCGCCCACGGGGTCGAGCCCGATCGTCGGCTCGTCGAGGAAGACCACCGGCGGGTCGTGCAGCAGCCCCCGTGCGATGTGGAGCCGCTGCTTCATCCCACGGGAGTAGCCTTCCGCGCGCTCCTGTTCGCGTCCCTTCAGCCCGACGAGCTCGAGCAGGAACTCGATCCGCGGGCGGATGTCCTTGGGCGGGACGCCGTAGAGCTCGGCGAAGTAGCGGAGGTTGTCGTAGCCGGAGAGGCGCTCGTAGACGCCGCGCTCGCCGCCGAAGACGTACCCGATCCGCTTGCGGACCTCGCGCGCGTCCTTGACGACGTCGAAGCCCAGCACCTTCGCCGTCCCGCTCGTCGGGATCAGCAGCGTGATCAGCATCCTGATCGTGGTGGTTTTCCCGGCCCCGTTCGGCCCGAGCAGCCCGAAGAGCTCGCCCTCGGCGATCTCGAAGCTGACGCCGCGGACCGCCTCGACGTTCTTCCACTTCCGGCGGAGCGTTCCGGTGGACGTTCGGTAGGTCCGATGCAGGTCGTGAGCCTCGACGACGGCCATGCCGCCAGCCTACCGACGGCCCCAGCCGCCTCCTCCGGGCGTTTCCAGCCGCAAAACGTCGCCGGCGGCCAAGTCGACCGTCGTCTTCGACGGCAGCTCCTTGCCGTTCAGGAGGTTCCGCCCGGGGAGGCCGGGCTCGCCTCCCCGGGCGCCGTCCGGAGCATGGACGCGGCGGTCGCTCAGGATCGACGCACGGCAGGGCTCGAGCGCCTGCAGCTCGCGCACGACGCCGTTCCCGCCGCGACGGCGGCCGGCGCCACCCGACCCGAGCCGGAGCTCGTGGCGGCGGACGCGGAGGGGGTGAGCGAGCTCGAGTGCCTCGACCGGCGTCGTCAGCGTGTTCGACATCGTCACGTGCACACCCGAAGGGCCGTCCGCGTCCGGGCACGCCCCCTGCCCGCCGCCGAGCGTCTCGTAGTACGTGAAGCGGTCGCTCCCCAGGGTGAGGTTGTTCATCGTCCCCTGACCCTGCGCCGGGACGTCTACCGCCCGGCCGAAGGCCCGGAAGAGGACGTCGACGATCCGGCACGACGTCTCGACGTTGCCGCCGGCCACTGCCGCGCCGGGCTCTGCGTTGACGAGCGAGCCGCGGGGAGCGGAGACCGAGACCGGTGCGAAGGCGCCCGCCGAGGCCGGCACGTCGGGATCGGTCACGCAGCGGACGACGAAGAACGTGGCGGAGCGCGTAACTGCGAGCGGGCAGTTCAGGTTGCCTCCATGCTGCGGCGCCGTCCCGGCGAAGTCGACCGCGAGCGCGGACCCCTCGACTGTCACCACGACCCTCAGCTCGAGCTCCCCGTCCCGCGCCTCGAGCACGTCGGCGGCCTCGTACCGCCCGTCCGGCAGCCGCGCGATCCCGGCGCGCACGACCCGCTCGGAGTAGGCGATCAGCTCGTCCATCGCCGCGCGGACGCGGTCGGCGCCGTGTCGCGCCGCGAGCTCGGACACCCGCTCGGCGGCCAGTCGGTGCGCGGCCAGCTGCGCCCGGAAATCGCCGCGGCGCTCGTCCGGGTTGCGCATCTGCGCCACGAGCGCCTCGAGCGTGCGCTCGTCGAGGCGCGTCGGCGGGATCACAACGCCTTCCTCCGCGAGGGTGTGGGACCCCGCGGGCATCGAGCCCGGCTCAACCCCGCCGACGTCCGCATGGTGGGCGCGGCTGACGGCGAAGCCGAGCTCGGTGCGCGAGACGAGCGTGACGTCGGGGAGATGGGTGCCGCCGGAGAAGGGGTCGTTGAGGACGAAAACGTCGTCAGGCCCGGGCCGGTGCTCCATCACGGCCGCGACGGCGTCGGGCATAGCGCCGAGGTGGACCGGGATGTGCTCGGCCTGGGCGACCATCCTGCCGCGCGCGTCGAAGAGCGCGGTCGAGCAGTCCCGCCGCTCCTTGATGTTCGCGGAGAACGCCGACCGAACGAGCGCGGCCCCCATCTCCTCGGCGACCGCGCGGAGCGCGTGTCCGACGACTTGGAGCTGAATGTTCACGCCTTCGTGAGCCTCCAACCGGAACCATCCCTAACCCCCACCCACCCAGGGGGGAGCCAGCAGGTGGCGCCGTCGAGCTCGATCAGCGCCGGGCCGGTCGCTGTGGCGGCCGCAACGGGTGGCAGCCGGAGCTCCGGCCCGGGGCGCACGTCCGCCGTGCGGATCGCGACGAGCTCGAGCTCACGATCGCGCGCTGCGTAGCCGTACCGCTCCTGGTGCAGCCGGTGAAATCGGCCGGCGAGGTCTGGCCCGAGCGAAACGGTCAGCTCGAACGACTGACCGCGGTAGCGCAGGTCGGCTTCGCCCTCGTCGGGCAGGTCGGGGACCTCCGCCAGAGGACGCACGACGCTTCGGACATGATCTCGTCGCTCGTCCCCGACCGCGAGGCCGAGCGCCGAGAGGACGCCGGCCGCCTCGGGGACGAGCACCGTCTCGACCCCGAGCTCCTCGGCGAGCGCGCAGGCGTGCAGCGGCCCGGCGCCGCCGAACGCCACGAGCGCCAATCCCCTCGGGTCGCGGCCCCGCTCGACGGACACGACGCGGAGCGCCCCCAGCATCTCGGCGTTCACGACGTCGACCACGTCCTGCGGGTCGATCTCGCCGAGCGCACGCGCAGCCGCGTCGCGGTCGAGCTCCAGACCGTCGGGGAGCCGAGCCGGCAGTCGCCCGAGCAGCAGGTTCGCGTCCGTCACCGTCGGCCGCGTCCCGCCGGCCCCGTAGCAGGCAGGCCCAGGATCCGCGCCGGCGCTTTCCGGCCCCACCCGCAAGGCCCCACCCGCATCCACCCACGCGATGGAGCCGCCGCCGGCGCCGACGGTGTGGACATCGACGCTCGGGAGACGGATCGGCAGCCCTGCGATCGACCGCTCGACCGACCGCTCCGCGACGCCGCCGGTGATCAGACAGACGTCGGTCGAGGTCCCGCCCATGTCGAACGCGATCGCGTCCTCGAAGCCGGCCGAGGCCGCGACCCGGGCGGCGCCGACGACGCCGCCCGCCGGCCCCGAGAGCAGCGCCCACGAGGCGTGCGCCGCGGCCTCCTCGAGCGAGGCCACTCCGCCGGAAGAGCGCATCACGAGCGGCTCGGGGAGGCCGCGCGCCCGAGCTTCCTCGCCCAGTCGCTGCAGGTACCCGCCGAGCGCCGGCCCGAGGTAGGCATCGGCTGCGGCCGTCGACGCGCGCTCGTACTCCCGGAACTCGGGTGCGACCTCGTGCGACGCGACCACGTGAGCATGAGGATGCCGTCGTCGAAGCTCGTGCGCGACGGCTCGCTCGTGCGACGGGTCGCGGAACGAGAAGAGCAGGCAGACGGCGATCGCCTCGGCTTCGAGCTCCGGCAGCGACCCGAGGTCGAGCGGTTCGAGGACGCGGTCTGGCCCCAGCCGCTCGCGCACCCCCATGCAGCGCTCGAGCGGGACGAGCGGCGGAGGATGGTTTTCGCAGAGCCGATAAAGGTGCGCCCGGTCCTGCCGGCGCAGGTGGAGCATGTGCTCGAAGCCCGCTGTCGTCACGAACGCCGTCCGCGCTCCCTTGCGCTCGAGGAGCGCGTTCGTCGCAACTGTCGTCCCGTGCGTGAACCGCTCAAGCGCGGACGCGCCGACCGCCCGAGCCGCCGCGAGCGCCGACTCTTCCTGTCGCGTACTCGTCCGCACCTTCGCCGTCCGCACCCCGCTGTCCGTGACCAGCACCGCGTCGGTGAAGGTGCCGCCGACGTCGACTCCGAGGACCGCCACGCGGCGACTCTAGGGCGGGGCCGCGCAACTAGGCTCGCGACGTGTCGTTCCAGCTGCCGCTGAGAGGTCCATCGGGCGAGCCGGTCGACCTCTGGCGGACGATCGTCTCGCACGGCGTCGCCTCGCTCCCGCCCGCGGACGTCGACGAGGAGGCGCGCGTGATGACGGTAACCGTGCCCCTCCCGCGCGGCCGCCCGAGGACGTTCCGCCTCAGCGAGGGTCGCGGCGGCGCCGCCCGAGTAGACGTCCTCGGGCCGAAGCCGAGCCGGCTCACGGAGGAAGCAATCCGGGGCGTCCTCCAGGAGATGCTGAACCTGGAGGAGGACTTGGCGCCGCTCTACGCGGTGGCCGCGGACGACCCCGACCTCGCCTGGGTGACGACCGGCGCCGGCCGGATGTTCCGGAGCCCGACGGTGTTCGAGGACGTGGTCAAGACGATCTGCACCACCAACTGCACGTGGTCGGCGACGGTCCGCATGGTGACCGCCCTCGTCGACAACCTCGGCGAGGAGTCGGCGGGAGGCCTCGGCCGCGCGTTTCCGACGCCGGCGGCGATGGCCGCGGCGCGGACGCCGTTCTACCGAGACGTGGTTCGGGCCGGCTACCGCGGCGCGTACCTCCGCACCCTTGCGCGAGACGTCGCGAAGGGGAAGCTCGACCTCGAGGAGCTCCGCGACGCACCGCCCGAGGAGCTACCCGACGACGAGGTGGCGGGGCGGCTCCTCGCGCTGCCGGGCGTGGGGCCGTACGCGGCGGCTCACGTGATGATGCTGCTCGGCCGCCACTCGCGGCTGATCCTCGACGCCTGGACGAGGCCGACCTACGCTGCGCTCAACGGCCGAAAAGCCCTCGACCGCCAGATCGAGCGCCGCTTCAAGCGGTACGGCCCGTATGCCGGTCTCGCGTTCTGGCTCTTCCTCACCCGCGGCTGGGTGAAGGAATCTTGAAGACTGCGGTGAAGTAGGAACGTTTCCGCGTTTCGTGCCGTATCTTTCGGTACGTGAAACGCCTGCTCGGAGCTACGTTCCTCCTGCTCGTCACTTTGGGTGTCGCGGCGCCGGACGCCGCGCGCAAGCCCGTCGTGATCGCGCCGGGCGTCACCGTCGCCGGCATCCCGGTCGGCGGCCTCACGTCGGAGCCCGCCCGCACCCGGATCGAGAAGCGGTTCTTCCGGCCCCTGCGGCTCGTCTACGGCGAGAAACAGTGGCGGATCAGCCCGCGCTACCTCGGCGCGAGCGCCGGGATCGACAACGCGGTCGCCGTAGCCCTCCAGTCCCAGCCGCAGGCGCGCGTGCCGCTCCACGTGTCGGCCAACAGCCCGCGGATCCGCCGTTACGTCCAGCGGCTCGATCGGCTGTTCTCGCGCGAGCCGGTCGACGCGACCGTCGTGGGTGTCGCCGGCGGCCGGCCGGACTTCTCGCCGGCGAAGGACGGTCTCGCGGTCGACAAGGAGCAGATGACGAACGCAATCGCCTACATGCTCCGCACGCCTGCCCGCCAGCCGGTCCGGCTGCTGACGAAGAACGTGTCTCCGAGGGTCACGCCGGACAACTTCGGTCCGGTGATCGTCATCTATCGCGGCTCGAACAAGCTCACGCTCTTCGACGGACTGCGCAGCGTGCGGACGTTCGGCGTCGCCACGGGCCAGCCGCAGTACCCGACGCCGCTCGGCAACTACGCGATCGCGACGATGCAGCGGAACCCGTGGTGGGTCCCGCCGCCGAACTCGGAGTGGGCGCAGGGAGCGAAGCCGATCCCGCCCGGACCGGGCAACCCGCTCGGCACCCGGTGGATGGGGACGACGGCGCCGCTCGTCGGCATCCACGGGACGCCGGATGCTGCCTCGATCGGCTACTCGGCGTCACACGGCTGCATCAGGATGCGCGTCCCGGACGCGGAGGCGCTCTTCAACCAGGTGCATGTCGGGACGCCGGTGCTGATCGTTCCGGCGTAGCGCCCGCGAAGCACGTCTGCGCCTCACCTTCACAGCAGCCGAGCTTGAAACGACACCTCGGGCACTGCCAGGTCCCGTGTCGCCACTCCATCCTCGCGCCGCAGCGGAGGCACGGTTCGACGCCGCTCCGATCCACCCGATCGAGGCTACGATTTGCGCCGGACAACCGCTACACTGCGCGCCGCCGGGCGGCGTAGCTCAGTTGGTTAGAGCGGCGGACTCATAACCCGCAGGTCGGTGGTTCGAATCCACCCGCCGCTACCTCCGCGAGGGAAGATTTGAGGAATGGCTACAGGAGTCAGAGTCGGAATCACGCTCGCTTGCACCGAATGCAGGCGCCGTAACTATCAGACGTCGAAGTCGAAGAGGAACACGCCTGACCGGTTCGAAGCGAAGAAGTACTGCCGCTGGTGCGGCAGGCACACGTCGCACAGGGAGACCCGCTAAGCGCATGGCCCGAAGCACGCGACAGCAGCGCCGCCGCCGCCGCGAGAAGCAGAGCTCTTCCGCCGTCGAGCAGCCGACGCAGCAGCAGGGCGTCTCGCAACGCGCGCGCAGCCGTCAGGCGCAGGTTCGCCCTGCGCAGCAGCCGCCGAAGACCCAGACCGGCCGGCGCGGCGGGGGTGGGGGTGGACGGCGGTTCGTCGGCGAATCCTGGGCCGAGCTGAAGAAGGTCGAGTGGCCGAATCAGCGCCAGGTGCTGACCGGCACCGTCGTCGTGATCATCGCCTGCGCAATCGTCGGCTTCTACCTCTGGCTCGCCGATCTCGCGATCCAGCCGTTCGTCGAGCGCCTGCTGCTCGGCAAGTAGAGAGCTTCGGATGTTCCGCTGGTACGTCATCAACACCTACTCCGGCCACGAGAACAAGGTCAAGGCCAACCTCGAGCACCGCATCGTCTCGATGAGCCAGCAGCCGCGGTTCCGCCGCGTCGTCGTCCCCACGGAGCAGGTGATCGAGACGAAGGACGGCCAGAAGGTCCAGGCCGAGAAGCGCGTCCTGCCCGGCTACGTGCTCGTGAACATGGACCTCGACGACGACGCCTGGACGGTGGTCAAGAACACACCCGGCGTGACCGGCTTCGTCGGCGCCGCCGGCAAGCCGATCCCGCTCTCGCAGCCCGAGGTCGACCGGATCCTCCGCACGGGCGCCGCCACCGCCGAGCGCGCCCGGGCCCAGGTCGAGTTCTCGCTCGGCGAGTCGGTGAAGGTAACCTCCGGGCCGCTCTCGGACTTTGACGGCGAGATCGTCGACGTCCAGCCGGACGCCCAGAAGCTGAAGGTGCTCGTGGACATCTTCGAGCGACAGGTGCCGGTCGAGCTCGGTTTCGACCAGGTGAAGAAGATCGACTAGACGCGCAAATGGCCAAGAAAGTTCTGACACTGATCAAGCTCCAGATCCCGGGCGGGCAGGCCAA
Organism: Gaiellaceae bacterium; assembly: GCA_036520235.1. GTDB lineage: Bacteria > Actinomycetota > Thermoleophilia > Gaiellales > Gaiellaceae > JACDAN01. The sequence continues at coordinate 19,497 of DATDKA010000061.1, forward strand.
CCCGGCGCCGCCCGTCGGTCCCGCGCTGGGCCAGCACGGGGTCAACATCATGGAGTTCTGCAAGGCGTTCAACGCCCAGACCCAGCAGGAGAACGGCCGGATCATCCCGGTCGAGATCACGGTCTACGAGGACCGCTCCTTCGACTTCATCACGAAGACGCCGCCGGCCGCCGTCCTGATCAAGGAGGCGCTGCGCCTCGAGAAGGGCTCGGGGGAGCCGAACCGCGAGAAGGTCGGGCGCCTGACGCGCGACCAGGTCCGCCAGATCGCCGAGACGAAGATGCCCGACCTGAACGCGCGCGACGTGGAGGCCGCGATGCTGATCATCGCCGGCACCGCACGCTCGATGGGCGTGGAGGTCGACCGGCGATGAGCCGCCACGGGAAGCTCTACCGCCAGGGGCGCGGCGAGATCGACCGCGAGGAGCTCTACAGCCCTGCGCAGGCGATCCGGATGGTGAAGTCGTGGCCGGAGCGCAAGTTCGACGAGACCGTCGAGGTGCACTTCAACCTCGGCCTCAACGTCCGCCACGCCGACCAGCAGCTGCGCGGGACGCTGATGCTTCCGCACGGCACCGGCCGCGAGGTGCGCGTCGCCGTCTTCGCCGAGGGCGAGAAGGCGAAGGAGGCGCAGGACGCCGGCGCCGACGTCGTCGGCAGCGCAGACCTCGCGAAGCAGATCGAAGAGGGTTTCGACGACTTCGAGGTCGCAATCGCCACGCCGGACCAGATGGGGAACGTCGGCCGTCTCGGCCGGATCCTCGGGCCCCGCGGAAAAATGCCGAACCCGAAGACCGGCACGGTGACGATGGACGTCGGCAAGGCCGTCTCCGAGGCGAAAGCGGGCAAGCTCGAGTACCGAACCGACCGCGGCGCGAACGTGCACGTCGCGATCGGCAAGCGGAGCTTCGACGAGCGCCTGCTCGCCGAGAACTACGCCGCGCTGATCGATGAGATCAACCGCGCGAAGCCGGCCGCGGCTAAGGGCCGGTACATCCGCCGGATCACGCTGACCACGACCATGGGCCCCGGCATCCACGTCGACCCGGCCCGGACGAAAGCCATCGTCGAAGAGCTGGAGGAGGAGCAGGCAGAGCCTGTAACCGCGTAACCACCGCCCGTCGCCAGAGACAGCCGGTAGCCCAGGAGGCGTAAATCCAGCCGAGGCGCGGCCGAGACGAGTCAGTCACCTGCCTCTGCTCGGGCCCGCCTGCCGGCGGGCCTGATTCGTTTCGAGGAGGTGATTCGATGCTGAGATCCGAGAAGGAGAAGGTCGTTGCAGAGCTCGCCGAGCGGCTGCGCTCGACCGAAACGCTGCTCGTGGCCGACTACCGCGGCCTGTCCGTGACGGACATCAACAACCTGCGCGGACAACTGCTCGAGCACGGCGCGCGGTTCACGGTCGTCAAGAACACGCTTACGCGACGGGCGGCCGAGGAGGCCGGCGCCGACGCGCTGCTCGCGCTCCTCGACGGCCCGACCGCGATCGCGTTCCTCGAGAGCGACGGCGATCCCGTCGCAGTCGCGAGGGCGCTGAACACCGCGGCCCGGGAGACCCGTGTCATGCAGATTCGGGGCGGGATCCTCGACGGCCAGCAGATCGGCGAGGACGAGGTACGGAGCCTCGCGACCCTGCCGCCCGCGGACGTGCTCCGCGGCCAGCTCGTCGGGGCCGTCGCCGGCCCGCTGACGACGGTCGTCGGCCTGTTCACGGCGCCGCTGCGCGACCTCGTGAACGTCCTCGACGCTCGCATCAAGCAGCTCGAGGAGCAGGGCGAGACGGCTGAGGCACCGGCCGAGGAGGCACCGGCCGAGGAGGCGCCCGTCGCCGAAGCGGCCGGGGAGGAAGTGACGCCCGAGGCACCAGCCGAAGAGGCGCCGACGGAGGAGCCCGAACCGGAGACACCATCAGAAGAGGAGCCCTCGGCTGAAGCCGATCAGGCTTCAGCCGAATCGAAGGAGGAGTAGCAATGGCCAAGACAGACACCGACAAGGTCGTCGAGCAGCTGGGCGGGATGACCGTCCTCGAGCTCGTCGAGCTCAAGAACAAGCTGGAAGAGGAGTGGGGCGTGGCCGCTGCAGCTCCAATCGCTGTTGCTGCTGCCGGCGCAGCTCCTGCGGCCGGCGACGGCGCTGCCGCGGAGGAGAAAACCGCGTTCGACGTTGTGCTCGCGAGTCCCGGCGGCCAGAAGATCCAAGTGATCAAGGTTGTCCGGGCGATCACAGGCCTTGGGCTGAAGGAAGCCAAGGACCTCGTCGACGGCGCGCCCAACCCTGTCAAGGAGGGCGTCGCGCAGGAGGAAGCGGATCAGATCAAGGCGCAGCTCGAAGAGGCGGGCGCCACCGTCGAAGTCAAGTAGGCACGCGAACGAGGGCCGGACGGCCCTCGTTCAGGCCAAAAAACACGAAGAAACCGCCGGCGGTGACGGCGGACCCTTC
>DATDKA010000062.1:0-5707 GCA_036520235.1 Gaiellaceae bacterium
GAACACGGGCGCCGTGCCGGTCACGCTGAACAGCGTGACGATTCACATGCCGGGGACGAAGGACTGGCTCCTGATCGCCGGCTGGGTCCTGCAGGACCCTGCGCCGCTCGCCCACCTGCTCACGCCTGGGGCAACGTGGCACGGGTTCGCCGACCTCGACGACATCAAGCGCGCGCTCGCGACGAAAACGCGGCGCCCTCCTCCGTGGAGGGTTCGCGTCGCGGTGAACGACGCAGCCGGCCGGGCGTATTACGCGAGCCGAATCACGATTAGCTGACCCGTCGCGCCTGCGCCTGGGTAGGCAGCGGTGGCGAGACCACACCGGGACCACACGGGGACGACGTTCCGCGGCATCCACGGCGGGGACGGCCAGCATGGTTGAGCGAAACCCGCATGGCTACAGGGATCGGGCGCTTCTAGGGGCGAAAACGGATGGTACGCTCGGCCGAGATGGCCGTCGTCAAGCCGTTCCGGGCCGTTCGCTACGACGAGGACGTCGCCGGTCCGCTCGGTCGGCTGGTCGCCCCGCCGTACGACGTGATCGACGACGCGCAGCGCGAGGAGCTGCTCGAGAGAAGCCCCTTCAACGTCGTCCATCTGACCCTGCCCGAGGACGAACAGGACGCCGCCCGACTCTGGCACGAGTGGCTCGCCGACGGCGCGCTCGTCCGCGACGACGCGCCCTCGTTCTGGGCGCTGGAGCAGCGGTACGTGGGCCCGGACGGGATCGAACGGACGCGCCGCGGCCTGGTCGGCTCGCTGCGGCCGGAGCCGTACGAGAACCGCGTCGTCCTCCCACACGAGCGCACGCACGCCGGGCCGAAGGAGGGCCGTCTGCGCCTGCTCCGCGCCACCGGCGTCCATTTCGAGCCGATCTTCCTGCTCTACGAGGGCGCGCCGCCGTTCGCGTTCCCCACCGGCACGCCGGACCTCGAGGCGGAGGGTGCGAGACTCTGGCGCCTCGACGACAGCATCGGCGAAGCCTTCGTCGACAAGCAGCTGCTGATCGCCGACGGCCATCACCGCTACGAGACGGCGCTCGCCTACGGAGCGGAGCGGATCCCGGTCGTGCTGGTCTCCACCGACGATCCTGGGCTGATGATCTTCCCGACGCACCGGCTGGTGGAGGACGTCAACGGCCCGCCGGCCAACGCCGACGACCTCCGGGCGGCGCTGAGCGCGCTCGAGGGAGAGCCGGAAGACCGGGCCGCAGCGGTCCTCTACCGGCGCGACGGCGGGATCGCGGTTGTCCACGGCGATCAGGGTCAGCTCGACGTCCAGCTCGTCGAGGCGCTGGCGCCCGGCGAAGTGTCGTACACGCCGTCGGTCGACGACGCCGTCGCCGCCGTCGACAGCGGCCGGGCTGCGGGAGCGTTCCTCGTCCGCCCGACGCGGATCGAGGACGTCTTCCGCTTCGCCGAATCCGGCGAGACGCTGCCGCAGAAGACGACCTACTTCTATCCCAAGCTGCTCTCCGGCCTGCTGTTCCACCCGGACCATTGAACCCCTGGCTCGAGGCCTGCCGCGCGGCCGCGGCGGACATTCGACAGGTGCTCGACGACCTGCCGACCCGCGCTGAGCGCGAGCCGGTGATCGCGACCGGGCAGGGCGGCGACGACACGACGGCGATCGACGCCGCCGCCGAGCGGGCGGTCGTTGCGCGACTCGAGGCCCTGCACGAGCAGGGGCACGACTTCACGCTCGTCTCCGAGGAGCTCGGGATCGAGGCATTCGGCGAGTCCGACACCCACGTCGTCGTCGACCCGATCGACGGCTCGGTCAACGCGAAGCGCGGTCTCTGGCACTTCTGCCTCTCCGTCGCCGTGGCAGAAGGGCCGACCATGGGCGACGTCGTCTTCGGCTACGTCTACGACTTCGGCTCGGGCGAGGAGTGGACGGCCACCCGCGGCGGCGGCGCGCGGCTCGACGGCCGGCCGCTGGGCGATCAGCGTCCGAAGGACCAGGTGGAGATCCTCGTGATGGAGGGAACGCTCTCGACGTCGGTCGCCGCCAGGGCCGAGGCGCTGGTGGAATACGCACGGCGCTTCCGGATCATGGGCTCGCTCGCCCTCGGGCTCTGCCACTTTGCGGCGGGCCGCGTCGACGCCGTCTGCTCGCTGCGCGGCGCGCGGTCGGTTGACGTCGCGGCGGCGCAGCTCGTGGTGCGGGAGCAGGGGCTCCCGATCGGTCATGCGGACGGCCAGCCTTGGGATGCGACCCCGCTCGACTTGGCCCCGCACTCGCTCAACGTCGCCGCGCCGACCGAGGAGTTACGGGACCGATTAGCGGAGATCCTCACCATGTGAGCGAGGTCCGCATCGGGTGCTCGGGCTGGAACTACGCCCACTGGCGGGAGCGCGTCTACCCGAAGGGACTCCCGCAGCGGCGCTGGCTCGAGCACTACGCAACGCTCTTCGACACCGTCGAGATCAACAACACCTTCTACCGGCTGCCGCGAGTCACCTCCGTCCAACGCTGGGTGGATGAGAGCCCGCCGGGTTTTCTGCTCGCGGTGAAGATGAGCCGCTACATCACGCACATCCGCCGGCTCGGCGGGCTCGAGCAGGGGATCCCGCTCTTCTACAGCCGGATCGCGCCGCTCGCGCGCTCACCCAAGCTGGGACCGGTGCTCTGGCAGCTGCCGCCGACCTTCAAGCGCGACGACGAGCGGCTGGAGGCAACGCTGGAGGCGCTCCCGGGCGGGCGCCACTGCTTCGAGTTCCGCGAGGCGAGCTGGTACGTCGACGAGGTCTACGAGCTGCTGCGCCGGCGCGGCACCGCGCTAGTGATCCCGGACAGCCCGAAGTACCGGTTCCGGACCCTCGAGCTGACCGCCGACTGGACGTTCGTTCGCTTCCACTACGGGCAGCGCGGGCGCGCCGGCAACTACTCGGAGACCGAGCTCCGCGAGTGGGCCGACCGGCTCGGCGCCTGGCGCGCCGACGGCATCGACGTCTACGCGTACTTCAACAACGACTGGGAAGGGTATGCCGTCAAGAACGGCGTGCGGCTCAAGGAATTGCTGGACGTCTAGGCTTTACGGATGATGCAGCCCTCTCGCGACGCCATCACCGACGCGCTCTCGCGCGTGATCGACCCCGAGCTCCGGAAGCCCGTGACCGAGCTCGACATGGTGCGCCAGGTCGACGTCCGCGGGAGCCATGCCGAGGTCACGATCGCGCTCACCGTGCCAGGCTGCCCGCTCCGTCACAGCTTCGAGGAGCAGGTGCAGCGCGAGCTCATCCCGATCGAGGGAATCGAGTCCGTCTCGGTCGCCTTCGACGTGATGAGCCCGGAGGAGAAGGAGGCGCTGACGACGCGCCTGCGCGGCGGGGTCACTCAGCGCACGAAGGGCATCTCGCTCGACCGCTCCACCCGGGTAATCGCTGTTGCGAGCGGCAAGGGCGGCGTCGGCAAGTCGACGCTCACGGCCAACTTGGCTGCCGCCTTCGCCCGCCTCGACCAGCGGGTCGGCGTGCTCGACGCGGACGTCTACGGCCACTCGATCCCGCACATGCTCGGCGTGCACCAGCGGCCGGTCGTCGTCGACCGGATGATCGTGCCGCCGGTCCGCGACGAGCTGAAGCTGATGTCGATCGGGTTCTTCCTCGAGGACAACGCGCCGGTGATGTGGCGTGGCCCGATGCTCCACAAAGCGCTCGAGCAGTTCCTCTCGGACGTCCACTGGGGCGAGCTGGACACGCTCGTCGTGGACATGCCGCCCGGCACCGGCGACGTCTCCATCTCGCTCGGGCAGCTGCTCCCGCGGGCCGAGGCGATCGTCGTGACGACGCCGCAGCCGGCCGCGCAGCAGGTCGCGGTGCGCGCCGCGCAGATGGCGGAGAAGACGAACATGCGGCTCGTCGGCGCCGTCGAGAACATGTCGTACCTCGTCGGCACCGGAGAGGAGCTGTTCGGCTCGGGCGGCGGCGAGGCGCTGGCGCGTGAGATCGGCCTGCCGCTGCTGGCCAAGATCCCGCTCGACCCCGCGCTGCGCGAGGCCGCCGATCGCGGCGAGCCGCTCGTCTGGGAGCGGCCGGAGGCCGAAGCCTCGCGGGCGATCACGAGCCTCGCCGAGGCGATTCAGGAGACGCGGCGCGAGGAGGGTCTCGGCATCACGAAGACGCTCCCGCTCGCGGGCACGCGCAGCTAGCGGCGATCCACGCCGGTCGTGGGATGAGGCCCGAGGACGTCATTCCGACCCTGCGCGGTCTGGGCTTCGACGATCGTGACGCCGGCGTCATGGCGGATCACTTCCTCGACGCCGAGCGCCGCGGGAAGCAAGGCCACGGCCTGAGCCGCGTCGAGTGGCTGAAGACGCAGCCGGTCGACCCGGAGGCACGCCCCGAGCGCCTCGTCGCGGAGCCGGGGTACGAGCGGTGGGACGGAAGAGGCGCGCTCGGCTACCTGACGCTGGCGGCCGTCTGCGCGGCGCAGCTCGAGTCGCCGCCGGAGCGGGCACGCCTCGTCGTCGCCGCGAACTGCTTCCCGACCGGGATGCTCGGGTACTGGACGCGACGTCTCGCCGACGGCGGGCTGGTCGCCGCGCTGACTGCGACCTCTCCGGCGCGGCTCGGTCATCCCGACGGCGGCCCGAAGCTCGCCGGGACGAACCCGCTGTCGATCGCGATTCCGAGCTCCGACCGCGAGCCCGTCGTCACGGACGTCTCGATGGGCGAGGTCACTTACGGCGACGTGATCGCCGGCCTAGCCTCGGAGGACGAGCTCGTTCCGTTCGGCGGCGACCGTGCCCACAAGGCGTTCGCGCTCGCGCTCGGCCTCCAGCTGCTCGTCGACGCGCTTGCCGGGGACGGCTACGGCGCCGTGCTCGTCGTCGCCCGCCCGGAGGCGGATCCGGTCCCGGCGCTGCGCCGGGGCGCCGCGGGCGTCCGACTCCCGGGCGATACCAAGGCTTAACCAAGGTTTTCCTCCCATTTGCCCGCCCTTGGGTGGGCCGACGCGAGCCTGTGGCCACGACCAAAGGAGGACTCATGACCAAGCTCGTAATCGGACTTGCGGCGTTCGTGTTGCTTGCTGCGGGAGGCGCCCTCGCCGGCGGCGCTCTCAACGGCTCCACCGACGACGCAGGCTTCACGACCAGCACGACGACCACGGAAGACTCGACGACGGCCGGCACGACGGTCGAGGACCGCACCACGCCGGCGACGACGACCGCACGGGAAGCTGGAGAGGATCTCCGCGGCCCGTGCGACGAGGCCGAGCACGCGAATGACCCGCAGTGCGCGGGCGCTCCCGCCGGCACCGTTCGGGACGATGACGACGACCGCGCGGAGGACCGCGGCGGCCGGGAAGACCGCTCCGGGCCGAACCGTGGCTCCGCCGACGACCACGGCGGCGACGACCGCTCCGGGTCGAACTCCGGGCACGGCGGCGGCTCCGACGACAGCCACGACGACGACTGAGAAAGGACGTACACGACGATGAAGAAGACCCTGTTGCTCGTGCTCGCCTCGCTGACCGCGATGGTGGCGCTCCTCCTCCCGACGCTCGGCTCCGGCGCAACCCAGACCGTCCGCGTCAAGGAGGTCGACGGCAAGATCTCGCTGTCGGCACGCCCGAAGGCAGGGACCGTGCGCTTCGTGGTTCGCAACGCAGGCGGCGACGAGCACAACTTCATGCTCCGCGGCGCCGGCCAGCGCTGGGGAACGCGGATCCTGGCCGGCGGCGGCAGCGCCACGATCGTCGC
>DATDKA010000063.1:0-20799 GCA_036520235.1 Gaiellaceae bacterium
GACTCAGTGTAGCCGCGTCAGTCGCCGACCTCGCTCGCCAGCTCCCGCCGCACACGGTCGCGCGAGCCGGCGAAGCGCCTCGCCTCGAGGACGATCAGCCCCCAGAGAACGACCGCCATCGCGGCGACGACGGCAAGCGCAGGGACGGCCGTCGCGGCTGGAACCAGGAGAACCATCAGCACGGCCGCCACGAGCCGGTGGTTGTTGACCGAGTGGACGTTCCGGTAGCGGTGCGCGACGAGCGCGAGCAGGTAGAGCGCGGCCCCGCCGAGCATCGCCGACGCGATCACGATGTCGAGCTCGTCGCCGACGTGGGCGAGTGTCGTCTTCATCCCGAGGGCGACGAGCACGATGCCCGACACCATCGGGAAGTGGATGTACGAGTAGACGTCGCGGGCGCGCTCGTTTCGCTCGCGGCCCGGCGGCAGCTCGGTCAGGTTCCGTTCCGCGAGGTACGCGACTACGTCGAAGTACAGCCACCAGAAGGCGGCGGCCACGGCGATGCCCAGGATCGCCGCAGCCACGACGCCGGCGTCGACGACGTGCCCGGCGCCGACGCCGATCGCGACGATGGACTCACCCAGGGCAATGATGATGATCAGACCGTGGCGCTCCGCGAAGTGGCTGGGGTGCTCGAGGCTCCAGCCTTCCGCTCCGAAGAGGTAAGGCTCGCCGAGGTCGAGGATGATCGCCAGCACCCAGATCGCGCCCTGGAGCCAGCCGTCGGTGGCCGAGGCGACGAGCAGGAGGCCGACGCCGAGCCCCGTGCCGCCCGCCAGGCCGAGCACCGAACGGCGCAACGCGGGGTCGTCCCTGCTGGCGAGGATGAAGAGCGCGATCTGTGAGAAGCGGACGACGCCGTAGGCGCACGCGAAGACGAGTGCGTCATCACCGAAGACGTCGGGCACGCACAACGCCGCGACGAGCAGTGCGGCAGTCGCCGCGAACATGACGAGCCGCACCGCGCCCTCCTCGGGGTCGACGACGCTCGTCAGCCACGCGTAGCCCACCCACGACCACCAGAGGACACCGAGCACGAGCAGGCCCTTGGCGAGACCTTCCCAGGTCGGTTCCGACGCCATCAGCGATGTGCACTGCGTCAGCGCGAGCACGAAGACCAGGTCGAAGAAGAGCTCGAGGGGCGTCACGCGCTCGCTGGCGCGCATGGTCGTCGCCAGCCGTGTCTGCCTCTCCGGGGACTGCGCGCTCACCGCCTTCGATCTTCGCAGGCCCGTTGTGCCCGCTGAACTACGAGAAGAGCGTCAGCTCGGGCTCGCGCAGGCCGCGGAGGACGTCGAGGTCGACCTGCGCGCACCGGATGCCGCGGGCAGTTGCGAGGGCGACGGCCTGGGGCTTCAGCACCTGCGCCGCCAGGATCCCGCGACAGGCTGACTTGGCAGCGTCGACGTGGATGCATTCGATGTACCGGGTGAGCTGCTCGACGGCCTCGATCGTCCCCACCCGCTTGATCTCGACCGCGACCCAGCCGCCCTCCTCGTCGCGGCACATGAGGTCGACCGGCCCGACCTCGGTCGTCCACTCCCGCCGCACGAGGCGCAGCGGCTCGCCGAGCGCCGCGGGATCCGCGGCGAGCGCCTCCTGCAGGTCACGCTCGACGCCGTCCTTTTCGAGCCCGGCCGCCTCCCCCATCTCGTGCTCGACGTCGCTCAAGACCTCATGGAGGCGGATCTCGAGCCGATCCTCGGACTTCCCCGCACGCTTCCGCACGACGAGAAGGTCGCCGCCCTCTTCGATCACCGTCGGCGGCGTCATCCAGTTGAGCGGCTTGTAGCCGCCGGCGTCGGCGTGGACGAGCACCGAGCCGTCGGCCTTCAGCATCAGCAGGCGGGTCGACTCCGGTAGATGGGCCGCGAGCCGGCCGGTGTAGGTCACCTCGCAGCGAGCGACGATCAGGCGCATCGGCCGACCGTAACGGCCGTTTCGGACGTGTCCGATAGCGTCGCGCCGTGGGCGAGCGAGTCCTCACGCAGGCCGACCTGAATCGCGCGCTGCTCGCCCGTCAGTTGCTCCTGCGACGCGCGCGACTCTCGATCCCTCGTGCGCTGGAGCGGATGGGCGGGCTCCAGGCGCAGTACGCGCCGTCGATGTACATCGGGCTCTGGTCGCGGCTCGAGCGGCTCGAGCGGGACGCGGTCACCCGCGGGCTCGAGCGGCGCTCGATCGTCCAGGGGACGCTGATGCGCGCGACGATCCATCTCGTCTCCCGGGCCGACTACTGGCCGCTCGAGCTCGCGATCGCGCCTGGGCGGCGGCAATGGTGGGAACGGGTGCAACCCCACCAGGACCCGGCCCAGATGCGACGCGCGGCGGCGAAGCTGCGGCGCGCGCTGGCCGAACAGCCGCTCCGCCGCAAGGAGATCGAGCAGCTGATCGGCCGCGAGGCAACGCCGGGCATCGGGATGTACCTCTCTCTCGTACGCGTTCCGCCGTCGGGCACCTGGGAGCAGCGGCGCGCCGACCTCTACGCGGCGGCCGAGGACTGGGTCGGGCCACCGCGGGCCGAACACACGGAAGTGGTCGATCACGTGGTCCGGCGTTACCTCGGCGCGTTCGGACCGGCGCCGAAGACGGACATCGCCGACTGGGGCGGCCTCGGTTTGAGCGCCACGTCTGCGGCGCTCGAACGGCTCAACCTGCGGCGCTTCCGCGACGAGGCGGGGAAGGAGCTCGTCGACCTGCCGCGGGCGCCGCTCCCTGACCCGGACACGCCGGCGCCGCCGCGGTTCCTGCCCGTGTGGGACGCGACGCTCCTCGTCCATGCCCGCCGGACGGGGATCCTTCCGGAGCCGTACCGGCCGCTGATCTTCAACACCAAGACGCCGAATTCGTTCAACACGTTCCTCGTGGACGGCAAGGTGGCCGGCACGTGGCGGTACGAGGACGGGAAGGTCGCCCTCAGCCCGTTCGAGGGCGTGCCCCGCGCGGTGCGACGGGAGCTCGACGACGAGGCGAGGCGCCTTGCCGCCTTTCACCGCTAGGGCCTTGAACCGCGCGACCCTCGCGCGCCAGCTCCTCCTGGAGCGCTCACGCCTGTCGGTTCCGGCAGCGGTCGAACGCGTCGGCGCGATGCAGGCGCAGTGGCCGCCGGCGCCGTACATCGGCCTCTGGACGCGGCTCGAGGGCTTTCGCCAGGACCGGCTCACGCGGGCGCTCGAGCGCAGGCGCGTCACGCGCTCGACGCTCTTCCGCATCACGGTGCACCTCGTCGCGGCCACGGATCAGCCCGCGTTCGCGCGGCTCGTCCACGACCAGTGGCGTGAGGACTTCCTACGCGAGGGCGTGCCGGTGGGCGAGCTCGAGCAGCGGATCGAGCGGCTCGCCGACGACGGCCTCTTCACCTACGCCGACCTCAACGCGGCTCTGCCGGAGCTCGAGCCCCGGGGGTTTCGCGTCAGGTGCGTGACGCCGCTCGTGCATGTCCCGCCCTCCGGCACCTGGGGCCGCCCGCGGATCAAGCTGACCACGGCCGAGCGCTGGCTCGGCGTGCCGATGCCGCCTCCCGAGGAAGCAGCCGAGCACGTCATCCGCAGCTACCTCCGCGCCTTTGGACCGGCGAGCCGCGCCGACCTGCTCCAGTTCTCCGGCCTGCGGGTGGCGGCGCTCGACCCGGCGCTCGAGGCGCTCCGCCCTTCGCTCCTGAGCCTGGAAACCGAAGATGCACGCCGCGAGCTGCTCGACCTGCCGCGAGCGCCCCGGCCCGACCCGGCGACCCGCGCGCCGGTTCGGTTCCTGCCGCCGTTCGACGCGCTCCTGCTCTCGCACCGTGACCGAACGCGCGTGCTCCCCGAGGACTACCGGTCGAGGGTGATCCGAGGCGGCGACGTTCGGCCAACGTTCCTCGTCGACGGCCTCGTTGCCGGCGAGTGGCGGCGCGAGGACGGCAAGGTGAAGGTCGAGCCCTACGCCCCACTTCCGGCCCGCGTCCGCCGCGAGGTCGACGGCGAAGCCCGCCGCCTCGCCGCCTTCCTCGACATACCCTCCTAGGGCTGGTACTGCTGAAAGAGCACGACCGCTGGATTCGGGTACTGCTCGCCGATCTGGAGCCACCAGCCGGCGTCGGCCTCGAAGATCCGACGGTGGTTCGGATTCCGCCCGTTCACGATCTGCGCGAGCTCGTCGGCGGAGATCATCGTGTGCTCAGCGGCCCCGGTGAGCAGGGCGACCCGCGCGTCGGACAGGACCGCCACGGTCAGCAGGCGATGGCCCTCGTCGACCGTGACGTAGTCGTTCGGAACGTCGCTCGAGCCGGTGGTCTCCAGCGCCGCGTGCTGCGCCGCGACGCCGGTCAGCCACCACTCCGGGTCGAGCCGCAGCTCGTACCGTCCGGGCCCGGTTTCGCTCATTGACCGGATGTGGCCGTAGAACACGCTTGGCGGGTGCGCCGGCGCGGTTGAGGCGGCCCCTCGTGAGCGCTCCGGCGAGGAGCTGAACGCGAGGACTGCGGCGGCGGTCGCGCCGGCGGCGAGGATGAGGAGCAGGTACTTCATCGTGGGCCTCCTTCGGTTGACCCCTGCAGGGTCGGCCGCGCGGCTGAAGGAGCGCTGAAGCGCGGCTGAAGCGGCCGCCGCACCTGCGATCATCGTTTGCGTGGCCGAGTTCTTCGTCCTCGGGCCGCTCGAGGCGGTCGTCGAGGGAGGCCCGCTCCAGCTGCAGGCCGAGAAGCCGCGTGCCCTCCTCGCGCTGCTGCTGCTTCGCCGTAACCGGGTGGTACCGGTCGCGGAGCTGATCGACGACCTGTGGGGCGACGATCCACCGGAGACGGCGACGTCGGCGCTCCAGGTCTACGTCTCGCAACTGCGGAAAGCGATCGGGGCCGACCGGGTGCTGACGAGGGCGCCCGGCTACTCGGTCCGAGTCGAGGCGGGCGAGCTCGACCTCGAGCGGTTCGAGCGCCTCGTCGCCGAGGGTCGCGAGTTGCTCGAGCGGGGCGAGGCGGAACCCGCTGCGGACCGGCTGCGCGAGGCACTCGCGCTCTGGCGGGGCCCGCCGTTTGCGGAGTTTCGCGCCGAGCCGTTTGCCGAGGCGGCAGGCGCGCGTCTCGAGGAAGCGCGGCTGGCGGCAACCGAGCTACGTGTCGACGCCGACCTCGCGCTCGGCCGCGAGACGCAGCTTGTCCCCGAGCTGGAGGAGCTCGTCGCGGCGGAGCCGTACCGGGAGAGGGTTCGGGCGCAGCTCATGGTCGCGCTCTACCGGTCCGGCCGACAGGCCGAGGCGCTCGAGCTCTACCGCCGCACGCGCGACACCTTCGTGGACGAGCTCGGGATCGAGCCGGGCCCGGAGCTGCAGGAGCTCGAGCGCCTGATCCTCCGCCAGGACGAGAGCCTGCGGGCTGCACGGCCGGTTCGGGCGGTGCCGGCCCCGACCACTCCGCCGAGGCGGCGCCGGCTCCTGGTCGTCGCGGCCGCCGCAGCCGTCGTGCTCGCGGCGATCGCGGTCGCGGCGGTCGCCCGAGACGACGGCGGGGCGACGACGGCGAGCGACCACGAGCTCCAGACCTTCGTCTCCCGGCTCGAGAACTTCCTCGCGCAGTCCCATGACGGCCGGACCGAGATCACGTCGTCGATCTCCGCCGCATTCCGGTGCAAGCTCCCTCCCCGTCAGGCGGCCGAGCGCCTCAACCGAGTGCAGCGGAACCGGCAGAGCCTGCTCCAGCAGGTGGCGGCACTGTCGGTGCCGGACGACGAAGGCGCACGGGCGGCGTCGGATCTCTTCCAGAAGGCCGAGCAGGCCTCGATCGCGGCGGACTGGCACTACCGCGACTGGCTCGTGGCGCGGCAACGGTGCGGCCCGCCCGACTCCAGCCCCGAGATCACGGCTGCACTTGCCGCCGACCGGAGAGCGACAGTCGCGAAGCGCGCGTTCGTCGCCGCGTTCAACCCGCTCGCGCGGCGCGTCGGCCAGCGCGGCTGGACCGCCGAGCAGTTCTAGTCGGTCTTTTCCTCGACGCCGCGGTAGAAGTCGGCCGCGGCCCGCGGCAGTCCCGCCGGCAGCCCGAGCGCCTCGCAGGCCTCGGCGATCTCGTCCATCTCCGGCCCCCAGCGCCAGGCGCGGTCGACGACTCGCTCGAGGCGATCCGGCGTCACGCCTTCGAGATCGAGCCAGGGCTCCACCCCGTAGGCCCGTGCGATCGCCCGCGCCTGCCACGTCAGCGCGATCCCGATCTTGTTCCAGCCGCCGAAGGCCATCTTGAGCCCCGAGGCGGCGCCGACCTTGCCGGGCAGGATCACCGGCTTCACGTCGCCCTCGGGGGGAAAGAGGGCCGCGACCTTGTCCGCGCCGTCGCCGGCGAGGTAGAGGTTGATCCCGGAGGCCGCGATGATCGAGCCGTCGACGACGCTCGGCCCGAGCTCCGCGATGCGGCGAATCCGCGCCGGCGAGATCGCGTTCGCCTCGACGAAGAGCCGGTCGAACCCGGCGTCGAAGACGTCGCCGGCGACCTCCTCCGCCGCGGCCGGCGGGCAGATCGAGATGATCACGTCGGAGGACCGGACGAGCTCGTCGATCGAGCCGGCGTCGGTGAACCCTGCGGCGCCGGCCCTGAGCGCGGTCGCCTCGCTCCGCCCGTCGCTCGCCCACAGCACGTCGCCGTTCACGGCGCTGCCGACGGCCGCGCCCATCTGTCCGGGATGGAGCAGCCCGACCCGCACGGCTAGGCCCGCTCGACGCGGGAGCCGCCGACGATCGCGTCGCGCCCGTCCGCGAACCGCACCCAGGCCTTGCCCTTGCCGTCGTAGTCAGGCGACCAGACGACGAGCGTCGCCTCTTGACCGGCGACGCGGCACGCCTCGCCGAGTTCAGGATCGAGCCCGCGCCAGACGCGGACGAACGGGTTCTGCTCCCACTCCCGGCCGATCGTCGTGTCGTCGGTATGGCCGGGATAGACGACGGTCTCGTGCGGGAGCTGCATCAGGACGTCCATCACCGACCGCTTGATCTGCCCGTAGTCGCCGCCGCCGACGGCATCCTTGAAGAGGACGTCGCCGGAGAAGCAGGCCTCGCCGTTCATGACGAAGGCGACGTGGTCGTCCTTGTGTCCAGGTGTCGCGAGGGCGTCGAACCGCAACTTGCCCACCTCCACGGGGCCGGTGACGACGTCCAGGCCGAGCTCCGCCTCGTGCTCCACGTGGTCCGGATCGGCGTGCGTCCGCAGGACGTGGCTCGGGCGGACCCCCCACCGCTCGGCGGCCTCCTGAAGCGGCTCGAGCGGGGCGCCGCTGTCGACGTAGACAGCGGCACCTCCCTCCTCGTCAGCGACGAGGTAGGCGTTCGAGAGCCAGCTCGGATGCATGCTTCGCGCGACGAGCACCGGCGCATAGGGTATGGCTCAGCAAACCGAGGAGGAGGATCAAGTGGCCGGGCTGCTCGAGCGCATGTCGCTGGTGATCAAGTCGAAACTGAACAGGCTCCTGGATCGGGCCGAGGACCCGTCGGAGACCCTGGATTACTCGTACGAGGAGCAGCTCCGGTTGCTCCAGAACGTCAAGCGCGGCGTCGCCGACGTCGTCACGTCGAAAAAGCGGCTCCAACTGCAGGCGGACAAGCTCGAGCAGAGCCTCGTGAAGCTCGACGAGCAGGCCCGCGACGCGGTCGCGGCCGGCCGCGACGACCTCGCCCGCCAGGCGCTCGAGCGGAAGACGCTCGCGCAGCAGCAGCTCCAGGATCTCGACGTGCAGATTCAGCAGCTCGAGCAGCAGCAGGAGAAGCTCGCGGCCTCCGAGAGGCAGCTCTCGGCGAAGATCGAGTCCTTCCGGTCGTCGAAGGAAGTGATCAAGGCGCAGTACTCCGCCGCCGAGGCACAGGTCCGGATCGGCGAGGCCGCCACCGGAATCGGCGAGCAGATGGCCGACACGGGACTCGCGATCCAGCGCGCGAAGGACAAGACGGAGCAGATGCAGGCGCGTGCCGGCGCCGTCGAGGAGCTGATCGAGTCCGGCACGCTCGAGGACTTCACCGCCGGCGACCAGTCGCAGCTCGACCGCGAGCTCGCACAGATCTCGGCCGGCCAGCAGGTCGACGCCGAGCTGGAGCGGATCAAGGCCGAGGTCGGCGCTGGTGCGCCGCAGAAGGAGCTGGAGCAGTGATCGTCCGTTTGATGGGCGAGGGCCAGTACCGGATCGACGAAGAGCTCCGCGCGCGGCTGAACGAGCTCGACGATGAGGCGGTCGCGGCGATCGATGCCGAGGACGAGCCGTCGCTCGACAAGTTCCTCGACGAGATGTGGGGTCTCGTGCAGGATCGCGGCGACCGGCTCCCCGACGACGAGATCGCCACCTCGGACCTGATCATCCCGCCCAGCGACCTGACGCTCGACGAGACGCGCAAGCTGTTCACGGACGAGGGGCTGGTCCCGGACCTACCCGCGCGGTGAGCGCCGGCGGTCTCGTCCACTGGGACGACGTCGAGGCGCACACCGACGAGGAGGGCCACTTCGCCGCCACCTGGCGCTTCCTAGGCCGGGAAGCCGGGGCCGGCGCCTGGACGGTCAACCGGATCGACCTCGTCCCGAGCCGCTGGTCGACCCCGGCGCACGTGGAGGACGAGGAGATCTTCTACGTGCTCCGCGGCTCCGGGCTCTCCTGGCAGGACGGCAAGGTCTACGAGGTTCGCGAGGGCGACTGCATCGTCCACCGAGCAGGCAGAGAGGCGCACACCCTGCGGGCGGCCGACGACGGCCTCGAGGTGCTCGTCTTCGGGCGTCGCGGGTACGACGGGCACGCCACGCTGCCGCGGGCCGGCGTGACCTGGCTCGGGCGGAGCTGGGTGCAATCCGGGGAGGGCGGCCATCCCTGGGAACAGGAGATCGCGGCTGGTGAGCCGGAGGTCGGCGAGCCGGGCGAGCGACCGGCGAACATCGTCAACGTCGACACGCTCGAGCCCGACGACGAGGGCGACCGGGCCGTCGCGACCGAGGCGGGCGCGATGCAAGCGGGCATGCACCACCGCACGCTCGGCCCCGGGGTCGCCGCGGTTCCGGCGCACTCTCACTCCTCGGAAGACGAGATCTTCGTGATGCTCGAGGGCACGGCGACACTCGAGCTGATTCCAAGTCCGAGAGCGGCCGCTTTCGGCGCGGAAGAGGAACAGCACGAGCTGCGCGCCGGCCACGTCGTCTGCCGTCCCGGTGGGACGCGCGTCTCCCACTTCTTCCGCGGCGGCGACCAGGGCGCGGTGATGCTGGTCTGGGGTAGCAAGGATCCGAACGACATCGCCTACTACCCGCGCTCCAACAAGATCAACTTCCGCGGTGTCGGCCTGATCGCCCGGCTCGACAACCTCGAGTACTCCGACGGCGAGCCGGAGTTCGGCGGCTAGTCCCGATTAGAGCTTGCTCTAGCGTCAGGGGCCGCGGTCGCCGCGGCCGGCCTGACGCTAGAGCGGGGCGCCGAAGAGGCCGAACCAGCGGCTCAGCTCGGGCTCGATCGGGAGCTCCTGCTCGAGCTTCGCCTTCAGCTCCAGCTCCTCCGGATTGTCGCGCTCCTGCCCCTCGCCCGTCGGGACGAACGGCCAGAAGGCACCGCGCTTGAAGCCGTAGATCCAGAGCACCGGGTGCTTGCCACCTTCGAACTTGAACGGCGCGGCGAGGAGCTGCTCGCCGAACCCGCGTGACGCGAGCTCGGACGCGACCAGGTTCACCGTCGTCACAAGGTCCTCGAAGTCGCCATCCCGGATGACGAGCCACTCGTAGCCGTAGGAGTCCGTCGACCGCTCGATCCTCGAGCTCGAGTCCCGCGCCGCGACGTCGAGGAGCTCCTGCATCTCGTTCTCGGCGCGAACGAACTCCCCGGCGGAGAGCGGCTTGAAGATCACGGCGGCGACGCCGGCCGGCTTCAGGCCGAGCTCGGCATCCATCGTGACGGCCGCCGCCGGCAGCGCGAAGAGCGCCTCCCGCTTCGCCTTCTTCAGGCCCTTGCGCCCGAAGAGGGCGTCGCGGAGCCCCACCCGGCTAGAGGTTGACGGGGCGACCCATCTCGCGCGAGATCTCGGCGAGGCGCGCCAGGCGCTTCTCGAGCGGCGGATGGGTCATGAACAGCTCGGCGGTCGCCTTCTTGACGTTCGTCGGGACGATGAAGAAGGCGTTCATGCCCTGGACCTCACGCAGGTCGCGCTGCGGGATCTGCGTGATGTTGGAGGCGATCCGCTGAAGCGCGCTCATGAGGTTCTCGGGAGCACCCGTGATGATCGCCGAGCCGCGGTCGGCCGCGTACTCCCGGTACCGGGAAATCATCAGGATCAGCACGTAGCTGATCACGTAGGTCACCATCGAGACGAGGAACATGATCAGCCAGACCGGCGCGCCGCCGTCGCGGTTGCGGTCGCCGCCGAACATCCCGCCCCAGAGGCCCATCCGCATCAACAGCGCCGCGACCATGGCGAAGAAGCTCGAGATGGTCATGATCGCGACGTCGCGGTTCCCGATGTGCGAGAGCTCGTGGGCGAGCACGCCCTCAATCTCCGGCTTGTCGAGGCGGTACCAGAGGCCTTCCGTCACGGCGACGACCGAGTGCTTCGGGCTGCGGCCCGTGGCGAACGCGTTGGGCACGTCGGTCGGGATGACGGCGATGCGCGGCTTCGGCAGGTCGGCCATCGCGCAGAGCCGCTCGACCATGTCGTGCAGCTCCGGCGCCTCCTCCCGAGAGACGACCTTCGCCCGGGACGCGGCCAACGCGATCTTGTCCGAGGTGAAGTACTGGAGGAACGCGAGACCGCCGATGATCAGGATCACGAAGCCGATCCCGACGTTGAAGATGTTCAGGAGGACGACGAAGAACGCGACATAGAGCGCGCCCAGCAGGAACAGGGTCGTCACCATGCGGGCTGACAGTCCGAAATCGCGTCCGTATCCCTTGCGCTTCATCGTCCGCAGTGTAGCCCTGGGCCTTGCCCTGACCGCGCTCCTCGCCGCTCCCGCCCGGGCGGCCGAGCTGCCTGTCGTCGTCGTCCCCGGGCTCGAGGTCGCCGACCTCCAGGCGCTCTCGCAGGAGGGCGCAGTCGGGCTGCTGGTGCCCGATGCCGGGCCTGACACGAGTGCAGCGCATGCGCTCGCCGCGCTCGAACGCGGCGAGGTGCGGAACTCGCTGCTCGGCGGCACCGCGACCGGCGACCGGCTCGTGGACGCCCAGTTCGCTCAGGGCCCGCCGCGCGGCAACGCAATCATCCTTGCGCTTCCCCGCGGAGGGAAGCAGCGCAACGACCGCCGCTACCCGATCGCGGTGATCGGCCCCGGCTACCACGGCCTCCTGACCTCGGACTCGACCCGGATTCCCGGTCTCGTCTCCGTCGTCGACGTCGCGCCCACCGCGCTCGGGAACGACGACCGCCTCGGCTCCTCGGAGTCCGCCGATCCCGTCGCCGAGCTAGCTCGGCTTGACCGCCGCATCGACGACAACCGCGACGCCAAAGCCGCTTTCCTGCTCGTGGCGCTCGCGCTGATCGTTGCCGTCGCCGTGTTCCTGCCCGCAGCCGTGCTCGCCGCCTTCTCGGCGGTCCTGCTCGCGAACGTCGCGCTCGGCATCGCCGGCGCGACGGACGTCTGGGTGGACGTGCTCGTGCTCGCGGTCTTCGTCGCCGCCTCGCTCACGTTCGCGAAGCTTCCACCCCTCGCGCACGGCCTGCTGCTCGGCGGCGTCGTCGTCGCCTACCTCCTCGCGATGGGGATCGACGCCGAGTGGGTCGCCTTCTCGCCGTTCGGACCGACCCAGAACGCTCGCTTCTACGGCCTCTCGAACCTGCTCGAGACGCTGTTGCTCGTCCCGGCCTTCGCGGGGCCGTACCTCCTCGCCTCGATCCTCGGCCTCTGGGCCTTTCCGCCGGTCGCGCTGCTCGCGCTGATTGCCGTCGGCGGGACGTCGTTCGGCGCCGACGGCGGCGGCGTCCTCGTCCTGCTCGCCGGGTACGCGGTGCTGATCGCGACCTACCACCGGGTCTCCTGGCGCGCCGCGATCGCGGGCACCGCCGCCGCCGTCCTCGTGCTCGGCCTCGCGCTGGCCGTCGGAGGCCACAGCCACGTCACCGATGCAATCTCGAGCGGCCCTGTCGGGTTGGCAGAGGATTTCTGGCGCCGCCTCGAGCTCTCGTGGCTCCGCGCCACCTCGAGCTGGGGCACCGGCCTGCTCGTCTTCGGCGGGATCCTGGCGCTCGCGCTCCTCGCCCTCCGAGAGCGACGGCCGCTGCAGCTCGCCTACCTGGCGGCGCTCGCCGTCTCGCTGCTCGTGAACGACTCGCCAAACGACGTGGTCGTCGCCGGGCTCGCCGGTTACCTCGCTCTTAGCACCGCCCCGGCGCTCGCCCGACCAGCAGACCAACGAGATCGTCCGGAGCCTCGGGCACCGCGAGCGCGAACGGCCCCGGCTGCGTCGCCCTGATCC
Source organism: Gaiellaceae bacterium (assembly GCA_036520235.1). Classification (GTDB taxonomy): domain Bacteria; phylum Actinomycetota; class Thermoleophilia; order Gaiellales; family Gaiellaceae; genus JACDAN01. Next base: position 12,387 of record DATDKA010000063.1, read on the forward strand.
GCGTCATCCCTCCGGCGCCGCGCTCGAGGCAGACGGCACCGGAGCGGATGCGCCAGTAGCGCGTGTAGCGCACCTTCAGGAGGTACGTCCCCGGCTTGGCCACCGTTCCCTCCAGGCGCGAGTGGTCCAGCCGCGTGATCCGGGCCGCGGCGGGCCCGGCGATGATCGGCGCAGGTCTCGGCAGCTCCCAGATCGCGCCGAAAGCGTTGGAGAAGACCAGCCGGAGGCCCGAGCGCCCGGAGCGCAGCAGGGCGCCCTCGCGCTGCTCGCCCTTGCTCCCGAGCACCGTGTGCGGGAGCAGGATGTAGCGCACACCCATCCCCCGGAGCCAGTCGCGATAGCCGGCCGGCGCGAGCGGCCGGTCGTAGAAGAGCTCGTTGCGGGCGATGTCGATCTGCCGGTACCAGCCGCGGGCCAGCGGGAAGCCGGCCTTCGGCAGCCAGTACGCCTCCCAGTGCGAGGACGTCGGCACGACCTCGACCCGGTAGTTCGGGTTCGAGTGCTCCTGCAAGAACTCGATCGCGGGCGCCCAGAACGACGCGTGGGCCGGCCGGACGTCCGTGCGCGCGACCGCGTCGGCGACGTAGGGCGTCACGTTGTACCCGAGCGCGAAAGCCAGGGCGAGCGTTGCGAGCGAACGCGGCCGGAACCGCGCCAGCAGCGCGGTCAGGAGCATCAGCGGGAAGATGAACGTCCGCAGGCGCGCGAGGTTCTCGCCGATCGGCGTCGAGACGGCGAAGAAGAGCAGGCTGGAGGCTCCCCAGACGAGGAAGAACGCGGCGAGCAGCGCCCCGTGGCGGGCCCGGCGCGCGAGCGCACCGCCGAGGATCGACACCGTCAGCACAGCGCCGAGCTCGAGCAGCGCGAAGGGGTACGAGCCGCTGGTCGGGAAGAAGACGAGGACGGCGAACTGCACCGCCCCGATCGCCGCGAGCACGATCGAGAAGACCACGCCGCTCCGGCCGAGGCGGCCGCGCGAGATCACGATCGCGAGCAGCGCGAGGCAGAGGAAGACGAATGCGAGCGGGCTGAAGCCGGCCGTCAGCGCGGCCGCAGCCGCCGCCCACCAGCGCCGGCCGCGCTGCAGGGCGAGGAGCGCCCCCAGGCTGGCCGCGAGCCCGAGCGCGTACGTGTACGTCCCGAAGAACACCGGCCCGCCGGCGAGGACGGCGAACGTCCGCGCCGGCCAGATCCCGTCCTGCCCCCACTCCCCCTCGACGATGAGCGCGAAGAACGCGGCCGAGAGGACGACGGCCGCGAACACGAGCGGCACGTTCCCGACTACCGCGGCCGGCAGGTAGTAGAGGAGGCTGTACGACGCGAGCGGGTAGTGGCCGCCGTACCAGAGGTTGTCCCAGACGAGCACCCCCTGCTGCACGAGCAGCGTCCGGTACAGGTGCGCGGGCGCATCGCCGAGAGGCGGTGCGATCGCGAGGAGCACGGCTGCGCCGACGAAAGCGAGCGTGCCAGCGAGCAGCGCCTCGCGACGCGGCGAGACGAGACGCGAGATGGCGGCGGTCACCGAGGCTGCATCCTGCCTGCTGAGCCCAAAGCGTGACGGCTATACACTCCGCAGCCGTGCGCCGCCTCGCCCTGATCGCCGTGCTCGGAGCGCTCGTCGCGGGCTGCGGCGGCGAGGAAACCGTCGCGCCGGAGCCCGACACAGTGGAGGGAGCGGTGCCGCAGGCGCCCCAGCCGCAGCGGCTTCCGAAGGGCGACGCGGCCGCCGGCAAGGCCGTCTTCGCGTCCAACGGCTGCGGCGGCTGCCACACCTACAAACCGGCCGGCACGAGCGGCACAACCGGCCCCGACCTCGACAAGCTGGCGCAGTATGCCCAGACGGCCGGGAAGCCCGAGGCAGTGTTCGTCCACGAATCGATCGTCGATCCGAGCGCCTACGTCGAAAAGGGCTTCCCGGACGGCGTGATGCCGAAGTACGACAGCCTGTCGCAGAAGCAGCTGGCCGACCTCGTCGCCTTCCTCACCCAAGGAAGTTGATCGACCTCCGAGCGGCGCGCAACGACCCGGACTCCTACCGGGCCGGAGTGGCGCGCAAGGGAGGCGCAGAGGCGTTCGACGAGCTGCTCGAGGCCGACGCGCGCTGGCGCGAGCTCGTCCCCCGGGTCGACGAGCTCCGCGGCCGGCAGAAGTTGAAGGGCAAACCGACACCGGAGCAAGTCGAGGAGCTGAAGCAGGTCAAGGAAGACCTGCGGCGGCTCGAGGACGAGCTCTCGGCGGCCGAGGCGCGCCGTGACGAGCTCCTGCAGCGGGTGCCGAACCCGCCGCACGAGTCGGTGCCCGACGGGGACACGGAGGAGGACGCGCGCGAGGAGCGACGCGTCGGAGAAGCGGGCGCCGAGAGCCCCGAGCATCTCGAGCTCGGCTGGTTCGACATGGAGCGCGGCGCCCGGCTTTCCGGCTCCCGGTTCGGCTACATCGCCGGCGACGCAGCGCTGCTCGCGCTCGCCGTCTACCGCTGGGCGCTCGACCGGGCGGTCGCCGAGGGGTTCACCCCGGTGCTTCCGCCGGTGCTCGTGCGCGAAGAGGCGATGTACGGCACCGGGTTCTTCCCTGCCGAGCGCAATGAGTACTACGAGATCTCCGAAGACGGCCTCTACCTGACGGGAACGTCGGAAGTGGCCCTCGCGGCCCTCCACATGGGCGAGATCCTCGACGGGGACGAGCTGCCGAAGCGCTACACGGCGTTCTCGCCGAACTTCCGCCGCGAGGCGGGCGCAGCCGGCCGCGACACGCGCGGGATGTTCCGCGTTCACCAGTTCAACAAGGTCGAGATGTTCTCGTACGTCCTCCCCGAGCAGTCGTGGGACGAGCACGAGCGGCTGCTGGCGATCGAGGAGGGGCTCGTGCAGGAGCTCGGCCTGCCCTACCGGGTCCTCAACATCGCCGCAGGGGAGCTCAGCGCAGCGGCGGCGAAGCGCTACGACATCGAAGCGTGGTTCCCGTCGCAGCAGCGCTACCGCGAGCTGACGTCGGCGTCGAACACGACCGACTTCCAGGCGCGGCGGCTCGGGATCCGTTATCGCGCGAACTCCCACACGGAGTTCGTCCACACACTGAACGGCACCGCCGTGACCGACCGCTGGGTGCTGGCGATCCTGGAGAACTTCGGGGGCGAGGTGCCCGAGGCGCTCCGAGGCTACGGCGCGCCGGAACGGGTCAGGCCAGACGCCTAGCTACGCTGAGGCCCTCGGCGGGGTGCCGGAGCGGTCGAACGGGGCGGTCTTGAAAACCGTTAGCGGCCGCAAGGTCGCTCGTGGGTTCGAATCCCACCCCCGCCGCTAAAACTGCCGAGCAGGGAAAAGCCTCACTGAAGCGGCGCCGAGGCTTCTGCTACACCGGCAGAGCCGGGATCGCCCACCGTTAGCGGTTTGCTCCCGACGTGGCGTCGCGGTCCCGGGGAGGGCCGCCGTGCCAGTCGAGGCACAGCGCCGTGGCGTCGTCGCGTAGCTGGCCACCGCTCGCCTGGAGGACCGCCTGGGTGAGGTGCTGCACGGCCTCGCGGGGATGCATGCCGGCGCCCTCGGTCAGGATCGCGGCGATGTTCATGCCCGCAGCGTCGCGCTCGAGCATCCCATCGGTGACGAACATCAGCCGGTCGCCAACCTCCAGTGGCAGCGCTTGCACCCGGTAGCCGCCTCCGGCCTGCAGGCCGAACGGGCGGTCGGCCTCCAAATGAACCTGCTCGACCCGCCCGGCCCGCAGCCGTAGCGGCGGGGGATGGCCCGCGTTGACAATCCCTGCCGTGGCTCTCGGTAGGTGAATCCGCACGACCAGGCCAGTGACAAACTGGCTCTCGCTGGCCTGCTCGGCCAGCGCATCATTTGCCAGCCGCGCCTGCTCGGCCAGCTCAACCCCCCGCCGGCGGGCATTGCGTAGGCCACCGACCAGCACGGTGGCCAAGAGCGCGGCATCCATCGTATGGCCCATCGCGTCAGTCATCGATAGATGCAGAGCGTCTCGGTCCAGCGAAAAATCGAAGGTGTCGCCGCCAATCTCACCCGCCGGTTGCAGCCAGGCGGCGAGGGTGAACTGCCCGGCCTCGCACGTAAAGGATCCGGGCAACAACCGATGCTGGATCTCCGCCGCCAACGACAGGGGGACCGAGCGCTGTCCCCATTCGAAGAGATCCGTGTACCGGCGGTTCGCAATAACTACGTAGGCCAAGAAGTGCGCCGCCAAGGCGACATCTGCCACCGTCTGCCCAACCGGGAAGTGCTCGACGCCAAGCTCCAGAACGCCTACGGCCTCACCGCGGCTCGTTACCGGCGCAAACAAGCGAGCCCCGCGATCCTCCGCGATCACCTCGACGGCCTGGGCGGCCAGCGCCCGCCCGTGCGGAGTCCCAGCCAATGGCACGCGCTCCGCGGTCTCCTCCCCGTGCAGACGCAAAGCCCCCGTCCCGCCCGAGTGGCCTAGTCGGATCAGCGACTGTCCGCTGAAGTCGGCGATCAGGAAGCTGACCTCCCGGGCTCCGATTGCTTCTGCCAGCGCGGCGGCGAGCACGTCGACCGCCGCGACCGGCGGGGCGGCCTCGACCGCGGCCAGCAATGAACTCAGGTCCAGCGGTGATTGCCGCCCCTCGATCATCTCGCTTAACCTAAACGTGGCTGCGCAAATTTTGGCTCAGCGCTGGCTGGGACCGAGACGAGCCGATCGGAGCGAGCGTGCCCCGCCTAGCTGAGCCGAGCCGTCCTCTTTCGCAGACCTTGAAAACCGTAGGCGGCCGAAAAGGTCGCCCGAGGGTTCATACCCCACGCCCGCTTACAACGACAGCAGGAGCAGCAGGAAGAAGAGCGCGACGAGGAAGGCCACGAAGGCCAGCAAGCGCAGGAGGAATCGGCGCCGAGGCACGATCTTCACGACCGCCACCTGCTCGGGCCCGACTCGCACCCGGTCGAAGTCCTGCACGCCGGGCGGGACGCGCACGACCTCGATCGCGACCTCATCCTCGACGCCGCGGCCGCCGCAGGTCGGGCACTCGCGGTCCGGCAGAACGCCGCCGCCACCGCACACCTCGCAGGCTTCCAGCCGGAGCAGCCGCCACGCGCGGGTATCGACGACGGTTCGGCGACGTCCGAGGCCGCCGCACTCGACGCACGGCTTGACCTCGCCGCCCTTGCCCCCGCAGGCCTCACAGGCACGCAGCTCGTCGAGCGCGACCTCCTTCGTCGTTCCGTGGCGTGCCTCGGACGGGTCGACGTCCACCCGCCCGACCACCGTGTCCGCATCAGCGAACAGAACCGGCTGGAGCGCTCGCCACCGAGCGTTGTAGACGCGCCGGATCGTCTCGGCGTCGGCGTTCGGACTGACACCGAGCACCTGGCCGTAGCTTCGGGCCACGACTCGGCTTTTCCCGCATCGCCGCGAGGACGAAACCCGCTCGTACTCTTCCGAGGTGAGCGTCGACCGCCGGCTGCTCGAAGATTTGGAGCCGTCGCTGCGCCAGTGGGGCGACGGCCAGGCTTGCGCGATGCTCGCGCTGCTCGCCCGGCAGTCGATGCCGCTCTCGGACGACGAGGTCAGCCCTCCGCTGCGACGCGCCCTTCTCGTACTTGCGGCAGGCGGAGACCCGCACCGCGAGCTCGAGCTCGACGGCCGCGCCGTCACGAGCTTCGCCGACGACCTCGACTCCCCCGAGCGCCGCTCGCAGCTCCAGACGGCGCTCCGCGCCCTTCAGGCCCGTGCCGAGGGCCTCCCACGCGCCGCCTATTTGCTCGAGGCGTTGCTCGAGGACGAGGACCTCGCCTGGCGCTCGCTCGCCGTCGCGCTGCTCGCGGACGAGCTGGACGAAGACGCCGACTGATCCCTCGGTCGGTGCTCAGGGATTTCGCCCCGGTGCCGATTGAACGACCGTTCTGCGGTCTCCCCGAGGAGGAGTTCTCACCTTGCGTCGTTCAGTCACGCTCGCTCTCACCCTGTTTGCACTGCTCGTCATGGCCGGGTCGGCCCAGGCGTCGCAGCTGATCGACCGGAACGCGGCCAACATCAAGCTCAAGGTCTCGCGTGACGGCAAAGCGATGGTCTCCTACAACGCCCATGGTCGGCACTGGGACGTCCTCGCCTGGGGCGCGGTCAACGCACTTCATCCCAACAAGGCCAAGAAGCAGCTCCAGTTCCGCCTCGACCGGGCGGGCGGCTGGGGCACCTTTGGCAAGAAGCTCCGCTTCCGCAACGCCTGCCGGCCGTACGACGGCCCTGCGCTCGTCCACGTCGTCACTGCGTGCAAGGCGCCGGACGGCTCCTACTGGGCGCTCCAGCAGTGGCAACGCGGCCTGCCGAACCTCGGCTTCACGCCGTGGCTCGCGGAGCAGCGCGCCTGGGCGCTCCACCTCTCGCACTGGACCGGCCCGCTGGCGGTGCTCGAGGGCTGGACGGACTGGTCGTGGAGCGGCCGCTACCACTCGATCTTCGGCCGTCTCACCTACCTCGGCAAGCCGGTCTACGGCTTCAAGACGAACCGCTTCGGCGCCCGGCAGGACAAGTACGGGCGGCTCGTCTACCTCGATACCTTCGGTTCGAAGTACGGCCAGGGCTGGCACCGCGAGAACTCCTTCGTCACGCACAGGGGCACCGGTGTCTTCTGTTACAACTTCCGCCCCCGCAACCCGCTTCAGGGCGGCTACATCCACCCCAGGGGGTACCGGGGCGGGATCCGCGGCCCCGGCAACGGCGAGGCGTACCGGATGACGGTGGAAGGCCCGGGCGTGACCCCGGACGTCAAGTGGGAGGGCAAGGGCCTGACCCCCTTCAACGCCGGGAACGCCGACCACATCGCGTACGAGACGCAGATGAACTCGATTCTCGACGGTCTCAACGACCGGCTCTGCAGCCACCACTAGACGGTCGTCACAACCGCCGACCGGTTCGGCGGCTAAGGTCGGCGCACAGGGGATCCTGTGCGCCGACTGCTTCTCGTCGCCCTAGCCGCAGCCGCTGTCCCGGCGCCCGCATCCGCGTCGCAGCTGATCGACCGCAACGTCACCGGCGTGCGGCTGGAGGTCGGGCGCGACGGGAAGGCGCTGCTCACCTACCGCGCACACGGACGGATGTGGCGCGTGCGCGCCTGGGGCGCGATCAATGCACGGCACCCGAACCCGCGCATCCCCCAGGTCCAGTTTCGGATCCGCCGGGACGGAAAGCCGATCGGCAACGTCTGCCGCCCCTATGCTGGGCCGCCCCTCCCCTGGCTCGTGAAGGCCTGCACAGCGCCCGACGGCTCGCACTGGGCCGTTCAGCGTTTCAACCGAACCGGCCTCTGGGCGCTGCACCTCTCGCACTGGACGACGCCGCTCGCGAGACTCGACGCTTGGTCGGACTGGTCCTGGAGCGGGCACTTCCATCACCTCTTCGGGCGGCTGACCTACCTCGGTCACGCCGTCCACGGGTTCCGGACGACGCGAACCGGCGCGCGACTCGACAAGTACGGGCGGCTCGTCTACGTCGACACGCTGAACTCGGCGCTCGGCCACGGCTGGCGCCGCGACAACTCGTTCGTGACGCACAAGCCGACGGGCGTCTTCTGTTACACCTTCCGGCCGCGCTACGGCCGCCCCTCCGGGCACGGCCGTCGCTATCGGCTGACCGTTGAGGGGCCCGGGGTGACGCCGGACGTGACGACGTACCTGGATGGGCTCCCGAACTACAACCCGCGCAACCCCGTGCTCGTCCAGCACGAACGATCGATGAACGCGCTCCAAGACCAGGTCACGGCCGGCGACCGCCTTTGTCGCAAGCACTAAGTTCCTCGCGTGATCACCGGTGAGGAGCTCCGCTCCGTTCTCCGCGCATTCCCGTCCGGGATCTGCGTCGTCACGATCGATTTCGAAGGCCATCGCACCGGGCTGACCGTCGGCTCGCTCGCCTCGCTCTCGCTCGACCCGCCGCTCGTCGGATTCGCGCTCGGGCAGCAGGCCTCGCTCCACGAGCTGCTTCGTGGGGCGACCGAGTTCGCGGTCAGCCTGCTGGGCGGGGAGCAGGAAGCGCTCGCCCAGCACTTCGCGCGGAGCGTCCCCCCGATCGCGCTCTGGACCGGGATCGACCTGCGCGACGACGTCGACGGACCGCCGCTCCTCGCCGAGGCCCGAGGCTGGTTGCGCTGCGCTGTGGAGGCCGAGCACCCGACCGGCGACCACACGTTCTTCGTCGGGAGGGTCGTCTGGGCGGAGCTGGGCCCGCCGGGGCCCGGGCTCACCTACATCAGGCACGGGTACCACGCGGTTTGATCGACGCCGTCGTCTTCGACCTCGACGGCCTGCTGCTCGACACCGAGCAGGTCTGGGACGAAGTGCGGGAGGCGCTGGCGCGGGAGCGCGGCGGCCGCTGGCATGACCGCGCCCAGGCGGACATGATGGGCATGAGCTCGACCGAGTGGTCTCGCTACATGCACGACGAG
>DATDKA010000064.1:0-9610 GCA_036520235.1 Gaiellaceae bacterium
GTTGCGGATCCCGGGCAGCGTCGCCTTTCTGCGGGGAAAGCGGAACGTCCAACGACCGTCGGCGAGCCAGACGGTCGTGTCCCAGCCCTCGCCGAGCAGCTCGAACGTGGCGAGCTCGAGCTCCGGGAACTGCGCCCCAATCAGCCGTCGCGCGAGCACCTCGTCCACGACGCGCTCCGGCGCCCACTCGCGCTGGACCATCAAGGCCCGGTGCTCGCTCCGGGGACGGGTGGTCCCTCGATCGACAACGTCTGCCCGAGCCAGGCGAGGTGGTCGCGGTAGGCCTGGAGCGGCAGGTCGTGGCCGCCCTCGTACCAGCGAATCTCCTTCGGCTTCCCCGCCGCGCGGTAGAGCCGCTCGAGCGCGTCGCGGGGGACGATCTCGTCTTCCCGGCCGTCCTGGAAGAGCAGCTTGGTCGGCGAGGAAAGAGCGACGTAGGCGAGCCCGTCCGTGTCCTCGAACAGCGGACGCAGCTTGTCGCGGTCACGCCGGTCGACCGCCTCGAGTACTTGGTCGACCGTGGTCTCACCGCCGGACATCAGGACGATCGCCTTCAGGCGGTGCTCGACGCCTGCCAGGAGGGCGCCGGTCCGCGCGCCGGCGCTGAAGCCGAGGAAGCCGATCCGGTTGTCGTCGACCTCCGGCTGCGACTGGAGCAGGTCGACCGCGCGCCGCAGCTCCTTTACACCCAGGATCGTCAGGTTCCGCTCCCCTCGAACGCCCTCGATTCCCCGGGCCGTGATCTGTCCTTCGGGGCGCGTGAACGGCGAGCTGACGGACAGGGCAACGGCGCCGCGCCCGGCGAGCCAGGTCGCCGGCAGGAGCATCGCCCGTCGGTCCTGGCCGGCGCCGTGGAGGTAGACGACCGCAGGGAACGGCCCCTTGCCGGGCGGGACGACGAGGTAGGCCGAGACGCGCTCGCCGTCGGGGCCTGCGTACGAGACGTCGTGGATCTTGACCGGGTAGCCGTGGTTGACGACCCCGGCGTTCCGGTAGTCCAGCGGCTGCGAGGCGTCGTAGTCGTAGAGGCCGTTTCCGGACGTCGTGTCCTCGGAGCCGGAGCCGCCGCAGCCGCCGAGCGCCGCGAGGAGGAGGAAGATGAGCGCGTGACGGCGCACAAACGGCTTCTACCAGTCGTTGTCGCCTGGGCGCTTTTCGCGGCTGTCGGACTTGCGATTCTCATCACCTATTCGCGGCTGCCGACGGAGTCGCTCTACAACGTCAGCCGTGACGGGATCGCGGGCGGCGCAAGCCGGGTTCTCGTCTTCTCGAACTACCCGGTCTCGCTGATCGCCATTTCACTCGCCTGGCTCGCCGCCGACCGGCTCGCGGCGCGGTGGGCGCGCTGGGCGGCCGTGGCTGCGACGGTCCTGTGCGCGGTGACTGCGTGGCCGGGGGTCGTCGACCAGCACGACCTCGACGCGAAGCCGGTCAACGTGCTGCCGGCGATCGGCGTGGGGATCGCGCTCGTGCTCACCCTCCTGGCGCCGTGGGAGCCGGTGAGGCGCCTGCGGCTCGATCCGCTACGGATCGGGATTGCGATCGCCGTCTGGCTGACCGCCCTCGTCTGGGTCGCGGCCGTCCTCGGCTTCTACTTCCCGGGCGACTTCCTCCTCGGCGAGGAGATCCGCCGCGGGGGGGACGGCCACCTGGCTCCCGCGGTCCACCTCGGCGACCACGAGGGGCTCGACGCGGCCCTCCTCGTCTCCGCGGCGCTCATCCTCACGCGCTACAGGGCGCGGGCGCTCGTGACGTTTCTCCTCTCGCTTGCCCTCGTCTACGGGCTGTTCGTCGAGTGGCGCGACTTCTGGTTCGAGCAGGTGACGAAGCGCGGCTGGACCGAATGGAAGCCCCCGAGCGTGCTCACCCCGCGCCTCAGCGTCGGGTGGGGGCTGATCGTCGCCCTCGCGGTGGTCGTAACGGTCGCGCTCAGGCGGCTTGAAGCGCCTTCGCGACCTGCTTGAGGTCCTCGACGAAGAGCGCCAGGTCAGCGTCGCGGTTGTCGGAGCGCAGGATCGCCGACGGGTGGACGGTGGCCATCACGACCGGCGCCAGGTCGGACTCGACCGGCACGCCGCGCTCCTTGCTGACGCGGAATTGGCGGCCGAGGAGCGCCTGCGCGGCGGTCGCGCCGAGGCAGACGAGCACCTCCGGGTGGAGCAGCGCGAGCTCGGTGTCGAGCCAGATCCGGCAGGCCGCGACCTCGGCGGCGTTCGGCTTCTGGTGGATGCGGCGCTTTCCGCGCGGCTGCCACTTGAAGTGCTTGACGACGTTCGTGACGTAGGCGGTCCGGCGGTCGATGCCGGCCTGCTCGAGGGCCTCGTCGAGCAGCTGACCGGCGGGTCCGACGAACGGCCGGCCCTCCAGATCCTCCTTGTCGCCGGGCTGCTCGCCGACGAGCACGAGCTTCGCCTTTGGGGCGCCTTCGCCGAAGACCGTCTGCGTCCCCGTCTTCCAGAGATCGCACCGCTTACAGCCCCTGGCGGACTCGCGGGCCTCGTCCAGCGTCGCGAACTCGGTCTCGAACAACCGCTGCGCCATACCGATGCCGTACCCCCGCGGCGCTAGCATGGAACGTCGCTCCGGCGCCGTGGCCGAGTGGTTAGGCAGAGGCCTGCAAAGCCTCGTACAGCGGTTCGAATCCGCTCGGCGCCTTCTGCGGGGACCAACCGAGTGGCTTGGCCGGCGGCTTTCCGCGGGGCTCAGGAGCGCAGACGCTGCGCGCGCGGCGGCGAGGTGAGGAGGTCGCCCAGCCGTCGGATGCGATCCGGCACGGTCCGGAGCGTGAGGTCCAGCGGGTCGAGGCCGTCGAGCTCCTCCCAGGCGACCGGCGCGGCGACCGGCGCGCTCGGGAGCGGCCGCACCGAGTACGGCGCCACGACCTGCTGCCCGTGGCCGTTCATCTTCGTGTCGACGTAGACGCCGTATCGCCGCGAGGGCGAGCGCTCGCCGGTGACGAGGCCGCCGGAGACACGGACGAGGGCGCCGGCGACCATCCGGGTGAACCCTCGCACCTCCTCATAGCCGTGGCGGCGCTCGATCGGCACGTGGACGTGGAGGCCCTCGCCGCCCGTGGTTTTGACGGCGCCCCGAAGCTCGAGCGCCTCGAGCGCGTCGCGGAGGAGCAGCGCCGCCTCGGCGACCTGAGCGAAGCCCACGCCGTGCGGATCGAGGTCGAAGAGGACGTAGTCGGGCCGGTCCGGCCGATCGATTCGCGAGGTCCAAGCGTGGAAGTCGATGCAGCCCCAGTCGACGAGCCAGAGCAGCGCGTCGACGGAGTCGACGACGACGTACCGCACCGGAGCGCCGCGCCGGGACTTCGCGGGCTGCGGCGAGACGCGGATCCACTCCGGTAAATCCGCAGGCGCGTCCTTGATCCACGCGAACGGGCTGCGCGGCCCGGTGTAGTGCCGCTTCAGGGTCAGCGGGCGGTCGTGGAGGTGGGGGAGCAGCGTCGGCGCGATCTCGCGGTAGTAGTCGACCGCGTCGCGCTTGCGGAGACCGGCGTCCGGCCACCACAGCTGGTCGGGGTGGTGGAGCTCGATCATCGTAGGATCGGGGCATGGCGACCGAGGCGCCGCAGGAAAACCCGCTCGAGCGCCTGAAGCTGCTCTCCGGCGACGACGCCGAGATCGCGAAGTTCCTCGACTCGATCGAGGTCACGACGCCGCGCGAGCGGGAGATGCTCTACGAGATCTCGCGGACGCGTCCCCTGGCACATGTCGAGCTCTTTCCCCAGGCGCACCGGAACATCGCAGAGGCGCTCGAGTCGCTCGCCCGCCACGGCTTCCACGGGACGACGGCGGGCCAGAGGCTGGGTTTTTTGCGCGTGCCGGTCCAGTGGGGCGTGAGGCTCGTCGCTCGCTACGTCGTCGTCTCGTACATCCGGAACACGGTCAGGCAGATCAGGAACCTCTACGTGATGCGAGAGATCCAGGCCGTCGTCGGCACGAGGGAGCGACTGGCACTCACACGCGCGCGAACCGACGCGGAGCAGATGGGCGAGGCCCTGAAGGCGAAAGAGCTGGCGGTTCCGACCTTCCTCATCGGAGGCGCGCTGATCCCGGTCTTCGCCGCCCTCGGCCGCGCCAACGGCCTGCTCGAGTCGACGGCGTGGGCGACCGCATTCGCGATCGCCGGCGTGGTCGTCGCGCTCGTGGCATCGTGGTTCGTCCTGCGCGGCACCGCACTTGCTTCGCGGCGCATCCGGCTGGCGACCAACGGGCCGGCGAGGGCGCTCTGGGACGCTGTCGGCTGGTGCGGCAACCCGCCGAAGGATCAGACGCGGACGTTCGTGATCGTCTCCCTGGCGCTGACATTCGGCGCCTGGATCATCATCCCGATCCTGATCGGGATCGCGTTGACGCGCTAGCGACCGACGATCTTGTTTCGCTTCCGGTACGACTTCGAGAGCGTGGCCCAACGCTTGCGCTCTTCCGAGCGCAGCCGGGGGTCGAGCTTGCGCTCTAGGTGCGCGAGCTCGCGCTGGAGCTTGAGGTAGCTCTCCCAGCGGTCTTGAGACAGCGACCCGTCGGCGAGGGCCTCCTTCACGGCGCAGCCGGGCTCGGTCTCGTGCGCGCAGTCGGAGAAACGGCATTGCGTGATCAGCTCGGCGATGTCGGCGAAGGCCTTCTCGAGGCCCTCGTCCGCGTCCCAGAGCTGCAGCTCGCGCAACCCGGGCGTGTCGATGATCACGCCGCCGGTTGGTACCGGCACGAGCTCGCGGTGACTCGTCGTGTGGCGGCCCCGCCCGTCGGAACGGACGTCGCCGATGCGGAAGTGCTCCTCGCCTAGGAGGCGGTTGATGATCGACGACTTGCCGACGCCGGAGGATCCGAGCAGGACGACGGTGCGGCCGCCGGCCAGGTGGCGGCGGAGGTCGTCGACGCCCTCGCCCGACTGGGCGCTGACGGCGTGGATCGGGACGCCGAAGGCCACGGTCTCGGTCGCGGCGATCTGGGCGTCGAGGTCGGAGGCGAGGTCGAGCTTGTTCAGGACGATCACCGGGACGGAGCCGCCCTCCCAGGCGGTCGTCAGGTAGCGCTCGAGCCGGCGGACGTTGAAGTCGCGCTCGTCGAGGCCCATCACGAGGAAGGCGACGTCCACGTTTGCGACGAGCACCTGTTCCGCCACCGCCGTCCACGGCGTCTTGCGGGAGAACTTGCTCGTCCTGGGAAGTACGAGGTCGATCAGGCCGTCGCGTAGGCCGACCCAGTCGCCGACGACCGGCAGGTCGCCGTCGGGGGCGTCGTGGCGGAGCCGGCCGGTGATCCCGGTCGTGCGCTCACCTGACTCGGTGGCGACTCCCCAGGCGCCGCGATGCTGTACGCCGACGCGCCCCGGCTCGATACCGGCGGCTAGGTGGTCTTCGTAGCTGCGAGCGACGTCGTCGTTCCAGCCGACGTGCTCGAGGTTGGGGAAGTGCAAGCGTGCTCCTTTCCTGCGAAGGACGAATCGGACGCGTCTCGCAGGACGGAGCGACTAGCTCAGGCGCAGCGCCCTGCGAGGCGTAAGGCGGTCAAGCTCTGTTTTCAAGACGCCTCCCTTCCTCGCGGGCTTGAAGGACCCAGGCTAGGTGCCGTCCGGCGCGGCGTCAAGCCGCGCAGCCCACGCCTCTCCGGCTGCGCGGCCCTCGGGCGTCGCGAGGAAGTGCTCCAGCGGGACGTGGATGAACGAGCCGTCCGCGGTCGCAAGGAGCTCGGTGCCGTCGTGCAGCTCGCCGGCGATCTCGATCCGGCGGCCGGTGTCGTCGTGCAGCCGGGCCGAGACGGTCAGCGGGCGGTTGATGCGCACCGGCCGGCGGTATCGGATCGCGAACCGGGCGGTGACGGAGGGAAACCGGTACCACGTCGCGAGCAGCCCGCACGCTTCATCCAGCGCTGCCGCGACGAGGCCGCCGTGCGCGAGCCCGGGGCCGGCCTGATGCTCGTCGCGGAACGAGAACGTCGCCTCGTACTCGGTCAGGCCTTCCCGCTCAGGCAACGGCAGCCGGATGCCGGTCGGGTTCTCGCCGCATCCCCAGCAGGCGGCATCGTGGTGTGGAGGAATGTTCACCCTTTTGGCACGGGACCTGGTCCCGTTGAAGGCCCGGCAGGACGGCGGCTCGTGGAGGAAGGCGGGGCCGTCCCGGCGCTTCTCAACGGACCTGGTCCCGGTTCAGCGGAGGCCGCCGCGTTCGAAGTGGGCCTTGAAGAAGTTCTCCGAGCCCGAAGTGGCCATGGCCGCCGACGCCGAGATCTCCAGCGCAAGCGTCGCCGCCGCCACGATCTGCGCGAAGCGGTAGACCTTCCCCGGGCCGGCGCAGTCCATCAGCGAGAGCCAGGACCGCGCGTAAGGGAGGGTGGTGCCGCCGCCGACGGTCGCAACCTCGAGCCCGGGGAGCCGGATGGCGGCGTTCAGCCCGTCCTCGACCTTTCGGCCGGTCCCGTGCGCCATCGCGCTCGTCCCGATCATGCCGAGGTCCTGCCCGGTCGCTGCGAAGATCGCCGCGATCGCCGTCGCCGGCGTGAACGCGACGCCGAACATCCCCGAGGCGACCGCCCCGTGCGTCCCGGCCCAAGACAGGTCGAGCAGGTCGTCGACTGTCGTCCGCAGCACCCGGCGCACGGCGTCGTCTGTCAACGTCGTCTCGGCGATCACCGTCTTCCCGTGCCCGCCGCGCTCGAAGTAGCGGTGGGAGAGCTTCTTGTCTCCGCCCATATTCCCCTCGAGCAGCGCCCGCTCCGGCTTCACCGGCGCGTGCTCCATGACGAAGCCCATGTTCAGCGCGTAGGCGTTGCGGGTCATCATGTTCGCGCCGACGGCGTCACCGGTCGTGAACGCCCACATCACGTGGCACATCGGCCCGACAACGTGCGTCTCGACCTCGCGGAGCTTCGCGAACCGCGAGACCCACGACTCGTCCTTCTCCGCCAACCATTGCCGCATCGCCGGCGCCTGGTCCTCGATCCAGCGCGCGAGCGCCGCCGCCTCCTCCGCCGAACGGCAGATGAAGCACGACGCCCGCGTGATCCGGTCGCGCAGGACCTCGGTTCGGAATCCGCCGGAGTCGGCCGCCGCCCGGGCGCCGCGGTAAAGCGAGTCCGACATCGACCCCTCGGTGTGGGCGAGCGGCACGAAGACCTCCTCGATCGACCGCCCGCGCTCGACGAGCGTTCCGTGCGGCTCCTCCAGCTCGTACTCGCCCAGCGAGATCGTCAGCGGTCCGATCACGGCCGTCGGAATCACCGTGAGCCCCGTCAGCGCCTCCTGGGCCTTGGCCCACGGCGTCAGGTCC
The DNA here is from genome assembly GCA_036520235.1 of Gaiellaceae bacterium. Lineage (GTDB taxonomy): Bacteria > Actinomycetota > Thermoleophilia > Gaiellales > Gaiellaceae > JACDAN01. The sequence goes on from DATDKA010000064.1 coordinate 7,277, forward strand.
TCGCCGAACACCTCTCCGTCGACGCGCCCGTCGAGCGCCTCCTGCCGCGCCTTGATCGAGCGCTCGTCGTTCTTCCGCGGCCAGCGGCGCAATTCCATGGCCGAGAGCTTAAGTACTGTCAGCCGCCATGCCTGCGCAGCTGATGGACGGGAAGGCGCTCGCCGAGCGCATCCGCGGCGAGGTCGCCGAGGAGGTGAAGGAGCTCGGCGAGGTCGGGCTGACGACGATCCTCGTCGGCGACGATCCGGCCTCGGAGATCTACATCCGACGCAAGCAGGAGGCGGCGAAGGAGGTTGGGATCCTCGCCCGCGACTACCGGCTCGGTGAGGAGACGACCGAGCCGGAGCTCCTCGACCTGATCGCCCAGCTGAACGCGGACGACAACGTCGACGGCATCCTCGTCCAGCTGCCGCTGCCGTCTCAGATCGACGAGCAACGCGCGATCGAGGCGGTCGATCCCGCCAAGGACGTCGACGGCTTCCACCCCGTGAACGCGGGCCGGCTCTGGCTCGGCCTGGACGGGCTCGTCGCGGGCACACCGACGGGAATCCTCGCGCTGCTGGACGAGTACGACGTCCCGCTGGAGGGGGCGCACGCCGTAGTGGTCGGCCGCAGCAACATCGTGGGCAAGCCGGTCGCGCTGCTGCTCCTGGCGCGAAACGCAACCGTCACGATCTGCCACTCGCGCACCGCCGACCTCGCGTCCGAGACCCGACAGGCAGACGTCCTCGTCGTCGCCGTCGGTCAGGCGGGGCTGATCACACCGGAGATGGTGAAGCCCGGAGCTACGGTCGTCGACGTCGGGATGAATCGCACCGAAGAAGGGCTGCGCGGCGACGTGGACCCCGCCGTCGCCGAGCGAGCCGGGCTGATTACCCCTGTCCCCGGCGGGGTGGGGTCGATGACGATCGCCTCGCTGCTCCGGAATACCGTCAAGGCCGCTCGCGCCAAACGCTGCTAGGGTCCTCCGCGTTAGTGCACTTGTTCGGCGGCTCGGTGCCCGGGCCGTCGTTCGTTGTTGAAGGAGGAACGATTGCCTGAGGGCACCGTGAAGTGGTTTTCGAACGAGAAGGGCTACGGCTTCATCGAGCGTGAGGACGGCGACGACGTCTTCGTCCATCACACCGCGATCCAGTCGGAGGGCTACCGCTCGCTGACCGAGGGTCAGCGGGTGCAGTTCGAGGTCGTGCAGGGCGACAAGGGCCTGCAGGCCGCGAACGTCCAGCCGGTCTAAGGCCCGACAAGCTTCGAATCGAGACGCGGGCCGCAAGGCCCGCGTTTCGTTTTGCGAGGATCTTTTTCATGGCGATCACGAGAGAAGAGGTGCTTCACGTCGCGAAGCTCGCCCGGCTCGAACTGAGCGACGACGAGGTCGAGCGGTTCACCGAGCAGCTGAGCGCGATCCTCGAGGCCGTCGACAAGGTCGCGGAGCTCGACCTCTCCGGCGTGGAGCCAACCGCCCACCCGCTCGACCTGGTGAACGTCTGGGCGGACGACGAGCCGCAGCCGTCGCTCCCTGTCGAGGAGGCGCTCGCAAATGCGCCTGACCGCGACGGCAACTTCTTCAAGGTGCCGCCGGCATGACGGTAGACACCCTCCGCGTCACGGCCGAAGAGGTCGCCGCGATGCTCGAGCGGAAGGAGCTCTCGGCAGCCGAGCTCCACCGCGCCTACCTCGACGCGATCGCCGGGCGGAACGGCGAGCTGAACGCCTACCTGCGAACGGTCGAGGAGCCTGACGGCGACGGAGTCCCGATCGCCTTCAAGGACCTGATCTCTACCCGCGGCGTGGAAACGACCGCCGGCTCGAAGATCCTCTCCGGCTACGTCCCGGTCGCCGACGCGACGGTTGCGGCGCGTTGTCGCGAGGCCGGGATGACCCTGCTCGGCAAGACGAACATGGACGAGTTCGCGATGGGCTCCTCGACGGAGAACTCCGCCTTCGGGCCGACGCGGAACCCGTGGGATCCCGACCGTGTCCCCGGCGGTTCGTCCGGCGGCTCCGCCGCCGCGGTCGCCGCCGGCCTCGCGCCGTGGGCGCTCGGCTCCGACACCGGAGGATCGGTCAAGCAGCCGGCATCGCTCTGCGGCATCGTCGGCCTGCGCCCCACCTACGGCACGGTCTCGCGCGCCGGCATCGTCGCCTTCGCTTCCAGCCTCGACCAGATCGGGCCGATGACGAAGACGGTCCGGGACAACGCGCTCCTCTACGAGGCCGTCGCGGGGCGCGATCCCGCCGACACCACCACCGTCGAGCTTCCACAGCCCGTCGAGATTCCCGAGCGCGAGGACCTGAACGGCGTCCGGATCGGCGTCCCCAAGGAGCTGAACGAGG
>DATDKA010000065.1:0-22738 GCA_036520235.1 Gaiellaceae bacterium
GCGGTGATCACCGCCAGCACGACGCCGTACTCGGCCATGGTCTGGCCCTGCTCGTTCCGCAGTCGCTGCATAGTTGTCACCCCCTCTCCCGTCGAGGGAGGCCGCTTCGGTGGCTTGTGTGCTTCGCATGCGGGCACGCCGGAGTCCTCCTGATCGAACCGTCGTGGCGTGCCGCAAAACGCCGTCGTGCCACAGGAATCGGTTTTTCAACAGGTGAAACGCATCCCTGGAAACAGGGACGTGCCTCCTGCGGACGGGGCTAGCTCAACGCAGGCGAGAAACACGAAGGCCCGCTAGTCGCGGGCCTTCGCATGGGAGAGAGGTGGAGCGGTAGAGAGAAGCTTGTTATTCCCCGTCGTCCTTGCGGTTCGTGACGACGGTCTTGACGATCTCGCAGTTGACGTAGGTGTCGGACTCCTTCGAGTTGAGCCAGACGGTGTCGACGCCGTCGCCGCAGTCGATCTGGTCGAGCATCTTGTCGCGGGCGAGTGCGTGCATGACGTCGTTCCCGGCGCCGCCGCTCTCCACGTCCGCGCCACGGCCGACCCAGATCTTGTCGTCGCCGTTGTCGCCGTTCACGACGTCGTTCCCCCAGCGGCCACGGAGGACGTCGTTGCCCTCGCCGCCGTTGACGGTGTCGTTGCCGGGGCCGCCGCGCATGCGGTCGTTCCCGCCCTCGCCGTTGAGGGTGTCGTTCCCCCAACCGCCGAACACCCGGTCGTTGCCGTCGCCGGCGTTGACGATGTCGTCGCCGCCGCGCGCGTGAATCCGGTCAGGTCCCGCCGTGCCCGTGAGCGTTTCGCCGTTGTGCGTGCCCTTGATGACGACGACGCGGTGGGCGACGGCGGCACTCACGATCGCCAGCGCCGAGAGGGCGACGAGCGTGAGGATGCCGAGTCGAATCGTCCTGGTCACAGCTGAGAACCTCCTTGCGGACAGTAGGACCGACTATCCCCGCCGCTGATGAGGTGGCCGTGCGCGTTCCGAAAAGATTTCGGGCGGCTTTGTTAGGCCGGTGTAAGCGGCCCACCTGACCATGGGAGCTGTGCCACCAGGCCGCGCTGCGCGGCGCGAGGCGGCAGCCTCGAATCGCACCCATATCCGCGGATATGAACGCGCTCCGAGTCTTTGCCTCGCACCACGCATCGCACCCTGGTGACGAGCCCCATGATCAGGCGGGCCGCAGCGCCGCCCGCTGCCCGTAGAGCTCGCGGACCGCAGCCATGGTCATCACGAGGCCCGTGACCCCGGCGACGAGGAACGCGAGCTCCGTGCCGCCGACGTCCGAGAGCCAGCCCGCGAGGAGTCCGCCGAGCGGCGCGAGGCCGGCGAATGCGAAGAGCCAGAGGCTGAGCACGCGGCCTCTCAGGTGGTCGGGCACGGTCAGCTGGAGGAGCGACTGGCTGTTCGACGTCCAGAGCGTGAAGCAGACGCCGACCACGTAGAGCAGGACGGCGCAGGCGGCGACGGTGTGCAGCGGCGCCAGGAGCAGGAGCGAGATGCTGAAACCGCCGACACCGGCCACGAGCGCCTTCCAGCTGGCGCGACCGAGTGAGGCAGTGAGCAGCGCGCCCGTGAGCGCGCCGGCGCCGAAGGCGGCGGAGAGGATTCCGAAGGTGCGCGGGCCGGCGTCCAGCGTCTCCGACGACAGCACCGGAACAAGCACGTGGAAATTGAAGCCGACGGTGCTCACGACGGTCGTCATCAGGAGCACGAGGCGCACGCGCGGCGAGCGCCGTGCGTAGCTCAGGCCCTCGCGGATGCTCGAAAGCCACGACGGATGCTCGTCGGGCCGATCCACCGGGACGAGCTCGTCCGTCCGCATCAGCGCGAGACTCGTCAGAACGGCGAGGAAGCTGATCGTGTTGAGCGCGAAGCAGACGCCGACGCCGAAGGCGGCGACGATCACGCCCGCGGCGGCCGGGCCGACTACGCGTGAGGCGTTGAACAGGCTCGCATTGAGGGCGACGGCGTTCGGCAACTCGTCGCGGCCGACCATCTGAAACGTGAGCGCGTGGCGCGCCGGCGCGTCGAAGACGAGCGCCGTGCCCGAGGCGGCGGCGAGCACGTAGGCCAGCCAGACGATCTCGGCGCCGCTGACGGCGAGGGCGGTCAGCGCCGCTGCGACGATCATCGACGAGGCCTGCGTGACCATCACCTGGCGCCGGTTGTCGAACCGGTCGGCGACGACGCCGGAGATCAGCCCGAAGACCGTGAACGGTGCGAAGCGGCAGAAGGCGAGGAACCCGACGGCTACGGCGGAGTGCGTCAGCTCGATCACGTACCAGGCGAGCGCGATGTTCTGCATCCAGGTGCCGACGAGCGAGATCACCTGGCCGGTGAAGAAGAGGCGGTAGTTCCGGTGCTTGCGGACGCTCGCGAACGTGCGGCGCGGGAACGCGAGGATCGCCGCCGTCACTCGAGCTCCTCCACGAGGTTCAGGAGCGGCTCGACCGCCGCGTCGAGCGCGGCAAGCTCCTCCGGCTCGAGCTGCTCGAGCCGGGCGGCGAGCCACGCCGTGCGACGCGACTTCACGGAGCGGAGGACGCGGTCGCCCTCGTCCGTGAGCGAAAGGCCGTGGCGACGCCTGTCGTTCGGATCCGGGGTCCGCTGGACGAGCCCCGCGCGCTCCAGCCGCTCGACGTAGCCCGACATCGCGGCCGCTGACATCCGCTCGAGCGAGGCGAGGCCGCGCACGCCGATGCCGCGGTGCCGCTGGATCTGGATCAGCAGCGAGACCTGGCCGCCAGTGACGCCCAGTGCATGCGACTCGCGCCGCAGCTCTCGCGCGAGCTTGAGCAGGGCGGGTCGCAGCCGGTTCGCGACCTCGAGCGGGGTGAGCGTGGCTACTGGCATTCGTTAGCCAGGCTAACAAAAATCGTTAACGTGGCTAACGAGTCCTGGTCCAGCGCTTCCTGGCCGGCGCCGGATCCACGTTGCCGGCGCGATCCATTGCCCGAACCTGGAACGCGTGCCTCCCGGGCTTCACGATGCGGTAGCGCTTGGGTGAGCGGCAGCGCTGCCAGCTCGTCTTGTCGAGCTTGCACTGGAACGTCGATTTGCGCTCGGTCGAGCGGAAGCGGAAGAGCGCGCCGCGCGCGCGGGTGCGCGATCTCGGCGCCGCGGTGATCCGCGTGTTCGGCGCCTTCCGGTCGATCACCTTGGGCTTCGCAGTAACCGTCATGGTCACCGTCGCTGCCGGGCCGGACGCGCCTCGGGCGGTGGCGCCGTACTTGAAGCTGTCGGCGCCCTTGCGGGTCGGGTGGGGCGTGTAGGTGACGCGGTCTGCCGTCTGGTCGATCGCCGACAGCGTGCCCCAGTTCGGCGGAGCCTTGATCTCGAGCGTGATTACGTCGCCGTTCGGATCCGTGCAGGTCAGCGGGATACGCAGGGCGGCGCGGGTCTTCACAGTCACCGTCTTGCTCTGGCAGGCCGGGGCGGCGTCGAGCACGAAGCTGGCGATCGAGCCGCCGTTCGAGGGCGGCACACGAAGGGCGGCGAAACCGACCAGGCCGCTGGGTGCGACGGCGACTCCGCCCGGGCCGCGGAGGAGACCGGGGACGTAGTCGCACGGGGCTCCCGGACCCACGTCCGTGAAGCACCCGTGGGCGCTGCGCTGGCTGAGCTTCCCGGTCGCCCGGTCGAAGACGAGGAAGGCGAGGCCGACGTTCTGCGCGTTCAAGACGACGTGGTTTCCGTCCGGCGTGACGGCGGCGTCAGCGCCCGCGGCTCCCTTGACCTCGTGGCAGCCGACGGGCGGGGCGGCGCCGCCGGTCTCGTCGAGGCAGTCGGTCTTCGTCAGCAGGCCGGTGGCGGCGTCGCGGCGGAAGACGGTGTGGCCGGCGCCGCCGCTGACGAACGCGTAGGCGCCGGGCGTGTCGAGGCTGACGGCGCTCGCCTGGCCGAGGGAGGCGCCGCCGGCGGCGCACTGGATCCCGCCCGTGGCACCGCTCGTCCCGTCGGTGCTGCTGCAGGCTGCCGTGCCGGCCGGCTGCGTGATCGTTCCGTTGGCCGTGTTCCGGTCGAAGCTGGCAACGCCGCCCGGGGTCGTGCTCGCGACGTACAGGTGGCGTCCGTCGCTGGACACCGCCGTCTCGAGGCCGTTACCTGTGGTCCCGCGGCCGACGGTGCATCCCGAGCCGGGGGGCGACTCCTCCACGACGCAGCCCGCCGCGCCGGGCTTCTGCGTGAGCTGGCCGGTTGCGGTGTTGCGATCGAAGACGCCAACGTAGTCGTTGCCCCTGAGGTAGAGGCTCGTCCCGTCGGGGCTCAGGGCGGCGCTCGAGAACTGTCCGTTCGGGACGACGGTGCAGCCGGCAGATGCGCCGAAGCACTGCGTCTCGAGCAACGTGCCGGTCGAGGTGTCGCGGTTGAAGACGACGAGCGCGCCGTTGCCGGTGAGGTACAGGTTGCGGCCGTCGGCGCTGAGGTCGATGTCCGAGCCGGCGTACTCGTTCGTCGTGTTCGTGCAACCGGCGACGAGGTGGGCGTAGCACCCCGGGGCGCCGGAGCGCAGGGTGAGCGCGCCGTCGGCGCCGATGTCATAGAGCCGGATTCCGGCCCAGCCGCTCGAGTCGACCTTCCAGACGGCGGCGTAGAGATTCCGGCCGTCCGGGCTGACCTCCGCGTCACCGCCCTGAAACGTCGGGCTCGCTGCGACGCACGGCGGTGCCGCGGTCGTCGAGAGGCAGGTCTTCAGGTACGGGTCGCCCTCGGCGCCGAAGGCGGCGCCGCCGACGAAGAGCAGCGAGGCAGCAGCGAGCGCTGCGGCGAGTCGTGACCCCACGTCCGAAACTTTACGGAAGGTCTTGGACGGCTCAAAGGGCGCTCGTCACGCATGATCGGGGGACTGCTGCGGTAGCGCCTCGGGTGGTGCGGTTGCGGGACGGTCAGCCGGCCGAGCCGCCAGCTGCAGCAGCGCCGCAGCCAGCCCCAGCAGGCCGCAAATCAGCCAGAGCGCGTCCCCGTTCCAGGCGAAAATCGCCGCGCCGATCACGGGCGCAAGCACGAAGGCGGCGCCCCAGGTCAGCCCCCAGGCGCCGTGGTACCGCCCTCGCAGGTGCTCCGGCGCGATGTCGGCGACGTAGGCCGACGCCACCGGCGCGTAGACGATCTCCCCCAGCGTCCAGATCATCACCGTCAGGGCGAGCGCAGGGAGATCGTGGGCCAGCGCGTTCAGCGCGAAGCCGAGGCCGACGAGGAAGGAGCCGATCGCGAGCACGGGGCGGTACGGGAAGCGGCGGAGGACTGCCACCAGCGGGAACTCGAGCAGCACGATCGCGATCCCATTCAGTGAGATCAGCAGTCCGTAATCGGCGTTGGTCAGGCCGCTCTCCTTGACGTGGAGCGGGAACGTCGTCTCCCCCTGGAAATAGACGAAGGCGCCGAGGAGCGAGGAGATCAGGAAGAGCGAGAACGCGTGATCCCGGAGCATCGTGCGGATCGCTTCCCCTCGGCGCTCCGCGCCGCTCGGTGTCCGGATCCCTTCCGGTAGGGCGACGAGGGCAATCACCCCGAAGACCGCCGAGGTGAGTGCGTCGCCGAGGAAGATCAGGAAGAACGAGTGCTCTGCAAGGAGGCCCGCGGTCGCCGGCCCCACGGCGAAACCGAGGTTGATTGCGAGTCGGTTGAGCGTGAACGCGGGGAGGCGGTCGCCGGCGGGTGTGAGGTCGGTGAGCAGTGCTGACGAGGCCGGCCGGTACATCTCCCCCGTCAGCCCCGCGAGGGTCGTCAGCACGATGATCAGCGGCAGAGCCCGCGCCTGCGAGAGGACGAGCAGCGTCGCGGCCGAGGTGAACATCGAGATCGCGATTGCGTTCCTTCGGCCGAGGCGATCGGCGACCCAGCCGCCCACGCCGGCGGCGAGGACGTTCCCGATCCCGTAGAAGCCGACGACGAGCCCGGACTCGGCGATCGAGTAGCCGCGGTCCCGCAGGTACAGCACGAGGAAGACCGCGACGAAGCTGCCGAAGCGGTTGACCAACGAGCCGGCGCAGAGGATCCAGACCGGGCGGGGCAGCCGGCGGACGCCCTCCCACATGGTCGTCTCGGCGTCCGCCATGGCGCCACTGAATCAGCTGGAGCCGTGGCGACGGCGTTAGCGGACTGCCGGTTCGCGGGTAGAACCCGATGCCATGGCCAGGTTCTGGTCCCGGCGGCCGGCGACGACGGCCGCGACGCGCACGACCGAGGAGACGGTCGAGACCGTCCCGCCTCCGAGGCCGCGGCCTTTTTGGCCGTGGCTGCTGCTTCTGCTCCTGCTCGTCCTCGGCGCGCTTGCCGTCTCGTGGTACCTCGCGAACCGCGGTGAAACCGTCGACGCGCACAAGGTTCCTGACGTAGTGGGAATGGAACGTCCGGCGGCCGAGGCGCGTCTGCGGGACGCGGAGTTCGACGTCGAGGCGAAGCAGGTCGAGAGCCGCGAGCCCCCGGGCAACGTGATCGCGCAGCGCCCGGACCCGGGGACGCTGTACGGCGAGGACGGCATCGTCGTGATCGCCGTCGCACGGGGCGAGCTTCAGGCGGAGGTGCCAGACGTGACCGGACTGCAGTCCCAGCAGGCGCTCGCGCGGCTCCGCGCGGCTGGGTTCAAGCCGCGGGCGCAGCCGGTTGCCTCGCGGCAGCCGCGAGGGCAGGTCTTGCGGCAGGTTCCGGACCCGGGCACGGAGCTGCCGAAGGGATCAACGGCGGTCGTGATCGTCTCGTCCGGGACGCAGCAGGCGCGAGTTCCGGACGTCGTCGGTCTGCTGGTCGCGGAGGCGTCGAGGCGACTGACGCAGGCCGGGTTCCGGACGCAGGTAACGCGCGTCCAGGGGAGCGAGCCGGAGGGGACGGTCATCGAGCAGGCACCGCAGGGCGGGACGACGGCGGCCCGCAACCGGGTCGTCCGCATCAACGTCTCCCGGGGCCAGACCAGCACGTCCACGACGGTCGTGACCACTACGACGACAACGCCGGCCACCAGTGCGACGGTTCCCGACACCGTCGGCGAGGACGAAGCGACGGCGACATCAACGCTCGAGGGCGCCGGCTTACGTGTCCGCGTGGTGGAGCAGACCGTTGCCGACGCGTCTCAGGACGGGCTTGTCATCCGCCAGAGCCCCGGCGGGGGCACCACCGCTAAGTCGGGCTCGACGGTCACGATCACCGTCGGGCATCTGCGCTAGCTACTTTCGAGGCGTGAAGCTGTTGGCCGTTCTGGGCGGGCTCGCCGCGGTGCTCGCGGTGACGCTCGGGCTGCTCGTGACCCGCGGCGGCACCGCTGCCGACTTCCGCGGCAGCCAGCCTCCGGACGGGCTCACCCTGCCGTCCTTCCAGCTACGGGATCAGGACGGTCGCGAGGTCAGCTCCCAGGGGCTGCGCGGGAAGGCGGTCGCGGTCACGTTCCTCGACGCGGAGTGCACCGAGGCCTGCCCGATCATCGCCGCGCAGCTGGGCCAGGCGGTGCGGACGCTCGGCGGCGGCGACGTCGAAGCCGTTGCGATCACCGTCGACCCCGTGCGTGACACGCCGGAGCGGATCGAGACCTTCCTCCGGCGGTTCCACGCCAGGAAGGAGCTGCGCTACCTGGATGGGTCGCCGGCTGACCTCCGGCCGGTGTGGAAGGCGTTCGCCGTCCTCCCAGCCGTGGACAGCGGGAGCTCGAACATCCACTCAGCGCCGGTTCGGATCTACGACACGGAGGGCCGCTGGCGCTCGACGCTCAACTCGGGCGCCGACCTCACGACCGCGAACCTCGCCCACGACCTTCGCGAGGCCTCTCGCTCCTAGTAACAAGTTGTTACTTGCCCCTGCCGAGAGGTTTGTCCCTCGACACGGTGGGAACGGATCACCTGGACGCCCGGGGAGGGGTCTCCTCTACCGGAGGTTCGCGACAGGGAGTGCGGTCCCGCGCGGCACGACTTCTCCACTCGTACGCGTCCGCATGAGGGCCGCCACGTGCGGCCCTCATGATGTTCTAGCCCTCAGCGCCGGTCTCGTCGTGGCGGGCGCCGACCGGCTTCGACTCGGGCGAGCCGCGCTGGCGCAGGTAGATCGTGAAGACCGCGATCGAGCCGACGGCGAGGAACTCCGACTGCCAGTTCTGGAACGTCCGGTTCCAGAATTCCGCCCGGCCGAGGTAGCCCACGTACGAGACCTCAGGCTCGTCGTGGAGCTCCTGATCCTCGTTGTAGTTGCGCCAGCCGGCGACTCCCTGTCCGAGCCAGGAGGCCACGAAGATCACGGCCATCACGAGCAGGAGCGAGTTGGAGTAGAGGTAGTACCGCCAGTCCTTGGGCCGGCCTTCCACCTTCTGCCGCTCGTCGCTCTCGAGCCCCAGCTCCTCTGCCTGCTTCGACTCGTTCGAGCCCCGCTGGTAGAGCCAGATCGTGGCAAGGATGAAGAGCGAGAACTGCAGGTACTCCGACTGCCAGTTCTCCAGCACGTCGACGCCGAAGCTCGAGGAGAAGACGTACCCGACGTACGAGACGGTCGCCTCGTGGTGCTCGGTCAGCAGCTCCTTCTCGTCGTACCAGCCCGCGATCGACTGTCCGAGCAAGGAGGCGAGGAAGAGCAGCCCGAACGCGATCGAGAGCGAGTTCTCGCGGAGGAACCGCATCAGTAGCCCAGGATCGCGAGCGTGATGTAGAGGGTCAGGCCGGCCGCGACGACGGCGAGGTAGAGCCCGAACATGACTCTCATCGCTCGTGAACCTAGTCGCGGGGTCGGACCGACTTGGCCGCGGCGCTGAGCGCCTCCAGGCCGTCCGTGAACGAGCTTTCGCGTGGCGGCGGGGCGACGGGTTGGGGCTCGGGCTCTCCCGCCCCGTTCTCGCTTCGCCGCGAGAGGAGCGACTGCCCCAGCCTCGCGAGGGCCCGCTCGCGCTCCGTCAGATCGTGCGTGTGCTTGTCGAGGCGCTCCGCCGTCTGCTCCTGCCGCTCGGCCTCCCGCTTCAACTTCTTCTCGCGCCGGTCGAGCTCCTGGATGCGTGCGGCGAGCGTCGCCTCCGACTCGACGATCGCCTGCTCTCGGGACTCGAGCTCGGCGAGCTCCCGCTCCCGGCGCTCGAGCTTCGCGGCGCGCGCATCGAGCTCGGCCTGCAGCTGCGTCGTCTGCGCCCGGGCGGCGTCGAGGTCTGCCGCCTGCCGGTCGAGCTCCGACTCCCGCGTCGCGAGGTCGCGGGATCGGCGCTCGACGTCGGCCGACTTCGTCCGAAGCTCCTCCATGCGATGCTCCGCGTCGCCCTGGAGCCGCTCCAGCCGCGCCTCGCCTCGGGCAAGCTGCGACTCCTTGCGCTCGTGCTTGCCCTTCAGCAGCTCGCGCTCGGCAAACCGGCCGCGCAGAGCGTCCAGCCTGTGTTGTCGGTCGCGCCGCGCCTCGAGCTTGCGCGAGATCCGCCGAACTCGGTCCTCGAGGTGCTCCTCCCGCTCTGCGAGCTTCCGTTCGCGCTCTGCCATCCGCTTCGCGGCCTCACGGAGCTGGAGCTTCGCCTGGGCAATCTCGTGCAGGCCCTCCGCATGCTCGCGCCGCCGCTGCTCGAGCACCGCCGGATCGAGCGTCTCGCCGGCCTCGTCGGGCCTATTTCCCGTGCGCCTCCGCACGAACCTGGTTGTAGCACTGCGACGTGTCGCGCAGGGCATACGTGAGCAGAAGAGGACGTTGGAATGAAGATGCGGGTCTGGATCGCGCTCGGGACGATCTACATCGTCTGGGGCTCCACGTTCCTCGCGATCGCGGTGGTGGTTCGGGATCTGCCGCCGTTCTTCGCGATGTCGTTCCGCCACCTGATCGCGGGGTCGCTTCTCCTTGCCTGGGTGTGGTTCCGGCGGAAAGGCCCGCTCGAGCTGGGCTGGCGGCAGTGGGGCGCGGCGGTGATCTTCGGCGGCTGTCTCTTCCTCGTCAGCCACGGCGGCCTCGCGTGGGCGCAGCAGGAAGTTCCGTCCGGCATCGCCGCCCTCCTCGTCGGGACGATTCCGCTCTGGTTCGCCATTCTCGCCTGGCTCTTCTTCGGCGAGCGGCTCGGCGGCAGGGCGCTGGTCGGGCTCGTGCTCGGCTTTGCGGGCCTCGCGCTGCTCGTCGACCCGACGGGTGAACGGGGCGCGAAGCCGCTCGGCGCGCTCGTGATCGTGATCGGAGCCTTCACCTGGGCCGCCGGCTCGCTCTGGTCGCGGAAGCTGCCGCTCCCCAAGGACACGCTGCTCGCGGCGGCGATGGGGATGCTCTGCGGCGGGACGCTCCTGTTCCTGACGGCCGGGGTGACCGGGGAGCTCGACGATGTCCACCTGACGCGAGACGCGCTCGCTGCGACCCTGTACATGGTCGTCGTCGGGTCCCTCGTCGGGTTCATCGCCTACGTCTGGCTGCTGAAGAACGCGCCGGCCTCGACCGTCTCCACCTACGCATACGTGAACCCGGTCGTAGCGCTCTTCCTCGGCTGGGCGTTCAACGACGAGGTGATCAGCGGCCGGACGCTCGTCGCAGCGGCCGGGATCGTCCTCGGCGTCGCACTGATGGTCAGCAGGCCGACGGCGGAGCCGGCGCCTCGGCAGGAGCCCGCGCTGGCAGAGAAGTAGGCTCTCCGACTGGTGGAAGCGGCGCGCCCGGACATGGTCACGAGCCTGGGGCGGCTTGCGCTCTTCGCTGACCTGACGACTGCGCAGCTCGAGTCGATCGCGCATCGGTTCGACGAGGAGGTCTTCGCCGAGGGGCAGCGTGTGATCCGCACCGGGCTCAGCGGCGGCGCCCTCTACGTGATCCTCGAGGGCGAGGCTGTGATCCGGATCGACGGGATCGACCGCGCGCGTTTCCATCCTGGCGAGGTCTTCGGCGAGATCAGCGTCCTCACGGGTGAGCTCCCGAACGCGGACGTGGAGGCCGGGACGATGCTCCGCTGCCTCGAGATTCCGGGCCCCGAGGTCGAGCCGTTCCTGGTCGAGTTCCCGAAGGTGATGTACCGGATGCTCCAGGCCGAGGCGCGCCGGCTGAGGATCACCACCGAATGGAAGTCGTAGACCGCCCGTTCCCGCCCGGGGACTACGACGTCCTCGTCGTCGGGAGCGGACCGGGCGGCCTGCAGACGAGCCACACCCTCTCCTCGCTCGGCGTCCGGCACGCGGTGCTCTCGCGGGACGACTCGCCCGGCGGGATGTTCCGGCGTTTCCCGATCTTCGAGCGGCTGATCAGCTGGACGAAGCCCGATGCCCCAGTCGACCGGCAGTCGCGCGAGTACGAGTGGTACGACCACAACAGCCTCGTCGGCGAGACGCCCGAGGCGAGAGGGCTCGCGCCGAGCTTCATGGACCGGACGTTCGACGTTCCGTCTCGGGCCGAGATGGAGGCTGCGCTCGTGGCGTTCGTCGAGCGTGCCGGCGTGGCGGTTCGCTACGGGTGCAGCTGGTCGGGGACGCGGCGCGAGGACGACGGCCGGCTCGTCGTCGAGACCACCGACGGCGAGTACCGCTGCCGCTTCGCGGTCTTCGCGCTGGGCGTGACTGAGCCGTGGACACCGACGATTCCCGGCGCGGAGCACGCAACCCACTACGTGCAGACGAAGCCACCGGGCGCCTACCGGGACAAGCGGGTGGTGATCATCGGCAAGCGCAACTCGGGCTTCGAGCTCGGGAGCGGCCTGCTCCCATGGGCGCGCGAGCTCGTGCTCGTGTCGCCCAGGCCGGTCCAGCTCGACACCCTGCCGCACTCGCCCCTCCGCCTCCGGTACCTCCAGCCCTACGAGGAGTACGTGCGCGGCGGCGCCGGCACGTTCGTCGTCGACGGCGCGATCGAGCAGATCGAACGGTCGAACGGCGAGCGGCGGGTCGTCGCGGAGGGGACGACACGGCCTGGCCGGCTCGTGTTCGACGCCGACGAGGTGATCCTGGCGACCGGGTTCAAGGCGCCGCTGCAGGACCTGCGAGAGCTCGGGGTCACAACGGTGCTGAACGACCGCGTGCCGGCGCAGTCGCCGTTTTTCGAGAGCCTCTCGGCGCCGGGCGTGTTCTTCGCGGGAAACGTCACGCAGGGCTCGAAGGGCATGCGGAAGCACGGCGTCGGCCCGAACTCGACCTCCGTGAACGGGTTCCGCTACAACGCGCGCGTCCTCGCGCACCATCTAGCGGATCGCCTCGGGAGCGCCCGAGAGCGCCCGGCGATCGAGCCCGGCGCACTCGTCGACTACCTCCTGGGCGAGCTGTCGCACGCGCCGGAACTCTGGATCCAGAAGAACTTCCTCGCGCGGGTCGTCTCCGCAGACGGCGCGCTTCGGGACGAGGGGATCGTGCCGCTCGAGCACTTCCTGGATTCGGGCGGTCCGGACGCGGTGGCTGCCGCGATCGAGATGGATCCGCGCGCCGTGATCCACCCGACGCTCTATCTCAGGCGCGGCGGCCGGATCGAGGAGCACGAGCTCCCGCCGCACCCCGTCCACGCGTACGGCGGGCCTGCCTACGTGCGTGAGGCGGTCTCGATCCTGAAGCCGCTCACGGGATGATCGTGGCCACCCTCGGCGACTCGATCACCGAGGGCTCTCCGCTCCTCCACCGGACGAAGGGCGGCAATCCACGCAGCTCGTGGCAGTACTGGGCCGCTCGGGCCGATCCGAGCCTCGAGTTCCGCGTGTCCGGGGTCTACGGCGAGCGGACGGATCAGATCGCGGAGAGGCTCGAGGAGTGCGCTCACGGCGCGGACGTCCTGATCGTCCAGGGCGGGATCAACGACATCGCGCAGGGGCGGTCGGTCGTCGAGGCGGCCGACGAGCTCCGCGCGATGATCGGGCGCGGCAACGAGCTCGTTCAGCGGGTGATCACGGTCGACGTACTGCCGTGGAACAACGGCTATCCGGCGGCCGAGCCCGAGATCCGGCGACTCAACGAGCTGATCCGCGAGCTCGCCGCGGCGGAGTCGGTCGCCGTCCTGCCCTTCCACGACACGCTCGAGGATCCCGAGCGCCCGGGCCGGATGCGCTCTGAGTGGACGGACGACGGCGACCACCCCTCCATCGCGGGCTACCGCCGGTTAGGGGAACTTGCCTTCAGGCTCTAGCTCTTCTTCGCCGAGGCCCGGCCGCCCTTGCGGCCCGCTGCCTTCTTCTGGGCCGTCGTGCCGCCCTGCTTCGCGCTCGACCGGGACGACGACGAGTTGGACTTCTTCCCGCCGCGGCTCGAGGCGCCCGACGAGTTGGCGATCTTCGCCGCGCGCTCCTTCGACATGCCCTTGTCCTTCAGCGCCTCGTACTGCTTCTCGTTCTTGACGTTCGCCTTCTTGCTCGGCATCCGAAGCCTCCTCGGATCGATGTCGCCCGCCTTGTTCCCACGCAGCAGCGGGGGAAACGGGTCAGCGGGCGAGCGTGACCTTGCTGAGGCCCCGCGGACGATCCGGGTCCAGGCCTCGCGCCCGGGCGAGCGCCCACGCGAAGAGCTGGCCCGGGACGACCGAGAGCAGCGGTGCAAGGAGGTGTGAGCCGAGGTTCGGCAGGGGCAGCGAGAAGGCTGCGTCCGGCACCGAGGCCGCGGCCGAGCCGCTCGCGATCAGCGCCGCGCCGGCCTCGCGTGACCGCCGCGCCGCCTCGACGACAGCGGGCAATGTCTCGTCGTCGGAGGCGATCGCCCAGACCGGGAAGAGCGGGTCGAGCGCCGCGACCGGCCCGTGGGCCAGGTCTGTTGCGGTCAGCGGCTCCGCGGCGATGCGCGTCGTCTCCAGGAGCTTCAGCGCGATCTCGCGCGCCGTGGCGAACTCGGGGCCGCGGCCGACCACGAACATCCGGCCCGTGAAGGCGAAGGCGGAGGCGACCGGGAGGACGCGCCGCTCGAGCAGGGGCAGGAGGGCGGCCAGCTCCTCGGCCACCAGGCGGATTCCGGCGGAGAAGCGAGGGCCCCTGCCAGCCGCGTGGGAGGCGAGGAGGCCGAGCGCCGCGACCTGGTTCGAATAGGTCTTCGTCGCCGCCACTGCCTGCTCGGGGCCGGCGGCGAGCGGCAGAACCGCCTCCGCCGCCTGTGCCAGCTCCGAGCGGGGCTCGTTCGTGAGGGCGACCGTGAAGGCGCCGTTCGCCCTCGCGCCTTCGATGTAGGCGACCACGTCCGGCGTGCGGCCGGACTGGGAAAGCCCGATCGCGGTCGTCCCGCTCATCTCGAGCGACATCCCGTAGTTGACGGACAGTGAGATCGAGTCGCGAAAGGCGGTCCAGTGCGGCCGGAGGCCGAACGCGTACACGCCGTAGGAGGCGGCATTGTCCGAGGAGCCGTGCCCGACCATTCGGACGGTCGTCGCGTCCCGGCGGTGCATCAGCTCGGCGACGCGCGCGAAGTCGGCTTCGTGCTCGAGCAACCGCAGCAGCGCCGCCGGTTGCTCGCGGATCTCGGCCAGGAACCGGGTGCCGGCTTCCGGGGGCGGTTCAGCTTCGACCGCTTCAGGCAACGACGCGTTCCTGCCCGCCGACGAGCACGCGCTCGATCTGGAGCTCGTCGTCGACGACGACGATGTCCGCGGGCGCGCCGGGCGCGAGGATTCCGGCGTCGGTGAGGCCGAGGACGCCCGCAGGGACCGTCGAGGCCGCGGCGAGCGCGTCGCCCAGCGGCACGCCGAGCGCGTGCAGGTTCCGCACGGCCTCGATCATCGTCAGGACGCTGCCGGCGAGCTGCCCGTCGGGCCCTCGCGCGACGCCGTCGCGGATCTTCACCTCGAAGCCGCCGAGGCTGTAGGAGCCGTCCTGGACCCCCGCGCCGGAGACCGCGTCGGTGACGAGGGCGACGCGTCCCGCGGCGGCACGCCAGACGAGCGCGGCGGTCTCCGGCGCCAGGTGGACGCCGTCGAGGATGATCTGGACGACGACGTCCTCCCGGGCAAGTGCTGCGCCCGCGATGCCCGGGTCACGGTGACGGAGCGGGCGCATTGCGTTGAAGAGGTGGGTAACCGTGTGGACGCCTCGCTTGAAGGCGCGGTTCGCCTCCTCCGCCGTGGCGTCGGTGTGCCCGGCCGACACGGTGACGCCGCGCCGGAGCAGGAGGTCGATGAGCGCATCGGCCCCCTCGAGCTCCGGCGCGAGAGTCACGAGTCGGATCCGTCCCGAGCCGAGCAGTCGCTCGAGCAGGGCCGGATCAGGCTCCCGGCGCGCCAGGGGAGGGTGCGTGCCGAGACGGCCGGCGGCGAGGAACGGGCCCTCCAGGTGGATCCCGAGGATCCGCGGTCCGTCGCCCGTCGCCGGAACTTCGTCGATCGCCGCGAGGAGCTGCTCCTCGGGCGTGGTGATGAAGGTGGGGAGGTAGGCGGTGACGCCGGTCTCGAGCAGCGCCTCGCCGGCGCGGCGGTAGCCGGCCGCATCGGAGTCGAGGAAGTCCACACCGCCGAAGCCGTTGACCTGGAGGTCGATGAAGCCCGGTGCCGCGATTCCGTGACCGTTCCGCCGCGCAAGGCCGACGCCGGCGATGCGTCCATCCGTGACCTCGACGTCGCCGGGCACGAGGGCGCCGTCGACGAGGGCGGCCTCGACGCCGAGCCTCACGCCCGGAGCGCCAGCCGGACGTTTCCGTCCGCCTGCTCCAGTCGTGCGCGCGCCGTCGCCGCGTCCACCCCGGCCAGAAGCGCGAGGATCGCGACCTTCGCGTCTCCGTCAGCCGCCTCGAGCGCGCCGTCGACCTCCTCGGACGGGGCTCCCGTTGCCGTTCGCACGATCCGGTGGACGCGCGCGCGCAGCTTCTCGTTCGCGGCGGCGACGTCGACCATCAGGTTCCCGAAGGTCTTGCCCAGCCGGATCATCGAGACCGTCGAGATCGAGTTGAGGACGAGCTTCTGCGCGGAACCGGCCTTGAGCCGCGTCGAGCCGGCGATGAACTCCGGCCCTGTGACGACGGCGATCTCGAGGTCGGCGATGTCGGCGAGCTGCGACGCGTTGCTCGAGACGAGGGCGACCGTCAGCGCGCCAGCATCGGCGGCCCGCTCCAGCGCTCCGACGACGAACGGGGTTCGGCCGCTAGCGCTGATCCCGACCACGGCGTCGGCGTGGGAGACGTTCAGCGCCTGGAGCTCGGAGGCGCCCGCGTCACGGTCGTCCTCGGCGGCTGGATCGGCGGCCACGACGGCGGCGACCTGGCCCGGCGCGGTCGAGAAAGTGGTCTCGCACTCCCTGGCGTCGAGGGCGGCGAGCCCGCCGGAGGTCCCGGCTCCGGCGTAGATCAGGCGGCCGCCGGCCCTGAGGCGCTCGACGATCGCGTCGATCGCCCGGGCAACGGCTTCGCGCTGCCGCCGGACGGCTTGAGGCACCTCCTCGTCCGCGGCGCTCATCAATTCGAGCAGCTCCGCCGTCGACCGTTCTTCGTACGCCCTGTCCGCGGCGCCGCCCGCCTCGGTGACGAGCCGATCGAGGTTCTCGGGAGATCGGGTGCGGGCGCCGTCCGCCACGTCGTCGCAGTGTACGCAGACTTCACCCCGGTGGTCAATACCACTCTTTTCATAGCCGGGCGACGGTGGTATTGTCGCAGCCCAGTGGCCGGGATCTCGATCGACGGCGTCACGAAGTCGTTTCCGAACGGCTACATCGCCGTCCGCGACCTGAGCCTGACGATCGACGACGGCGAGTTCATGGTGCTCGTCGGGCCCTCCGGCTGCGGCAAGACCACGCTCCTGCGCCTGATCGCCGGCCTGGAGCAGGTGACGGCCGGGCGGATCGCGATCGACGGGCAGGACGTGACCGACCGTCCGCCGCGCAAGCGCGACGTCGCGATGGTGTTCCAGAGCTACGCGCTCTACCCGCACATGAACGTCCGGCAAAACCTCGGCTACGGCCTGAAGGTGCGGCGGACGTCGAAGGCGGAGATTCGCAAACGCGTCGAGGAGGTCGCCGCGCTGCTCGGCCTGAGCGAGCTCCTCGACCGAAGGCCGGCCCAGCTCTCCGGCGGCCAACGGCAGCGCGTCGCGATGGGGAGGGCGATCGTCCGCAAGCCGCGTGCCTTCCTCATGGACGAGCCGCTCTCGAACCTCGACGCCAAGCTGCGCGTCGGCATGCGCGCTTCGCTCTCCGAGCTGCATGCGCGGCTCGAGGTGACGTCCGTCTACGTGACGCACGACCAGGTCGAGGCGATGACGCTCGGCCAGCGTGTCGCCGTGATGCGCGACGGGCGGATCCTGCAGGTCGACCGGCCGCAGCGGCTCTACGAGGAGCCCCAGGACCTGTTCGTGGCGGCCTTCATCGGCTCGCCGGCGATGAATCTCGTCGAGGCGCGAATCGACGGCAACGACGTCGTTTTCGGCCAGTTCCGCGTGCCACTCGACTCGGTCCGGCGTCCTGCCGCCTCGGTGAGGGACGTCGTGCTCGGCATCCGGCCCGAGGCGTTCGAGGACGCCAGGTTCGCCGCCGGCGAGCTGCCGACCGTGGATGTCACGGTCGTGGTGCTCGAAGAGCTCGGCGCCGACTCCTTCGCCCTCTTCCGCGTCGACGCGCCGCGCATCACGGCCGAGCTGCTGGAGGCCGGCGACGACGCCACGCTCCTCGCTGAGCCGACGGCGCTGTTCAGCGCGCGACTCGACCCCAAGACTCGCGCGACGGTCGGCGAGCAGCTCACGCTCGCCGTCGACCCGTCCGAGTTTCACTTCTTCGACCCGAAGTCGGGGGCGACGCTGCTCGCCGCAGCCGAGCCGGCGGTGCCGATGGACTTGACCACTATTCTCGCCGGCAGCGAATGACGAAGCAGAGCGAGACCCGCGAGCGCGTGCTCGACCTGATCGAGCGCCTGGGCGTGGGGGAGGCGATCCCCTCCGAGCGCCAGCTCACCGGCGATCTCGGCGTGTCACGGCTGACCGTCCGCGCCGCCCTCGACGACCTCGTGCGCGAGGGCTTCCTCGAGCGCAGGCAGGGCGCCGGCACCTTCGTCTCCGAGCCGAAGATCGCGCAGGAGCTGACGATGACGTCGTTCACCGAGGACATGCGCCGGCGCGGGATGACGCCTTCGAGCAAGACGCTCGAGCTCAAGACCGTCCCCGCGGGAGCCCGCCTCGGGCGGCTCCTCCACGTCTCGCCGTCGGAGTCGATCGTGGTCGTGAAACGGCTCCGCTATGCGGATCGAGAGACGATGGCGATCGAGACGCTGCACGTCGCCGAATCGCGCGTGCCGGGACTTTCGGCGAAGGATCTCGAGCGGCGGTCGTTCTACGAGCTCCTCGAGGACGAGCACGGAATCGTCGTCGTCGGGGGCACGCAGGCGATCGAGCCCACTGTCACCAACGAGGAGGAGTCGGCAGCCCTGGGCGTCCCGCTCCACTCGCCTGCGTTCTTGTTCGAGCGCACCACGCGCGCCGCAGACGGGACGATCGTCGAGTACGTCCGCTCGATCTACCGCGGCGACCGCTACCGGCTCGTCAGCGAGCTGACGCGTCCGCAGGAACCCCGCCGAGCCGCCGCCGTGGCGGCCGTCGGCCGGTAAACGAAAATGTCTCCATCTGGGTTGACACGCTCGCTGGTTTATGCCAGTGTCTCGCCGTGTGGCCAACTGGTATGAACCACTTGGCGGCGAGAACTTTCCGGCCCCAGGCCACCAGGGGAGATCGGGTCAATGGCCGCCGCAACGTACTGGGGGTATCTGAATGAAGCGACTCACCATCGGAGGAGCCCTCGCGCTCGCTGCGGCGCTGCTCATCTCTGCCGTGGCAGCATCCACGAGCTCCTCCAGTCCCAAGCGTCAGTCGGCGACGAAGGTTGTCATCTGGCTCCAGAACGACGCCAAGAACGGCTGGGAGCAGATGGTCACCTCCACGAACGACGCCTTCAAGGCGAAGCACCCTGGCGTCGAGGTCGACGTGCAGTACCAGGGCTGGGGCGACCACCTGACGAAGTTCGACGCGGCGCTCGCCGGCGGTACGGCGCCCGACGTGATCGAGTTCGGCAACACGGAGACGACCCGCTACATGGCGGGGCGGCTCCTGCAGGACCTCACGGCGCAGACCAAGTCGTTCCCGAACTCCAAGACCTGGCTGGGTGCGCTCAAGGACTCGTGCACCTACCGGGGCAAGCTCTACTGCGTTCCGTATTACGCGGGAGCGCGGGCCGTCATCTACCGAAAGGACCAGTACAAGGCCGCGGGCGTCAAGAGCGCTCCGAAGAGCCTGGCGCAGTTCCAGGCGGCCGGCCGCAAGCTGATGAAGAAGTATGGGAAGCAGCAGAACTACTCCGCGCTCTACTTCCCGGGTCAGTACTGGTACGCCGCCATGTCCTTCGTCTACGACTACGGCGGCAAGATCGCCCAGCTCAAGAACGGCAAGTGGCAGGGCACGCTGACCTCGCCGCAGGCGATCAAGGGCCTGACGCAGATGAAGGCGACGGTCCGGGCGCTCTCGCGGGCCAGCAAGACGACCGACGAGGCCAACCCGCAGCAGGCGCTCGTCTTCTCGAAGGGCCGTGTCGGCTCGTTCATCGGCAACGGCTGGGAGTGGCCGTACGCACTCGACGAGAAGGTCGGGGACCCGTCCCTCAAGGACAAGATCGGCGCGTATCCGATGCCGAGCCACATCGCCGGCAAGTACATGCCGACCTTCCTCGGCGGCTCTGACGTCGCGGTTCCGGTGACGAGCAAGAACAAGGCGCTCGCCTACGACTGGATCCGGATCTTCACGAGCGCGTCCTCGATGCGGAAGATCGCGACGATCGGCAAGCAGATCCCGAACACCACGACCCTCGCTTCGGTCAATGCGAGGAACCCGCAGCTGGCGCCGTTCACGAACGCGTCGAAGTACAGCTGGTTCGTCCCGACTGCACCCAACTGGGTGAAGGTCGAAAATGCACGTGTGCTGAAGAACCTGGTTCAGGCGATCGTCACCGGGCGTCAGTCCGTCGCCAAGGCGGCGAAGAGCGCCAGTGACCAGATCACGAAGATCCTCAATCAGCCCGTGACGTGAGCTCCGGGCCGGGAGGCGAAGCCGGCTTCCCGGCCTCCGCGGTCGCCGCCGCTGGGCCCCAAGTGGCCCGGCGGCGGCCCCGTGCCGCGGCGGAGCGCACGTTCCATGCGCTCGCGCCGTACCTGCTTCTGGCCCCCGCGGCGCTCGTCATCATCGCGGTGCTCGGCTATCCGCTCTACCTCGTCGGGCGCCTCTCCTTCGAGCAGTTCGGCCTCGCCGAGCTGATCACGAAGAAGGGCACGTGGATCGGCCTCGACAACTACACGCGGCTCTTCCACGACCACCAGTTCTGGACCGTCCTCGTCCGGACGATCGTCTTCACGGTCGTCAACGTCGGCCTGACGATGATCTTCGGGACGCTGATCGCGCTCCTGCTGACGAAGCTCGGGCGGTTCATGCGCCTGCTGCTCTCGACGGGCCTCGTCCTCGTCTGGGCGACGCCGGTGGTCGTCGCCGTGAACATCTTCCGGTGGATGGTCGACTACGAGTTCGGCGTCCTGAACTGGACGCTGACGAAGCTGCACCTCGGCGATTTCATCAACAAGGACTGGTTCGCCAACCCGACGACGGGGTTCGTCGTGATCACGGCGCTCGTCGTCTGGGCCGCGATCCCGTTCGTGGCGATCACGATCTACGCGGGCCTCTCGCAGGTGCCGGCCGAGCTCCTCGAGGCGGCCGAGATCGACGGCGCCCGGCGGTGGCGGGCGTTCAAGGACATCACGTTCCCGCTGCTGCTGCCGATCTTCGTGATCCTCACCAGCCTCTCGATCATCTGGGACTTCCAGGTCTTCAACCAGGTCTGGCTGATCCGGGGGAGCGAGCCCGAGGAGAGCTACTGGCTGATGAGCGTCTACTCGTTCTTCGAGGCGTTCAAGCTCGGGGAGTACGGGTTCGGCGCCGCGATCGCGGTGGTCATGGTCGCGGTCATGTTCCTCGCGACCTTCGTCTACCTCCGACAGATGATCCGGATGGGGGAGACCCGGTGAGCCGCCGCACGCTCGGCCGGATCGGCTGGAACGCCCTCGGCCTCCTCGTGTTCCTCGTGATGATCTTCCCGGTCTACTGGATGATCTCGACGGCGTTCAAGGAGGGGCGGAACATCCTCGCCGACACGCCGCAGTTCGTCCCGCACCCGGCGACGCTCTCGAACTTCTCCGATGCGATCCACCGCGACTACTTCTGGGACGTCGTCCGGAACAGCCTGATCATCGTCACGGCCGTCGTCCTCGTCTCGCTCGTGGTGGCCTTCCTCGCCGCGCTGGCGCTGGCGAAGTTCCGCTTCTACGGTCGCGGCGCGTTCATCGTCCTGATCCTCGGCGTGCAGATGGTGCCGCTGAACGCGCTGATCATCCCCCTCTACATCCAGCTGAGCAGGGCCGGTCTCGTCAACCAGCTGAGCGGTGTGATCATCACCTACCTGACCTTCGTGCTCCCCTTCACGGTCTGGACGCTGCGCGGGTTCATGCTCGGCATCCCGAAGGAGCTGGAGGAGGCGGCGATGGTCGACGGCAGCACGCGGTTCGGCGCGTTCGTGCGGATTCTGCTGCCGCTGATCGCTCCCGGGATGGTCGCGACGTCGATCTTCGCCTTCATCCAGGCCTGGAACGAGTACCTGATCGCGTACGTGTTCTTGAACGATCCCGAGAAGCAGACGATCACGGTCTGGCTCGCCGACTTCACCACGCAGCGCGGCACCGACTGGGGTCCGCTGATGGCGGCGGCAACCCTGACGGCGCTGCCGGTGGTGGTCTTCTTCATGCTCGTCCACCGCAAGATCACGTTCGGCCTCACCGCGGGCGCCGTGCGGGGGTGACGGCGGAGCTCGACCGGCTCGCCGCCGGGACGCTGCTCGCCGGGTTCCAGGGGACGACCGTCCCCGCCTCGCTCCACCGCTGGCTCGACCTGGGGCTCGGCGGCGTTTGCCTCTTCGCCTGGAACGTCGAGAGCCCTGACCAGCTCGCCCGGCTGACGTCGGAGCTGGAGGCGCGCCGGCCCAGGCTCGTGATCTCGATCGACGAGGAGGGCGGCGACGTCACCCGCCTCGAGGCACGGGCAGGCAGCTCGTACCCCGGTAACTGGGCGCTCGGGGTCGTCGACGACAGGGCCCTGACCGAGCGCGTCGCCGCGGCGATCGGGGCCGAGCTCCGTGCCGTGGGCGTGAACCTCGACCTCGCGCCGGTCGCCGACGTGAACGTCAATCCGGCGAACCCGATCGTCGGCGTCCGCTCGTTCGGGGCCGATCCCGAGCTCGTGGCGCGGCACGTCGCGTCCTTCGTGGCGGGGCTGCAGTCGAGCGGCGTCGCCGCCTGCGCGAAGCACTTCCCGGGCCACGGCGACACCGTCGAAGACTCGCACCTCGCGCTGCCGACGGTCGAGCGCGACGAGGCGGCGATGGCTGGGGCGCTCCTCCCGTTCCGCGCGGCGATCGAGGCCGGCGTGCGAGCGGTGATGACAGCGCACATCCGCGTCGCCGGGCTGGAAGAGGTGCCGGCGACCCTCAGCCGCGAGCTCCTGACGGGACTGCTCCGGGGCGAGCTCGGGTTCGACGGCGTCGTCGTCTCGGACGCGCTCGAAATGCGGGCGGTCAGCGGGACGGTCGGCGCCGAGGAGGGGGCGGTGCAGTCGCTCGCCGCGGGCGCGGACGCACTGTGCCTGGGCCACGATCTCCAGCCGGAGGCGGTGCACGGCTCGATCGTGGATGCGGTTTCGGCGGGCCGGCTCTCGGAGGAGCGCGTGCAGGAGGCGGCAGCTCGGGTCGAGAGCCTGGCGCCGGAGGCGCGCGGGTCAGCGCCGGAGCTCGACCCCGGCCTGGGCCTGGAGGCGGCGCGGCGCGCGCTGAGGGTCGACGGCGACGTCGGGCTGGAGCGGCCACCCGTCGTCGTGG
>DATDKA010000066.1:0-14833 GCA_036520235.1 Gaiellaceae bacterium
AACGCTGCGCGCACGGCTCGCCAAAGGAAGGACGTACCGCTTCACCTGCACCGCCAGGGGCAGGCCGCGGAGCGTCCGTACCGGCACGCTTCGCGTCGCCGGCAACGCGGGCCCGGCGCGGCCGAACCCGCCGCAGCCCCAGCCCCAGCCGCCGCCCCCGCCGCCGGCTCCTCCGCCACCGCCACCTCCGCCGCCGCCCGCACCTCCGCCGGCGAACGTCCACCGAATCGGGGTTCGGGTTGCGGGCGGCTCTGGCGAGCTCTACCGCCTGCCGAGCGGTCCGACCTTCGTCGCACGCGGCGCGAACTACGCACGCTTCGGCGTTCCGGCCGGAGAGTCCACGACGCAGGACGTCACCTTCAACGTCGGGAGCTACGACGGGGCTGCCGCCGACCAAGTGCTCGGCGGCCTGGCCAGCGGCGGCTACAACGCCGTCAGGGTCTTCCTCAACGGCGCCTGTGCCACGGGATGCCTCGGCGACGCGTCGACCGCGGACGATCTCTCTGATGGCTATGTCGCCAACGTCGTGAACTTCCTCGGCAAGGCGAGGGCGAAGGGGATCCAGGTGATCCTCGTCGCGGGCGGCGTTCCGGCCGGAACCTCATACGCTGCCGCTGTCGCCTCTGCGTGCTGCGCTCAGTTCGCGGGCGAGAACCTCGACTTCCTCACCGCAGGAGGGGTCAGCGGCAACGAGGACTTCTGGCGGGCGCTCGTGCTCCGGCTGACCGCGCAGCCGGAACTTCGGGAGACGATTCTCTCGTACGAGCTGCGGCGGCGGTCGACGTTCCGGACGGACCAGGCGCCGCTCTCGCTCGCCTCAGGGACAGTGACAGCGGTGAACGGGCAAACCTACGACCTCGCCGTCGCCGCCCGCCGGCAGGCGCTGATGGACGAGAGCCTCACCTACTGGGCCGATCACGTCCGGGCTGCCGTGAAAGCGGTCGACCCGACTGCGCTCGTCTCGCTCGGGTTCGACCTCCCGCAGGCGCCACGGGCCTCCCGGCTGCGCGACGTGCTCGACGACTCGTCGCTCGACTTCGTCAGCCTCCAGGCGTACCCCGGCCTCGGGCTGACGCTCGCCGACGCGGTGACCGCCTACGAGCTCCCGACGGTTACGCCGAAGCCGGTCGTGATGGCGGAGACCGGCGCGCCGACTGCGGCGTACTCGGCGCTGTACGCGGCGGCCGAGGCGCTCCAGACCTGGCAGGCCCAGTCGTGCCCGGCCGGCTTCGACGGCTGGCTCCTCTGGACGTGGGACTCGACCGATCAGCCCCAGGGCGAGCCGGCAGCCTGGAGCGGCGCCGCCGGCGGCGGGCTCCTCCAGCGGGCGCTGTCGCCGACGATGCGTCCGAACCCCTGCTCCTCACCGAACATCGCGCTCGGGAAGCCGGCGGCGGCCTCCTCGTCCGGCGCCGGAACGCCTGCCGCGGATGCGGTCGACGGTCTGGTCGGGACCCTTTGGAACGCGGGTGGGCCGCCCGGGGGCTGGATCGAGCTCGACCTCGGGGCGCCGTATGACGTTGCGATGCTCCGCCTCGTCGTCGCCCAGACTCCGTCGGGCCTCGCCGAGCACACGGTGGAGGGCAAGGCTGTCCTCTCCGACCCCTACGTCGAGCTCCAGCACATCTTCCAGTCGACTGCCGACGGCCAGCTACTCGAGTTCACACCGGCCTCGCCCTGGGCCGGCGTCCGCTACCTCCGCGTCCGAACGATCTGGGGGCCGTCGTGGCCTGCGTGGCGGGAAATTCAGGTGTTCCCGACCTTCTAGTCGCGTACACTGGCGGCGCTTGGGGTCTGCTCTTCTCGCTACAGGAGGTCTCTCGTGAAAGCCGCACTCTGGACGACGATCGCGGCAGTCCTCGCCGCGTCGACGTTCGCCGCGTCCGCGTCGGCGGCGACGCCGTCGCAGCGCAAGCTCAACGCGCAGGTGAAGACCCTGCAGAGGCAGGTCAAGACGATGCAGAAGCAAGTGAAGACGCTCCAGCGCCAGATGCGGGACGTGCAGGGGGTCGCCTCCGCCGCCCTCGTCTACTCCGCTTGCCTGACCTCTGCGACCGCCGATGCGTTTCAGGGCACGTGGGAGACGATCGACCGCGCCGGCGCGAAGCTCACGCCACCCTTCGACCAGTACGCCGTCCAGACCCCAGTCGCGGATCCGCTCAACTCGTGCCAGCGGCTCGAGATCCAGCGCCAGCCGAACGCCGTCCCGCCGACGACCGACGTCTTCGCCGGGCTGCTGAACCTCTTCCGCTAGCGCAGGTAGACGACGAAAATACGATGAGCCCATGACGGGGATGAGGCTCGCACTGGCCAGACGGCTCGGCCGAACCCGTCCCGCACGGTCCGAGATCGTTGCGGAGTCGGAGTCGGATTCGCGGATCCTCAAGCTCGAGGCGATCACGGAGACCGCGCTCTCGCACCTGGAGCTCGACGTGCTGCTCGAGGAGCTGCTCGACCGGATTCGAGGGATCCTCGATGTCGAGACGGCTTCGATTCTCCTGCTCCAGAGAGGCGTTCTCGTCCCGACAGCGAGCAAGGGCTTCGAGGAGGAGGTCGGCGTCGGGATCGAGATCCCGATGGGAAAGGGCTTCGCGGGCCGGGTGGGGGCGACGCGGCAGCCGGTCCTGCTCGAGGATCTGGACGAGATCCAGGTCGTGAACCCGCTCCTGCGCGAGAAGGGCCTCCGCTCCCTCCTGGGAGTGCCGCTTCTGCACCGCGGCACGCTGATCGGTGTCTTCCACGTCGGGACGAAAACTCGGCGCCGGTTCACTCCGGACGACGTCGTCACGGTGCAACTCGTCGCCGACCGCGTCGCGATGGCGATCGCGCAGTCCCGCCTCTACGAGGCCGAACGGGAGGCGCGAGGAGAGGCCGAGGCCGCGCAGCGGCGGTTGGCGTTCCTCTCCGAGGCAAGCCGGGTGCTCGCATCCTCGCTCGACTACGCGACCACATTGGAGCGGATGACGGAGCTCGCCGTCCCGGAGGTCGCGGACGAGCTGATCGTGGACCTCCTCGACGACGACGGCGCGCTCGCGCGGGTCGCCGTAGCGCACATCGACCCCGCGAAGGCCGGGGTGATCCGGGAGCTCGCCGACCGGTTCCCGCCGTCGCTGGAGGACGACTTCGGCCCCGCCGCGGTGATCAAGACCGGCAAGCCCCAGCTCGCCGAGTCGATCTCCGACGAGATGCTCGTCCGTGTCGCGCGGGACGACGAGCACCTCGAGGCGATCCGGTCGCTCGGGCTGCGCTCCTTCATGATCGTGCCGCTCGCCTCACGCGACCGGATCTTCGGGGCGATGACGTTGATCGTCTCAGAGCCGGAGCGGCAGTACGGCCCCGACGATCTCGCCTTCGCGCAGGAGCTGGGACGCCGGGCGGCGGCCGCGATCGACAACGCCCGCCTCTTCGCCGACGCGGAGGAGCGAGGGCGCGCCGTGCTGGTGCTCGACCACGTCGGCGAAGGCGTCTGCCTCGTCGACCGAAATGGATTCGTCCGCCTGTGGAACCCTGCGGCGGAGGCGATCACCGGCGTGAGGGCCGGCCTGGTCCTCGGCGCTCGTCTCGGCGACACGGTCCCCGGCTGGGCCGGCATCGAGGAGCGGGTTCCCGTCAGCGACTTCCCGGCCCCGTCGCACCACGTGCCGGAGACGCTGCCGCTCGACGTCGGCGGCCGCGAGACCTGGCTCCTGATCTCCGGGGTGCGGTTCGGCGGAGGCACCGTCTTCGCCTTCCACGACGTCACGGAGGAGCGCACCCTCCGGCAGCTCCAGTCGGAGTTCGTTGCAACGGTCTCCCACGAGCTCCGAACGCCGCTCGCCGCCGTCTACGGCGCCGCCATGACCCTCCGTCAGCGAGCGGACTCACTGTCCGACGAGAACCGGGACAGCCTCTTCTCGATTGTCTACGACGAAGCCGACCGGCTCAGCCACATCGTCGACGACGTACTGTGGGCAAGCCGGCTCGAGGCGGGGCGGGTGGAGTTCGCGATCAGGAGCTTCGAGCCCGAGCTTGTCGCCAGCTCCGTCGTCAACGCGGCTCGCACGCACGCGCCCTCCAACATCGACTTCGAGATCAAGACCGCGACGGGCGTCCGGCCCGTCGCGGCAGACGAGGAGAAGGTCCGGCAGGTGCTCGGCAACCTCGTCGACAACGCCGTCAAGTACTCGCCGGACGGCGGCGTGGTGGCGGTCCGGATCGAGCCGAACGGGGCCACGATCCGCTTCGTCGTCACCGACGAGGGGATCGGGATCCCCGCGTCCGAGCACGCGCGCATCTTCGAGAAGTTCTACCGGCTCGACCCGAACCAGACCCGGGGCGTCGGCGGCACGGGTCTCGGCCTCTACATCTGCCGCGAGCTTGTGCGCCGCATGAACGGCCGGATCTGGGTCGATTCCGAGGAGGGGGAGGGCTCGACGTTCTTCGTCGAGCTGCCGGTCGCCGAGGACCTGGCGGGCGCCGAGGTGCTCGCGCACATCCGCGCCTGAGCGTCCTCAGATGTGCCGGCGCGGCACGACTCCGAGCTCCTCCACCATCGTGAAGAACGCCTTCGCGTAGGCCGAGTCGCGCGTGCGCTCACGGACGCTGCGCCAGTCGATCTGCTCGCGCAACGCCCGGGCAAACTCGAGCGGCCGCTCGTAGTCGAGGTGGTGCTCGTCCAGGGCCTTCAGCCGCGAGACCATTACGTCGTCCACCGACATGACATACATCGGAACGGCATACACCTCGAGGCGCTCCGCCCGTTTGAAGAGATCGTCGTCGACCGGCTCGCCGTTCTGCCGAAAGATCACGTCGATCAGGACGCCGTCGTCCCAGGCTTTGTAGAGCCAACCCTCGGGTGGCCGCTCCGTTTCCATCCCTTGACGCTCGAATACCTCGAGCGCGCGTTCGGCATCGGTGGGCCGGACCATCAGGTCGAGATCGTTGGTCGTCGCGGGACCGCCTCGCGCCCACACGGCCAGGCCGCCGCCGAGCATGTAGGGGACATCGGCGTCGTTGAGCGCACCGGCGGCGCGCTTCAGGGATTCCTTGATCTTCCCGAACGGCTGCTCGGTCACTGGTGGGGCATACCCTCCGGCTGCTGCGGGCAATCAGGAGGATGATGGCGATCACGATCGCCGCCGCGGGCGACATCCACTGCGCGGAGGAGGAGCGGAGCCGGCTCCAGGAGGCGTTTGCAGAGGCCGACGGGCGCGCCGACGTCATCCTCCTCGCCGGCGACCTGACGACGTACGGCGAGCCGGAGCAGGCGGCCGTCCTCGCCGACGTGACGCGCGCGATCGAGACGCCGGTGGTCGCCGTCCTCGGGAACCACGACTGGCACGCCAACCAGCACGAGGTGCTGGTCGAGACGGTGCGCGAGGGCGGAATCCACCTGCTCGAGCGCTCCGCCCACATCTGCAGCTTCGACGGCGTCGACGTCGCGATCGTCGGGACGAAGGGGTTCGTCGGCGGCTTCTCCGACTCGCTCCTGCCCGATTTCGGCGAGCCGCTGCTCCGCCGCCTCTACGCGGAGACGAGCGCGGAGGTCGCGGCGATCGACCGCGGCCTCCGCTCGATCCAGGACGCCGACCTGCGGATCGTCCTGCTCCACTACGCCCCGACGTCGACGACGATCGAGGGCGAGCGCGAGTCGATCTGGCCCTTCCTCGGCAGTGAGCGGCTGGCGGCGCCGATCGCCCAACACCGGCCGGACGCCGTCTTCCACGGGCACGGCCACAACGGGACCTTCGCCGGGTCGATCGGGGAGGTTCCGGTGTTCAACGTGGGCGCCGCGGTGCCCGTGAAGGACTTCTGGCTCTTCGAGTTCGACCCGGAGACGGGGCTCGTACGGGCCCCAGAGGCGGCGGCAGGGCGCTAGCGGCCGCCGCCGGCTAGCTGCCGACGACCTGGACGAGCCACCGCCGGTCGCGCTCGCGGTCCAGCTCGAGGAAGAGCACGCGCTGCCAGGTGCCGAGGCAGAGCTGCCCGTCGCGGACCGGAATCGCCTCGCCGGCGCTCCCGAGCAGCATCGACATGCAATGCGAGTGGCCGTTCCCGGCCACCATGTCCTCCTCGCAGATGTTCTCGGTGCGGCGGTCCCAGTCGTCGTGCGCGTAGTACCGGTCGCTCGGGACGAGGCGACGGATCAGCTCGGCGAAGTCCGAGAGGAAGCCGGCCTCGAACTCGTTCACCCGCACGCAGCAAGTCGTATGCGGCGAGTAGACGCAGACGATGCCGCTCTGAACCCCGCTTTCGCGAACCGCCTCGGCGACTTCTTCCGTGATGTCCGTGACGGCAAGCCCACCCTCGGTGCGGATGTGCTTTTCCCCCTGGAACACCTTCACGCGGGCCATCCTATCCACGTCGATGTGGAACTTTCCTGGCCAGGGATACCCTTCCTGCACGGGCCCGTAGCTCAGCTGGTTAGAGCAGCCGACTCATAATCGGTTGGTCCCTGGTTCGAGTCCAGGCGGGCCCATTTTCGGCCCGCCTGGCTGCGCGGGTTCCGCCTAGCCAGACGGTCAGGCGCGTCGGGAAGGTCAGAAACGGCCTGAACCGGCGTAGGGCGTACCTTGGGATCCCGCGAGAGAGGGCCGGGGCCCTACGGCCCTGCGATCTCGTAATGCGTGACGAAGCGCTCTCGATCGACGAGGAAGCGATCGGCGTCGTCCTCGTAGAACGCGACCTCGAGGTTGTCGCCTGCGAATGCACGGATGGCGTCCAGCGAATCCCAGAGGCTCATCGTCACGAACTCGGTGCGGTCCCCGTCCTCCCGGCGCAGGATGTAGTAGCCGCGGTTGCCGGGCGTCTCGCGAGCCGCGCGCCCGCCGGTGCGCTCCACGTAGTCCAGGAATGCGTCCGAGTCCTCCGGCCGAGTCCACCCGCGCCATGTTCGGGCGATCATGCCGATGCCAACGCGCAGTCCTGCCTGGCTATTCCGGTCCCGCCTGGCTATTCCGCCTGAGCGAGGGCTGCGAGCACCGCCCGGCGAAACGGCCGATGTGATCAGAGAGCCAGCGATTAGGATCGCGAGCCATGAGCATCGACCTCGCGGTGTGGGAAGGGCCGGAACCGGCCTCCGACAAGGAAGCCGTCGCGACGTTCCAGGAGCTTTACGAACGGTACATCGAGCATGAGGGCGGAACTCCGCCGACGGAGCGCATCGCCGCCTACGTGAACACGCTGCTTGCTCGCTTCCCCGATCTCACGGAACTCGACGACGATGCCGTAGACGACTGCCCGTGGGCGGCTGGCCCGCTGATGGATGAGGCGAGCGGGCCGTTTCTCTACTTCGCGATGACCAGAAACAAAGCCGCCGAAGAGGCGTGGGACTTCGCCGTCGGAGCCGCACGCGCGGCCGGCCTTGTGTGCTTCGACCCGCAGTCGGAACGGCGGGCGGCCTAACCGGCGCACGGCGCTACGCTTGGCGTGTGCCTCGTGGAGGAGTCGCTGCCCTCGACTCCGACGTATCCGAAGACCGTCAGGCCCGCGACGCCAACCGCCGTCACCACCGTCCCGAGGGTGCTGAACGCGCCGGAGGCGTGCAGAACGGCCAGAGCGGCGAACGGCGTCGCCTGCCACAGGGTGAAGCCCACAGCCCAGGCATCGATTCCGCCGTCCAACCACCACCAAAGCGGAGCGGTGACGACAAGGCCGAGCGCCAAGACCGCGAAGGAAACTGGGCGATTCACCGTCTCAATGCGGCTGGTATCGAAGTGAGAGACGGGAACGCCGGGATCGCGCTCATCCCGCGGCGGTATAGCACCGGAGCGCTGACGAACTCCGCGGAAACGTGCCTGCAGAGGGCCGCTACGCTCGGAGCATGCGCCGCATACTCGCAACGGCCGTCTTCGTGGCAGTCCTGGCCGGATGCGGCGGCGGCTCTGACGAGTCCGGCGGCTCGTCCGATGCCTCCCAGGTCGAGGCGTCGGTGAAGACTCAGCTGGCGAAGGGCGGTGGGGGTGGCGTGGTCGACCTCGGGAACGACCCGCCGAAGCTCGTCACCTGCCGGAAGAGCGGCGGCCAGTGGCACTGCACCGTCACGACGGCCAAAGGCCGGAGCATGCTCTGCCTCGTGAGCGAGGAGAAATCAGGGCGCAAGGTTCCGCCGACGCCGATCTGCGGGCCGATGGACAACTAAGCGGCCCAGGCGCGTCCGGCGGCAAGCCGTTCCGGCGCCGTCGGATGGCTCGCGAAGAACAGATAGATCGCCTTCGGGGGGTCGAGGTCGCCGAGGTTCTCGAGCGCGAGCAGGTGATGCGTCCGCTCGTAGGCCTCCGGGTCGCGCGTGAGGTCGAGCGAGAACCGGTCGCAGTCGCGCTCCCAGCGGCGGGAGATCGCGTTCGCGAAGGGCTGGACGGCGAGCTCCAGCACCGAGCCGAGAAAGAGCACGAACGGGATCACACGCGGGTCGCCCGGCCCCGATGCCCCGATCGCCTCGAGCAGCGAATCCCACTGGAGGAGCGCCCAGAGGATGATGACGAAGGCTGCTACGAGCGCCATCGAGATCACCGTCCACCGGGCGACGTGGCGGAAGCGGCGGTGGCCGAGCTCATGCGCGACGACGAGCCGGATCTCGCCCGGCTCGCCCCGCGCGAGCAGGGTGTCCCAGATCACGACGCGGCGGGTCCTGCCGAGGCCGGAGACGTAGGCATTGTGCTTCGTCGTCCGCCGGCTGGCGTCGGCGACGAGCACGTCGCGCACCGGCACTCCGGCGCGGTCGGCTAGGGCGCGGAGGTCGGCCGCGAGCTCCTCGTCGGGGAGCGGGTCGAAGCGGTTGAAGACCGGCTCGAGCAGCACCGGCGCCACGAACCCGACGAGGAGCACGAGGAGCGCTGCGCCGGCCGCGGCGACTGCCGGCCACCAACCCGGGAACACGTGCACCGTCGCGATCAGGAGGAGGAGCGGGACCGCCGTGAGCACGACCGAGACCCCGAGCCCTTTCAGCCGGTCGACGAACCATGCCGAGCGCGTCTGGCTCGAGAAGCCCCAGCGGTGCTCGTGCAGGTAGCCGCGCCAGTAGGCGAGCGGCAACTGCACGAGCCAGCTGACGAGCACGACGAGCGTCGCGAACGCGAACGCGGCCGACCACCAGGGCCAATCCTCCACCGGGGAGTAGAGCGCGTCGCCGAGCGAGGAGAAGCTCAGCAGGCCGAGAGTGAGGAGCCCCAGGGCGATCCCGAGCAGCCGGACCACGTAGACGGGGCGGTGGTACCGGCGCGACCGTTCCACCTGCTCCTGGGCGAAAACCTCCTGCCCGGGACTTAACGTAGTCTCCATCAAACCCCTTCTTTCTCCCGTCTAACGTTATGACAATGGCATCCGGCGACGGCCTCGTCGGGCTCCCTTCGGGCGAGGCGACGAAGGAGCTCACCCTCCAGTGGCGGCGGTTGATCCGGACTGCCACGGCCGTTGCAGTCCTCACGAGCCCCGTGGTCTACATCTGGTTCAAGAACCAGGTCGGCCTCACGTGGTTCTGGGCGCTCTTCTGGACGTTCATCGCCGTGATCGCATTTCGCGGCTTCATCGACATCGTCCTGCGTCGCTTCATCCCCTGGCCGAGCCTCTTCGGGACGGACGAGCCGCAGGCGCGCGAAGAGGACGTGGTCAACCGTCGCCGCGCGTGGTACTGGCTCAAGTGGTTCCGCCGCCTGGCGTGGGTGCTCGGCGCGATCACCGTGATCTGGTTCATCCGCCTGGCGTTCTCGTCGAGCGACGACAAGAGCTGGATGGGCACCGCCACGTGGATCTGGGACGGCGTCATCTCCGCGGTGACGAACCCGGCGACGCTCGGCTACGTGATCATCCTGCCGCTCTTCTTCATCATGAACTTCGTGATCCTGATGGGCCCGATGCTCGCGATGGGGATCACGCAGATGCAGAGCTTCGAGCCGGGCGACGCAGACTGGGGCGTCCGCCTCGACGACGTTCGGGGCCAGGCGGAGGCAAAGGAGGAGGTTCGCCGCGTCGTCTCGATCTGGCAGTCCGGCGAGGCATTCGAGGCGGCGGGCGGCAAGCGAGAGCGCGGTCTGCTCTTCCTCGGCGCGCCTGGTACGGGAAAGACGATGCTCTCGAAGGCGATCGCGACGGGCTTCAACTGTCCGTTCGTCTCGATGCCGGGCTCAGGGTTCGCCCAGACCTTCATCGGGATGGACGTGATCATCGTCCGGTACATGGCTTGGCGGGCCAAGCGCCTCGCGCGCAAGTGGGGCGGTCAGTGCATCGTCTTCATCGACGAGATCGACGCCGTGGGACGGCGGCGAGCCGCGCTCGGCGGTGAGGGGGCCGGCGGCTTCTCGCGACCGACGAGCTTCGAGGACTTCTGCTTCTACGGCCGGTTCGGCTCGCTGACGCCTACCGGCGACCTCATCCTGGAGAACCGCGCCTGGCGGGACAAGCTGTTCGAGGCGCGGGCGCCGGAGCGACGGCCGAGCGCGTTCGAGCGGGTGAGTGGGATCGTCAACCAGGCGTTCCCCGGCGGGATGATGGGCGGAGGAGGACAGCTCGCGCTCAACCAGCTGCTCGTCGTGATGGACGGGATCGACAACCCGCCGTTCATGAAGAAGGTGAGCACCAACCGGGTCAACACCTTTCTGGACGCGACGTACATCATCCCGCGACGCCTTGGCGGCTACTCGCTGCGGCTGCCGGCGCCGCGCCCCCGGCAGGAGCAGATTTACTTCATCGGCGCGACGAACGTCCCCTTGGAGGCGCTCGACCCGGCGCTGACGCGGCCCGGCCGGATGGGCCGCTACGTCTGGTTGCGGACGCCGACGAAGCGCGACCGCCTGGACATCTTCGACCTCTACCTCGGGAAGGTCACCCACGACGCGGATCTCGACACCGAGAAGCGGCGCGACGAGATCGCGCGCATGACGAACGGCTACTCGCCCGCGATGATCGAGCAGGTCTGCTCGATGGCGCTCACCTACGCGCACCACGAAGGGAAGATCAGCTTCGGCTGGCAGCACATCGTCGAGGCGATGACGACGATCGAGTCGGGGATGGCGATCAACATCGACTACATCCCGGAGGAGACTCGCGCCGTCGCGATCCACGAGGCCGGGCACGCCGTGGCCGGCCATGCCTACATGAAGGGCGCCGAGTCCACCCGGCTCTCGATCCGCCGCCGCGGCGAAGCGCTCGGCCACCACCAGGCGCTCGAGAAGGAGGAGCGGTTCAGCTCGTGGCGCAGCGAGGAGATGGCGCGCCTGATCTGGACACTCGGGGCAATGGCCGCCGAGCGCGTGTTCTACGGCGAGAACTCGACCGGGGTCGGTGGCGACGTGCAGAGCGCGACGGCGCGCTCCGCGTGGATGGTCGGCGCCTGCGCGATGGCCCCCGAACGGATCAGGTTCGCCGACGGCTACAAGCCCAAGAAGGGACAGAGCGAGGACGAGGTGCGCGAGGACCTCGGGAAGCGCTACGAGCGGATCGGCATCGAGATCATGAACCGGTCCGGCGGCGCGGACGGCCACGACCCGCTCGCCAACGTGCTCAGCGACCCGGCCAAGCGCGCGATGGCCGCGCAGCTGCTGGGACAGGCGTACGTCGCCGCGCACCAGCTGGTCGAGCACAACAAGGCGGCCGTCGAGCACGTCGCGGAGGTCCTCGTCGAGAAGCGAGAGCTGCACGGCGACGAGATCGTCAGCCTGCTCGACTCGGTCGAGCTCCAGATTCCCGAGGCGGATCCGATCAAAGAGGAGTCGTGGCCGAAGCTGTAGTCCCCGATCGTGCCGACGAGCCCGCCCGCACGAGCGAGGACCTGCCGCGGTTCGAGCAGCGGCGCGCCATTCACGGCGGGCGCTTCCTGATCGGCTACGTCGTGATCGTCGTGCTCTTCGGTCTCGCGATGGCCACGCTCGCCTTCATGACCCGCACCGACAACTCGCCTTCGGCCGCGAAGAACTGGGCCGCCTGGTCGCCGCAGGACGATGGGTTCCAGTCCGCCCGCGAGATCGCCCAGGAGATCTCGACGAGGTACAAGGGCAGCTCGGGCGAGCAGCTGGCGGCGATCACCGCCTCCCCGGGCGAGGTGCAGGGCATTCCGATCCGGTACGTCGCGATTCGCGCCGGGCAGCGGGCTCGCCTCCAGCAGGGCGACGTGCAGGTGCTCGATCCGGGCGAGACCGTGCTCTACACCTTCTGCGGCCTGGGCGGGAAGCGGAACTGCGCCCTGCCCGGGACGCCGTCGATCCAGCGCAGCCTGCTGCTGCGCCGCGAGGCGCTCGAGCTCTCGCTCTACACCTTCAAGCACATGGGCGACGTGAAGACCGTGATCTCGCTGCTCCCGCCGCCCACGCAGGACACGGGCCTTGCGGTCGTTCTCCAGCGGAAGCACGTCGAGGACGCGCTCGACAAGCCCCTCGTCGACACCTTGCCCTCGCGGCCGCCGTACTTCGTGGACAACATCCCGACCGGCGAAGCCGGCGAGATCAACAAGTACACCGGCCTGCATTTCTTCCGCTCCGGATTCGAGGTGGCGCCCGACCAGAGCGTCGTCCTCAACCTCGAAGTTCCGCAGTAAGTCAGCAGCTTTCCGCGCCGACAGCCACGTTCGAGGGATGAACCGGCGGCGGCTCCCGACCGAAAACTGGACCGCACCTCCATTGCGGTAGTACGAAAGGCGGCAAGCAATGTCTGCGGATGAACTGAGGCGCAGGTTCCGGAACTTTCCCGAAGGGAATCTGCTCCAGCGCATCGCGACGGCCCGGTAGTCCGGCGTCGTCCACCCGGTCGGGGGAGGACGGCGTGGTACACCCACGAGGTGCACCGCGCCGCGCTCGTCCCCGTTCTCGCCTGTGCTCTGGTCCTGCCCTGCGCGGGCGGAGCCGGGCCTGCGCCGGCGACGCCGGTTCGCCTGATCGCGATCGGCGACTTCGGCGTCGGCGGCCGCGCCGAGCGGAGCTTCGGCGCCGCCGTCCGCCGCTTCGAGGCGGGCAACCCCGCTGACGCCCTGGTCTCGCTCGGGGACAGCGACTACACCGAGCGCCCAGAGGCGTTCCACGAGAACTGGGAGGCGAGCTTCGGCTGGCTCGCCGCTGCGGGCGTCGAGGTCGCGGGCGTGCTCGGGAACCACGACGTGCGCGTCGACCGCGGCCGCTACGAGTACGACGAGCTCGAGATGCCGAACCGGTTCTACCGGAGCACGATCGGGCCCGTGGAGCTGTACCTCCTCGACTCGACGTCGGTGGACTCGGCGCAAACCGCGTGGCTCCGTCGGGCGCTGTCGCGGTCGAAGGCCCGCTGGCGTATCGCCGTCTTCCATCACCCGGCCTTCACCTGCGGCACGTATCGTTCGCATTCGGGGGTGGTGGCGCGCTGGGTGCCGCTCCTTGAGCGCTACCGCGTCCGGCTCGTCCTCTCCGGCCACGACCACAACTACCAGCGGTTCGCGCCGCGGCGCGGCGTCCGCTACGTCGTTCACGGCGGGGGCGGCACGCGGCGCTACGGCCTGCAGCGGTGCCCGAGCAGCTATCCGCGGCGGGTCGCCGCGCGCCTCGAGCAGGGCTTTCTCTACGTCGTGATCCGCGGCGCGCGGCTCGACGGGTTCGCGGTCGACAGTGCCGGCCGGCGGACCGACCATTTTGCGTTCACGGGCTAGGATTCAATCGATGGCAGACATCGGCACGATGCGCGTCAAGAGCGGCCTCGCCGAGATGCTCAAGGGCGGCGTGATCATGGACGTGACCACGGCCGAGCAGGCGCTGATCGCCGAGGATGCGGGGGCCGTCGCGGTGATGGCGCTCGAGCGCGTGCCGGCCGACATCCGCGCGCAGGGCGGGGTGGCCCGGATGGCCGACCCCGACAAGATCGCCGAGATCCAGGAGGCCGTGACGATCCCCGTGATGGCCAAGGCGCGGATCGGGCACTTCGTCGAGGCGCAGGTGCTCGAGGCGCTCGAGGTCGACTACATCGACGAGAGCGAGGTGCTGACGCCCGCCGACGAGCGCCACCACATCGACAAGTGGAGCTTCACCGTCCCGTTCGTGTGTGGCTGCCGGAACCTCGGCGAGGCGCTCCGGCGGATCGGCGAGGGCGCGGCGATGATCCGCACCAAAGGCGAGGCGGGGACGGGCGACATCGTCAATGCCGTCCGCCACATGCGCGAGGTCTTCGGCGCGATCCGGCGGCTCCAGAGCGCCGATCCGGACGAGCTCTTCACGGAGGCGAAGGAGCTCCAGGCACCGGTCGAGCTCGTGAAGTGGGTCGCCGAGCACGGCCGGCTCCCGGTCGTGACCTTCACCGCCGGCGGCATCGCGACACCCGCGGATGCCGCGCTCTGCATGCAGCTCGGCGCCGACGGTGTCTTCGTCGGCTCCGGGATCTTCAAGTCTTCCGACCCGTCGCGAATGGCGAAGGCGGTCGTCGAGGCGACGACGCACTACAACGACGCGAAGATTCTCGCGCAGGTCTCGCGCGGACTCGGCGACGCAATGTCGGGCCTGTCGACGGCGTCGATGGCGCCCGAAGAGCTGCTCGAGACCCGCGGCTGGTAGAGCGGAGAGGGGCGCCCGAGGCGCCCCCTCCGAAGCGTCTTAGCTGAGGATCCCGCGCGCGACGAACGCGTCGCGGACCTTCTTCGCCGTCGTCTTGCCGTAGAGCCGCTGCGCTGCAGCCACGGTGCTCTCTGCGAGCTGGGGCATCGTCGGGCTGCCGACGTCGAACTGGCCCTCGAGGATCAGCGTGTCGGCCTTCGTGCTGCCGACCGCATTCCTGATGTCCCAGAGCGCCCGCGACCAGATCTGGCCGTCATGGTGAACGCGGCCGTCAAGGTCCTCCGGGTAGTGAAGGTCCTCGTCCACCCGGCGGAGGCAGTGCGGCGTCTCGCTGGTGTACGACACCGAGTCCCAGT
>DATDKA010000067.1:0-7358 GCA_036520235.1 Gaiellaceae bacterium
GAGGAGCTCGGCTCGCTGCTCGAGGACCCGGCGCGTCCGTTCGTGGCCGTGCTCGGCGGAGCGAAGGTCAAGGACAAGATCGGTGTCCTCGAGTCGCTCGCTGAGAAGGCGGACGCGGTGCTCGTCGGCGGGAAGATGGCGGAAGAGGTCGAGCCCCGCGAGAAGGTCCTGCTGCCGACGGACGTAGTCGCGGCTTCGGCGTTCGAGTCGGATGCGGACGCGAAAGTGGTGGCGGCCGACTCTGTTCCCGAGGGCTGGCTGGGGCTGGACGTCGGCCCGAAGACGCGCGAGGCGTTCGTGGCGAAGATCGCGGAGGCCGGGACCGTGTTCTGGAATGGGCCGATGGGCGTCTTCGAGTGGCCACGGTTCGCCGAGGGGACGAAGGCCGTCGCGGAGGCCGTGGCCGAGGTCGACGGCTTCACGGTGGTGGGCGGCGCCGACTCCGTGCGGGCGCTCCACGAGGCCGGGCTCGCCGATCGAGTCTCGTGGGTCTCGACGGGCGGCGGCGCTTCATTGGAGCTTCTTGAAGGGAAGGAACTCCCCGGCGTGGCGGCAATCCCGGGACACTGATGCTCATCGCCGGCAACTGGAAGATGTTCAAGACCGTCACCGAGACGCGGGAGTTTTGCCGCGAGCTCCGCGACGCGCTCGAGGCGATCGAGGGCGTCGACGTCGCGGTCTGCCCGCCGTACACGGGCCTTGCCGCGGCCGTCGAGACGCTCTCCGGCACCGAGGTCGCAATCGCCGCTCAGAACGTCCATTGGGAGTTGCAGGGGGCGTATACGGGCGAGATCTCGGCCGCGATGCTCGTCGAGCTCGGCGTCTATGGTGCCATCGTCGGCCACTCGGAGCGGCGGCAGCACTTCGGCGAGACCGACGAGAGCGTCGGTCGCCGCGCTGCCACGGCGCTCGACGCCGGCCTCTGGGTGATCGCTTGCGTCGGCGAGACCGACGAGGAGCGGGAACGGGGCGAGACCGAGGACGTCCTTCGCCGCCAGCTCGTCGCGCTCGAGTCCCATGACGACCTCGTGATCGCGTACGAGCCGGTGTGGGCGATCGGGACGGGGAAGACCGCGACGCCGGAGCTCGCGCAGGAAGCACACGCGTTCATCAAGGCCATCCTCGACGTGCCCGTGCTCTACGGCGGTTCCGTGAAGCCGGAGAACGCTGCCGAGCTGCTCGCCCAGCCGGACGTCGATGGCGCCCTCGTCGGCGGCGCCTCGCTCGAGGTCGACTCCTTCGTCGAGATTTGCCGGTCCGGCGCTTCCCGCTAGTCGCGCTCGTGATCCTCGACGGGTGGGGGTGCGCGCCGCCCGCGCCGGGGAACGCCGTCGACCAGGCGCGCACACCGGTGTTCGACGACCTCTGGGCGCGCTACCCGCATACGACGCTCGAGGCGTCAGGCGAGGCGGTGGGTCTTCCCGAGGGCCAGATGGGGAACTCCGAGGTCGGCCACCTCACGATCGGCTCCGGTCGCGTGCCGCTCCAGGATCTCGTCCGAATCAACCGCGCGATCGAAACGGGAGCGTTCTTCGCGAACGACGCGATCCTCGGAGTCTTCCGGCGGGCCAAGGAGCGCGGCACGAACGTCCACCTGATCGGGCTGGTCTCCTACGGCGGCGTCCATTCGCACATCGACCACTTCCGTGCGCTGCTCGAGGTGGCCGAGCGCGAGGGAATGGCCGACCGGACGTGGATCCACGCGTTCACCGACGGGCGCGACGTCTCGCCGACCTCGGCGGTTGACGATCTCGCCGAGCTACCGCAGGAGCGGGTCGCGACGATCGTCGGGCGCTACTACGCGATGGACCGCGACGGGCGCTGGGACCGGACCGAGCGAGCCCTCGCCGCGCTCGTCGAGGGCGGGGAGGCGCACACCGGCTCGGATCCC
Organism: Gaiellaceae bacterium; assembly: GCA_036520235.1. Classification (GTDB taxonomy): domain Bacteria; phylum Actinomycetota; class Thermoleophilia; order Gaiellales; family Gaiellaceae; genus JACDAN01. Next base: position 1,892 of record DATDKA010000067.1, read on the forward strand.
GCGGCGGAGGTGCAACGGAGCTACGACGAGGGCGTCACCGACGAGTTCATCGAGCCGATCGTCCTCACGGGCACGCCTCGGATCGAGCCGGACGATTGTGTCTTCTTCGTGAATTTCCGTCCCGACCGCGCGCGGCAGTTGACGGCGAAGCTCCTGGCCTCACGATTCGACGTGACGACGATGACCCGCTACCGCGAGGACTTCGAGTGCCCCGTCGCCTTCGCCGAGCAGGAGCTCGGCGGCGTGCTGGCGGAGGTGCTGGCGGAGCACGGCGTCAAGCAACTCCACATCGCCGAGACGGAGAAGTACGCCCACGTGACCTACTTCTTCAACGGGGGCGAGGAGGAGGAGTTCCCCGGCGAGGTTCGGGTGCTCGTTCCCTCGCCGCGCGACGTTCCGAGCTACGACCACAAGCCCGAGATGTCCGCGCGCGAGGTCACCGATCGGTTCGTCGAGCAGCTCGGGAGCGGCGACTTCGGCTTTGTCGTCCTCAACTTGGCGAACCCCGACATGGTCGGGCACACCGGCTCGATCCCAGCTGCGGTGAAGGCGGTCGAGACGGTTGACGAGTGCCTCCGGCAGGTCGTCGCTGCGGTCGAGGAACAGGGCGGCGTCGCCCTCGTCACGGCCGACCACGGGAACGCCGAACAGATGATCGACGGGCACGGCAAGCCACAGACCGCACATACGACGAATCCCGTTCCGCTCGTGCTGACTGACACGAACGTTTCACTCCAGCAGGGCGGCGAATTGTCCGACCTCGCGCCCACCGTCCTCGCCCTGCTGGGCGTGCCTCGGGCTTTACAAATGACCGGCAAAAACTTGACCAATCAGGCCAGCTAATCGGGCTATACTCGGCTCTCTTGGCGCTCCCCCAGCCAGATTTCGGAGTACTGCGGAAAGCTCAACGCGGCGACGAACGGGCCTTCAACCTGATCGTCCGAGCGTATGAGACGCCGGTCTACAACTACGTCCTCCGATTAGTCGGCGACAGATCGCTCGCCGAGGATCTGACGCAGGAGGTCTTCCTCCGCGTCTACCAGGGACTGCCGCGCTTCTCGCTGCGCTGCCGGTTCACGACCTGGCTCTTCCAGGTGACGAAGAACCGCGTGCTGGACGAGCTCAGAGCGAGCGAGCGGCGTCCCCGGGCAGTCGTCACGCTCGACGACATCCCGCCGCTCGAGGTGCTGGATGCGCCGGTCGAGCGCGTCGAGGCAATGGACGCCGTCTGGCGGGCGGTCAACGACCTCAACGTCGACCTGAAGATGGCGCTGCTGCTCCGCGACGTCGTCGGCCTTTCCTACACGGAGATCGCCGACTCGCTCGAGATCACGCTCGCCACGGTGAAGTGGCGGATCTACAAGGCGCGTGAGGAAGTCCAGCTTTCGCTCGCCCGCGAAGGCATCACGTTCGGCGCCCCGGCCGAAACGGCCGAAGTCAGCATCGACGCCTCGGTTTAGCCGCCTCCCCGTTCTCGCAGCCACTGCGCGAGTAGCCGCGCCGACTCGGCAGGCGTCTGCCCGCGTGGGACGAGGTCGGGTCGGGCGCTCGCCGGCGGGGGAGACGGAGGAGGTCGCCGCACCGGAGGGGGCGAGTCGCCGCCGCCGCCGCGCGTGTACGCGATTGCGAAGCTGGTCCCGAAGACGGCGATCACGGCGAGGATCGCGAGCGCGATCAGGGTCCACCGCGGGACGTGGAGCCGTCGCGGTTGCGTCCGCGCCGGGAGGACCGCCGTCGGCGGTTCGGGTTCGGAGGCCGCGGTGCCCCCTCCAAGCTCGCGGGCCAGCGCCGCCGCGGAGCTTGGCCGGCCGGCGGGGTCGAACGCGAGGCAGCGGCGGATCGCCGCGTCGACGTGCGGCGGGACGTCCGGGATCGCCGGCGGTGGCTCCTGCTGCTTCAGCGTCAGGTCGGCCAGCGTCTCGAACTCGTACGGCGTCCGTCCCGTGAGCAGCTCGTAGCCGACGGCGCCGACCGAGTAGATGTCGGCGGCCGAGGTCACCTGCTCGCCGACGGCCTGCTCGGGCGCCAGGTAGGCAGCGGTGCCGAGGACGGTGCCGACCTGGGTCAGTTGAGTCGACTGGAGCGTCCTGGCGATGCCGAAGTCGGCGATCTTTGCGACGCCGTCGCGGCGGACAAGCAGGTTCTGCGGCTTGATGTCGCGGTGGACGAGCCCCGCCGCGTGCGCGTGCTCGAGCCCGGCGCAGACCTGAAGCAGGAGGTCGACCGCCCGGTCCGGCGGCAGCGGCCCTTCACGCCGCATCAGCTCGGCGAGGGTCTCGCCGTCGACGTACTCCATGACGATATACGGCAGGCCGGCCTCCTCGCCGACGTCGAAGACCGTGACGAGGTTTGGGTGGGAGAGCGAAGCTGCGAGCTTCGCCTCGCGGAAGAACCGCTGCTGGAAGACGTAATCCCCGGCGAGCGAGGCGAAGAGCCGCTTGACCGCGACCCGGCGGCCGAGCTCGGTGTCCTCGGCGAGGTCGACGGTCGCCATCCCGCCCTGACCGAGACGTTTCTCGACCGCGTAGCGGGTCAATCGTCCCCGCCGTCGTGCTTCGTGCGCTTCTTCTCCTTGTCGTGGCCCTTGCGCTTGCCGTGGTCGTCCTCCTCGGCAGGCGGACTGCACTGAAGCTGCGCCTGGAGCTCGTTGACGCTCGACGAGAGGTCTTCGAGGTAGAGGGCGGGGATCGAGCCGGCGTTGATTGCGGCTGTGAGCTCGGTTCTGAGGCGGTCGGCGGTGTGTGCGGCGCCGCAAATGTCACCGGCGTCGAGCTGCCGCGCGATCTCGTCGCTGCGCCCGGCGAGCTGATCCGCGACGTCGCTCTGGATCGTCGGCGCGGACGTCGTCGTCGTCCGCTGCCGCGTCGTCGTGAACGTGTTGTCGCTCCCGCCGCCGCAGCCTGCGAGGAGGACGACGCTACAGACCGTGAGCCAGGCGCTCCGCGAGCGCATCCGGCAGCCCCCTTTCCCGGATCTCCTCCTGGGTACGCGCCACAGGGTAGGGAACGCGGCGAAAGCGGGCCTTCCGGGCGGTCAGGTCGAGCTCGAGGAACGACGCATCCGGGTTCCCGTCCCGGGGCTGGCCGACCGAGCCGGGGTTGAGGAGCCACCGCCCGCGCTCGATCGCCGCCTCGAGCCCGTCCGGCGCCAGGCCGCCGTCCAGGACGTCCTCGGCCAGCACGAGTGCGGTCGCGGCGTGGGTGTGCCCGACGAGCACGAGCGGCGCGGTCGTCAGCGCCAGCGACTCCAGCGCGATCGCCTCGGTCACGACGTAGTCCCAGACGGGATCGCGCGGGCTGCCGTGGAAGAGCTGAACGCCGTCGGTCTCCGCCGTCGGCAGGAGGCTCCGCAGGAACTCCTTCGACTCCTCGGTCAGCTCGTCGTGCGTCCAGTCGGAGGCGGCGGCTGCCTCCGGGTTGAAATCGTGAGCGTCGATCCCGCTCTCGCCCAACGCGACGAGGTCGTGGTTGCCGACGAGGGTCAGATCGGCGCGCTCGTGCACCAGCGCGCAGCACTCGTTCGGACGCGGGCCGTAGCCGACCGTGTCGCCCAGGCACCAGATCGCGTTCGGGGGATCGCGGTCGACCTCCGCGAGGACGGCCTCGAGCGCGTAAAGGTTGGCGTGGACATCGGAGATGACGGCGACGCGCACGCGGAGATTTTGGGCCATCGTGGTCGCGGCGGGCCTGTGGCTCGTCGCTGCCGCCCTGCTCTGGCGGACGTCCGTGCCGGACGTGCACGCGGCGCACCTGCGACCCGGAGACGTCTTCGGAGCCGAGTTCCTCGCGCGCAGTGCCCGCTACCACCGCGGTCTTCGGCTCTTCTGGATCGGCGCGACGCTGGCGCAGCTCCTCGCCCTCGTCGCCGCCGTGACGCTGGCCCCGCGTGCCCGCGCCAGGGGCATCGTCGGAGGGGTCGCGCTCGGCCTGGCGACGCTCGTCGCCGCCTGGCTCGCCGCGCTGCCCTTCGTCCTCGGCGCGCACTGGTGGCGCCGCCGCTACGGCGTCTCCAGGGCCGACTACGGGACGATCCTCGTCGACCCGTGGCTCGAGCGGCTGGGGTCGCTCGCCGCCGCCGCGCTCGCGATCGCCGGGGTGATGCTCTTGGCGCGCCGGCTGGGCGACCGCTGGTGGATCGTCGGTGGCCCTGCGTTCGCGGCCTTCGGCACCGCCTTTCTCCTGGCCCAGCCGTACCTCCTGGTGCCGCGGCTGAAGCCGCTCCGGAACCCGCAGCTCGAGGCGGAGATCAAGCGGCTGGCGCGGCTAGAGGGGGTGGGGGAGGTTCGCGTCGAGGTCCGCGATGCCAGCCGCCGCACGCGGGCGATCAACGCGGAGCTGTACGGCGTGGGCCCGACGAAGCGGATCATCATCTGGGACACGGCGCTCGACGGGCGGCTGACCCCCGCCGAGGTCGCGCAGCTCGCGGCGCACGAGTTCGGCCACGTCCACGCAAACCACGTCTGGAAGTCGGTCGGCTGGCTGTTCCTCTTCGCAGTCCCAGGCGCCTACGTCATTGCCGTCGCCACACGGGGTCGCGGCGGCCTCGGCCGGCCTGCGGCCGTGCCGGTCGCCCTGCTCACGATCACCGTGCTCGAGCTGGCGGTGCTGCCGGTGACGAACGTGATCTCGCGGCGCTACGAGGCCGAGGCGGACTGGCTCGGGATGCAGGCGACGCACAGGCCGGCGGCGCAGGAGGGCCTGATCCGGGAGCTCGCGCAGGCCTCGCTGGGTCAGCCTGAGCCGCCGCTCTGGGCGCACGTCCTCCTGGACACGCACCCGACGCCGCTGCAGCGGATCGCTACGGCTCGGAGCGCGGAGGCGCTTCGGGGAGGTTCTTGATCCCCTCCCGCGTCGCCCACTTCGACCAGGAGTCGTTCATCGCCTCGAGCAGCTCGTGCATGAACTGCGCCGAGACGTTGACACGGGAGACGACGATGCCCGGGATGTCGCCGGACTCGACCTCGTGGTCGATCCGGGCGAAGGTCAGCGTGAACTCGTAGTCCGAGAAGCTGATGTTCGCGAAGTTCGCGTAGACACCGGCCATGTGCTCGGTGTCGAGGTGGATGTTGAGCTGGCGCTCCTGGCCTCCGTCGTCCATGTCGCGATACTACCCCCGGTGTCTGAGACAGCGATTCGCAGGCTCGAGGCGGAGCTCGGGCGGCTGGCCGGCGCGACCGTCGAGCTCGAACGGCCGAGCCGCGCCGAGCATGGCGACTACGCCACGAACGTTGCGCTCAGACAGAGTCCGCAGAACGGCCGCCCGCCGCGCGAGCTCGCCGACCAGCTGGCGGGTGAGTTCTCTGGCCTCCGGCAGGTCGAGCGGGCAGAGGTGGCCGGCCCGGGGTTCGTCAACCTCTTCCTCGCGCCGGGGTGGTACGCCGACGCGCTGGCCGAGATCGTCGCGGCCGGCGACAGCTACGGAGCGGGCTCCGTGGAGACCGCCGAGCGCGTGCAGGTGGAGCTCGTCT
>DATDKA010000068.1:0-5406 GCA_036520235.1 Gaiellaceae bacterium
CGGCGTCTCGAAGACGACGATGTCGCCGCGTTTCGGGTCGACGAGGTGGTAGATGAAGCGATTCGCGAGCACCCGGTCCGAGAAGCGGGCGGTGCAGCCGAGCCCGGCGCCGGCGCAGTGGAGCGTCGGCTCCATCGACGACGACGGGATCCGGTACGGGTTCACGACCCAGGCCTTGATCGCAAGCACGATTGCGACCGCGCCGACCACGGTGACGATCCAGTCGATCGCGATCCGCCACGGGCGCGGGAGTCGGTGGGTCAGGTGGTCGACCGGGTTTTTCACGAGGGCGTCCGCTCTCGGCTCTGCTCGCGCCGCCACTCGCTGATCCGCGCGTGGTCGCCCGAGGTCAGCACGTCCGGCACGCGCCAGCCGCGAAACTCGGCCGGCCGCGTGTAGTGCGGGTACTCGAGCCCGCCGCCGAGCTGGGCGGAGAAGCTCTCCTCCTGCCCGGAGCCTTCGCTCAGCGCTCCCGGCAGCCTGCGGGCGACCGCATCGAGCACGACCATCGCGGGCAGCTCACCGCCGGAAAGGACGTACGGCCCGATCGAGACCGCCTCGTTCGCCAGGTGCGTGAGGATGCGTTCGTCGAAGCCCTCGAACCTCGCCGACAGGAGCGTCAGGTGCTCCTCCTCCGCGAGCTCTTCGACGACCGCCTGGTCGAGCTGCCGCCCCTGCGGCGTCAGTGCGATCACGCGGTGCACCGGCAGCGACCCGTAGACGCCCTCGAGCGCCGCCGCCACGACGTCCACGCGGAGGACCATCCCTGCTCCGCCGCCGTACGGCTCGTCGTCCACCTGGCCGCCTGTGAGCGGCGTCCAGTCGCGGTAGTTGAAGAGCCGCAGGTCGAGCTCGCCGCCGAGGACGGTGGCGACTGGGCGTTGTTCTGAGACGGCGGCGAAGACATGAGGGACGAGCGTGAAGACGTCGATGCGCAAGCCGCAGCAGGTTAGTTGTCCGGCGCGAACCCGCGGCGCACCTGGATTCGCCGCCCGGCGAGGTCTACCTCTCGGACACACGCCTCGACCATCGGCAGCGAGAGGCCCGAGTCGAGCTCGAGCACGTCGTTGGCAATACCGGCTGCCACGTCGGTGACCACACCGAGCCGACGTCCCGCCTCCTCCACGACCTCGAGCCCGACGAGCTGGAACACGTAGAACTCCCCTTCGGCGGGCTCTTCGAGCTCGTCTCGCAGGATCTGGAGCTCCGTGCCGCGTGGGACGGCGCGGTCGAGCCGGATCACGAGTCGCCCACCGCTGCGCTTGCTCTCCACGACCTCGGCCGGCTCGCCGCCCGCTAGCACCGTCGCACCGACTGCGAAGCGCCCGGGCTCCTCGCTCGCCTGCTCGACCGCGAAGGCACCCTTGATCCCGTGCGGCTTGCCGACCCGCCCGACCGTGACGAAGTCGTCAGGTGGCTTGGCCGGTGGCAGCGCCGAGTCTCTCACGCGCAAAAAGCGAGCCAGGCTGCGGCGTCGGGACGCGTCCATATCGATGAGATATGGGCGTGGCCCGAGGCTCCAGCCTGGCGATGTCTTTGCAGCCGTGAGAGGCCGGCGTCTGCCGCCGGTCGAGCCACCTAATCAGCGATCTCGAGGATCAGCCGGCGCCGCTGCCGGGCGCCGCCGGCCCGGACGATCGCGCGGAGCGCGCGGGCGATCCGGCCCTGGCGGCCGATCACCTTGCCGACGTCGTCGTTTGCGACGTGGAGGCGGAGAACGATCGCGTCCTCTCTCTCTTCCTCTTCGACCCGGACCGCGTCCGGGTCGTCCACCAGCCGCTTCGCGAGGAACGCGAGCAGCTCAGCCAATGTTCTTGGCCTTGAGCAGGCGCGAGACCGTGTTCGAAGGCTGCGCCCCCTTGCCGAGCCACTCCTTGACCTTGTCCTCGTCGAACTCGATCGTCGACGGCTCGGTCTGCGGGTTATAGCGCCCGACGATCTCGATGAACCGTCCGTCGCGCGGCATCCGCGAGTCGGTCACGACGACGCGGTAGTGCGGGTTCTTTTTCGACCCAACCCGCGTCAGCCTCATCCGTACAGCCATTTCTATCTCCTTGGTGCGTTCGTCAACTCAGGTGGGAGCCCGGGCACCTTGCCCTTGCCCATCTGCTTCATCATCTTCTGCATCTGCTTCCGCGCGGAGAGCAGCTTGTTCACCTGCTGGACCGTCGTCCCGCTGCCGGCGGCGATCCGTTTCCGGCGGGAGCCGTCGATCACGTGGGGCAACTTCCGCTCCTGCGGGGTCATCGACAGCACGATCGCCTCGACCCGCTTCAGCTCGGCCTCGTCGATGTCGAGCCCCTGCAGCTGCTTCCCCATCCCGGGAATGAGCTTGAGCACGCCCTGGAGCGGACCCATCTTCCGCAGCATCCGGTAGCTCGCGAGGAAGTCGTCGAAGGTGAACTCGCCGGCGCGCATCCGCGCCTCCAGGTCGGCCGCATCCTCGTCGGAGGCCGCCTCCTCGGCGCGCTCGATCAGCGTCAGGACGTCGCCCATCCCGAGGATCCGCGACGCCATCCGGTCCGGGTGGAAGTACTCGAGCTGGTCGAGCTTCTCGCCGACCGACGCGAGCTTGACCGGCCTGCCGGTGACGGCTTTGACGGAGAGCGCGGCGCCGCCTCGGGCGTCGCCGTCGAGCTTCGTCAGCACGACGCCGTCGAACGCAACGCGCTCCTGGAACGCCTCCGCGACGGAGACGGCCTCCTGGCCGGTCATGGCGTCGAGGACGAGCAGGACGTTCGTCGGCTTCGCGGCGTCGCGAACCCGCGCGAGCTCGTCCATCAGCTCCTCGTCGACGTGCAGGCGGCCCGCCGTGTCGAGGATGACGACGTCGGCGCCCTGGTCGCGCGCCTTCTGGATCCCCTCGGTCACCGCCTTCACCGGGTCGGTGGACGTGAACACCGGCACCTGGAGCTGGCGGCCGAGCTGCTGGAGCTGGTCGACGGCCGCCGGGCGCTGCAGGTCGGCGGCGACGAGCGCCGGCGTGTGCTTCTCCTTGCGGAGCAGCAGCGCGAGCTTCGCGGCGGCGGTCGTCTTGCCCGAGCCCTGGAGGCCCGCGAGCAGGATCACTGTCGGCGGCTTGCCGGCGAATGCGAGCTTCGAGCTCCCCGAGCCCATCAGCTCCGTCAGCTCCTCGTGGACGATCTTCACGACCTGCTGGCCCGGCGTGAGGCTGCGCATGACGTCCTGTCCGAGCGCGCGCTCCCGCACCCGGGCTACGAAGTCCTTCACGACCTTGAAGTTGACGTCGGCCTCGAGCAGCGCGAGACGGATCTCGCGCATCGCGCGGGAGATCACCTCTTCATCCAGCTTCCCCCGCCCGCGAAGCGGGCCGAGGGCAGCGTTGAGCTTGTCGCCGAGCGTGTCGAACATGCGGCGGAACAGTGTAGATACGAGGCCCGGAGCCCTACTATCGGTGCATGGCCGCCAGGAAGACCGTCACCGTTGTCTTCTGCGACATCGTCGACTCGACGCCAATCGCGGAGCGGCTCGACCCCGAGGTGCACCGCCGAGTGATGGACCGGTACTTCGAGGCGCTCCGGGCACCTCTCGAGCACCACGGCGGCACGGTGGAGAAGTTCATCGGCGACGCGGTGATGGCCGTTTTCGGGATCCCGGTGGCCCACGACGACGACGCGCTGCGCGCCCTCCGCGCTGCCACAGACATGCGCGTCGCCCTCGCGGAGATGAACGAGGACCTCGAGCGCGACTTCGGCGTAACGGTCGCGATCCGCACCGGCGTGAACACCGGTGAGGTGGTGGCGGGGGACCACAGCACGGGCTCCGCCTTCGCGACCGGCGACACGGCCGGCACCGCCCAGCGGCTCGAGGCTGCCGCACGGTCGGGGGAGATCCTCGTCGGTGACGCCACCTACCGACTCGTGTCGAACGCGGTGCTGGTCGAGCCCGTCGAGGCGCTCACGCTGAAGGGCAAGGAGCGCCCGGTCGACGCCTGGCGGCTTCTTGGCGTCGTCGAGGGCGCACCGCCGTTCGTCCGGCGCCTGGACGCGCCGATGGTCGGTCGGCAACGCGAGCTCGAGCGGCTACGCGAGGAGTTCGATCGGGCCGTCGCGGAACAGTCTCTGCGGCTGGTCACGGTCGTCGGCGCGGCCGGGATCGGGAAGTCGCGACTCGCGAACGAGCTCGTGCGCACCGTCGGCGACGAGGCGAACGCCCTCGTCGGCCGCTGTCTCGCCTACGGCGAGGGAATCACGTACTGGCCGCTGCGCGGGCTCGTGCTCTCGGCTGTCGGCGACCTGAGCCCGGAGCGGATCGAGCAGGCGCTCGACGGCGGCGAGGATTCGGCCCGGATCGCGGGTCACGTTGCCGGCGCGGTCGGCACCGGCCCCGCCGCGGGCGGCAGCGAGGAGACCTTCTGGGCGGTCCGACGCCTGCTCGAGCAGCTGGCGCGCAGGCAGCCGCTGATCGTCGGCATCGACGAGCTTCAGTGGGCGGAGCCGGCCTTCCTCGACCTGATCGAGTACCTCGGCGGCTGGAGCCGCGGAGCGCCGATGCTCGTGCTCTGCCTCTCCAGACCGGAGCTGCTGGAGAAACGCCCATCGTGGGACGTGACCCTCTCGCTCGAGCCGCTGTCCGAGGACGAAGCCGAGGAGCTCGTCGAGGTGATGGGCGGAAACGAAGCCTTGGACGAAACGGAGCGCGGACGCATCACGGCGGCGGCCGAGGGCAACCCGCTCTTCCTGGAGCAGCTCCTGGCGCTCAAGGCCGAGGTCGGAGCGCGCGAGGTGATTCCGCCCTCGATCCACGCCCTCCTCGTCTCCCGGCTCGACGCGCTCGAGCCGGAAGAACGCCGTGTACTCGAGTGCGCGTCGGTGGTCGGCCGCGAGTTCAGCCGGAGCGCGATCGGGACATTGGCGAGAAACGACGTCAGCGCGACACTCCTCTCGCTGGCGCGCAAGGATCTCGTCGAGCCGGATCTCGCCCTCTTCTCGTGGGACGACGGCTTCCGCTTCCGTCACATCCTGATCCGCGACGCTGCCTACCTCGGCGTGGCCAAGGAGACGCGCGCCGACCTCCACGAGGGCTACGCCGCCTGGCTGCAGGAGAGCGCCGGAGACCGTGTCGGCCAGTTCGACGAGATCCTCGGCTACCACCTGGAGCAGGCGTTCCGCCTGCGGCAGGAGCTTGGCGCAGCCAACCCGGACCTGCGCGAGCGCGCCGGGACGCTCCTCGCCGGCGCTGGGCAGCGCGCAGCCGGCCGCGGCGACCTGCTCGCCGCGATCGGCCTGCTGACGCGTGCGATCGCGCTCCTGCCCGATTCGAGCGCGGAGCGGCGAGAGAGCCTGCCGACGCTCGGCACGGCGCTCACGCGCACTGGCGACTTCGCTCGCGCGGAGCACGTGTTCGACGAGGCACTGGCCGCCGCCCAGGCTGCCGGGGACAAGC
>DATDKA010000069.1:0-10748 GCA_036520235.1 Gaiellaceae bacterium
GCCGGACCACCGGCGGGCGATCCCGAGCTCGCAGAGCAGCTCGACGCGGTCGGCGTCATCTCGCTCGAGCAGTGACGTCGCACGACCCAGGAGGTTCATCGCGGCTCGAAGGTCGGCGCGCTTCCACCCGCGCATGCCGGCCGCACCCAGATGCGTTCCTGCCGCATCCGCCAGCGGGCGCAGCCGCGTGTCCCCCGGCTGAAGCTCGGCTCGGTAGCGATGCGCCTGCTCGAGGTGGTAGCCGACGATCTCATCCCTCCCGTCGCGCTGCCTGAGCCAGTTCCCGTACCGCTCGTGGAGGTCGGAGCGTGCGCTCTTCGTCATTCCCCCATAAGCGACGTCGCGGATGAGCACGTGACGGAAACGGTGGGCGTCCTCGTCACGGCCGCGCAGCGCACGGACGAAGCCTCGCCGAGTGAGCGCGGCGAGCCTGCGGTCGAGCCCGGGAAGAGCGTCCGGCGGGGAAAGGGTCATCAGGGCGCTCCGCGAGAAGTCGCGGCCCACGACCGCCGCACGCTCGAGCAGCACACGTTCGTCCGGCGCCAGCCGATCGAGACGCGCGGCCAGCAGGGCCTCGACCGTCGGCGGCACAGCGGCGAGCGACCCTGAACCTGCCTCTCCGGCGAAGGCCAGCAAGTGCTCGAGGAAGAGGGGATTGCCCTCGGCGACTCCGACGATCCGCTTACGGGCGGCCTGCTCGACCTCGGAGCCGAGCTCGGCCGCGAGCTGCTCGGACTCGTCGTCGGTGAGCGGCTCGAGCTCGAGCACACTGCTCTCGGTGGCCCAGCCGGGCCGTTGGTCGAGGAGCTCCTTTCTGGCGAGGCACAGGACGAGCAGGGGCGCGTCGGTCGTCCAGGCGTCGAGATACTCGACCAGGTCGAGAAGCGTCGGCTCCGCCCAGTGGATGTCCTCGAGCACGACGACGAGGGGTCGCTCGAGGGCGAGCGCCTCGAGAAACCGCCGGACGGCCCAGAAGACCTCTCCCGTCGGACCCGTGCTGCCCGCCGGAGCGGCCAGTTGCGCCACTCGCTCGGCGATCAGCGGCCCCTGCTCGTCGCCGACGAACAGCTGGGCGATCGCCTCCCGCCGGCGCTCCGGAGCGGCTTCGCGGACGATGTGGGCCAGAGGCAGGAACGTCGCTCCCTGGCCGTAAGAGACACAGCGGCCGACGAGCGCTCGCGCGCCGGTGCTCGCGACGAACTCCTTTGCCAGCCGGCTCTTCCCGACGCCGCCGTCGCCGAGGACGGTGACGACACGGCCACGGCGCTCGGCCTGGACTCCCGCGAATGCCGCCTGCAGCCACGCCAGCTCACTCGTCCGGCCGACGAGCGCCGCGTCGCCGAGGGGCCGCTCGGCTTCTCCGACCTCCTGCAGCCGGAAGGCGGGAACTCGACCAAGGGCAGCTCCGAGGTCGACCGGGTCGATCCACTCGCCCCCCACCGCGTGGCCGACGAGCGCCGACGTGGCCTCGCCGAGAAGGATCTCGCCCGGCAGCGCGCCCTGCTCCAGCCGCATCGCAACGTGCACCGGCGAGCCTGTGGCGAACGCCTCTCCCGTGGCGGGATCCCCGACCACCACCTCGCCGGAGTTCACCCCGATCCGCAACCGCAGGGCCATCCCGTGCGCTTCGAAGAGCCCGGAGCTCTGCTCCTCGACTGCCTCGCGGAGCTCCATCGCCGCGCGGGCGGCGCGCAACGCATCGTCTTCGTGGACGGTCGGGACGCCGAAGACCGCCATCGTCGCGTCGCCGATGAACTTCTCGACGACGCCGCCGTGACGTTGAACTGCGGCGGACACGGCCTCGTAGTAGCGCGCCATCGCGACGCTGTACACCTCAGGATCGAGCCGCGCGGCGAGCTCGGTGGAATCGACTACGTCCGCGAACAGGATCGTCACGCTCTTTCGTCGCTCCGGCTCGGGCGACGCTGGAGCGGCGGCTTTCTCGAGCGCGACCGATGGGTCCTGGCGAAGGATCGCCTGCTCGAGCTCGTGGAGCTCGGCGGAGGGCTCCAGCCCGAGCTCGTCGACCAGGGTCGCCCGAGTTTGGCGGTAGACGTCGAGTGCCTCTGCCTGTCTCCCCGACCTGTACAGGGCGAGCATGAGCTGGCCACGAGGCCGCTCGCGCAGCGGGTGCTGGGCGACGAATGCCTCCAGCTCCGGGACGAGCCGAGCGTGTTCTCCGAGCGCAAGATCTGCCGCAAAGAGCTCTTCGCGAGCGGCGGCCCGGAGCTCTTCCAGCCGAGCGATCTCCGCTTGCGCGAACGGCTCGTCGGCGACGTCGGCGAGGGCGGGGCCGCGCCAAAGCGCAAGGGCCTCACGGAGCTCGGCCCGTTCGCGGACAGCCCGTTCGAACCGATGCGCGTCAACGAGCCCGGGGTTCAGCTCGAGGAGGTACCCGGGCGACCGCGTGACGAGGACGTCGGAGCCGATCAGCCTGCGGAGCTCGGAGACCAGGTTCTGCAACGAGCCGACTGCGGACTTCGGAGGCGACTCTCCCCAGAGCTCGTCCACGAGGCGGTCCGTCGACACGACCTCGCCGACGTGCAGCGCCAGCAGCGCGAGCAGCGCTCGCTGCTTCTTGCGAGGCACCGGGACCGGCTCATGGTCGCGAGCAAGCGCAACGGGGCCGAGGAGTTTGACCTCGACAAGAGACATTTGTCGCAAATTGAACACGTTCGCGCCGACCGCGCCAAGGCGCAAATGAGCCACGCGTGAGGGCCGCGTGAGCGTCCGGGCGCAGTCTGGGGCGCATGAAGATTCTCTTGACAGCCCTGGTGGCACTGATCGTGGCGGCACCGGCAGCGGCGGCGCCGCCCCCGAACGACAACCGCACCGACGCGCAGCAGCTTCCGACCTTCCCGTCCTCGGCGCACGGCTCGACCGTGGAGGCGACGACCGAAAGGCTCGACCCGCAGGTCTCGAAGTGCGGACGGGTCGACGCGACCGTTTGGTACCGGATCGACGCGGCCCCCGACGGCACGATCGTCGCGACGGTGCAGGCGGCGGGGCAGTTTGCACCGGTCGTACGGGTCTATCGCCGCTTGCCGTCGAGCATCCAGGAGGTCTCCTGCAGCACTGCCAAGGCAGGAAGCAAGGCGGTTGCGTCCGTCGCAGCCGTCCGCGGCGCGGGCTACCTGATCCTGGTCGGGCGACGCCCCGGCGCAGCCGACGGCGAGTTCGATCTCCGCGCGGATCTCGTTCTGCCGCCCGACAACGACGAGCGGAGCGAGGCGGCGTCGGTCGGCCGACTTCCGGCAACCGTGCGCGGCACCACTCTCGGCGCGACGAGCGACGACTACCGCGAGTGCGGGATGGCCGGCGGCGTCTGGTACCGGTTCAAAGGACCGGCGACGGGCCGGGCGCTGATTCAGCTCGAGACGGGGCGGCGGAATGGCGCCGTGGCCGTCTTCCGCCGCTCTCGCGGCAGCGTGGAGGAGCTCGGCTGCGCGCCGACCGATCGCCGCGGCAGCCTGACCGCCGGGTTCGCGGCGAAGTCAGGTGCGGACTATCTGATCCTGGTCGGCGACAGGACCGGCTCGAGCCCCGGGCCGTTCGTGCTCAGGATTCGGGCAGGCGAGGCTCCAGAGCATCTGCCGGGGCACGCCCTCCCGCACGGCGGCACGCGTGGATCCGTTGACGGTCTCAGCGACGTCAACGACGTCTGGTCGGTCCGGATGCGCTCCGGCCGGACGTACCGCGTCGCCTTCGCCTCGACTCCCTGCGCGCAGCTGAGCATTCAGCGCGGAAGCAAGACGCTCCGTCACTTCTCGTGCCGCGGCTACGCGACCTTCACCCCGGGGCCCGACGGGGGCGGCCGCTACGCGGTCGAAGTGCGAGCCGCGGGCTACTCGGGACGCCAGAGGTACAGGCTCCAGGTCGTGGCGGCGGGCACCGACGACGTCGGTGTCGGTATCGAGCTGCCCGCGGGGTCGGCCCGCCGGGGCGGACTGTCGCCGGCCGGCGTCGACGTCCTCGACCTCTACCACTTCGACGTCGGGCTGCTGAGCGAGGTGCGCCTGGACCTCGCCCGCGGCGCGGGCCGGTCGTTCTCGCTCGTCCTGCTCACCGACACGGGGAAGCGGATCGCGACCGGCCAGACCGGCGTACGTCGCCGGCTCGGCCGCGGTCGCTACGTCGTGGCCGTTCAGGCTGATCCGGGGACCGAGGCAGGGCGCTACCGCCTGGCCCTCCGGCTCCGAGACGTCACCTCGACCACCGTTTTCGTCTCAGGGTCGCGCTCGGCCGAGGTCACGCCCGGATCCGTCGTCTCGATCTCCTGCAGCGTCTCCCCGGCGGGCGCCGGCGGGCGGATCGAGCTACAGATCGACCGCTTCGACCCGCTCAGCGGCTGGCATTTCCACCGCTTCATCCGGCTCTCCGCCGGCGCGGCCGTGTCCTGGCGGCCGCCGGCCGCCGGGCGGTGGCGCGTGCGGGCGCGGTTCCTGGGCACCCGCGGCTCAGCGCCCAGCCGCAGCGGCTACGCGCAGATCCTCGTCGCGAGGCCGATCGGATGACACTCGCGGACGAGGCACAGCTGTATCTCGCGGTCGTCGAGGTGTTCCGGGCCGAGGGCCATGAGCCGCACTGGCAGCCCGAGTGGCTGGTGCCGCCGGTGCAGCGCCCCCGGTCGACGCCGGCAAAGCCGCTGCGCCTCGACCGCAACAAGCAAAGGAGGAAGTGATGGCAAGGATTCCGCTGCGAATCCCGATGCTCGTGCTGGTGCTGACGGCAGCGTTCCTGAGCGGAACGGCCGCCGCCGCGGCACCGGACAACGACAACTTCGCCTCCGCGGCCGAGCTTCAGGGTCGCGAGACGTCCGCGTCGGGGACGAACAAAGACGCAACCAAGGAGGCAGCCGAGCCGAACCACGCAGGGAAGGCTGGCGGCGCGTCCGTCTGGTACCGCTGGACGGCTCCCGCGAGTGGGAAGGCCACGATCTCGACGTGCGACAGCGACTTCGACACACTGCTTGCTGTCTACACGGGCAGTGCGGTCGGCGCCCTCTCCGAGGTCGCCGCCAACGACGACGACGCGGGGTGCGGCCTCGCGAGCTCCGTCTCGTTCCAGGCCGTGAAGGATGCGACCTACCGGATCGCGGTCGACGGCGTCGCCAATGACGTCGGGACGTACCACCTCGCGCTTCGGCTCGCTCCGCCCAACGACGACTACGCCGACGCGGCGGCCCTCGCCGGCGACCAGGGGGCCGTCAATGGCACGACAGCCGGCGCCTCCCGTGAGCAGGAGGAGCCGGATTACCTCACTCGCTCTGTCTGGTACAGCTGGACAGCGCCCTCGACCGGATGGGCGACCTTCGAGGCCTGCGGAGGTGCGGTCCACCCCGCGCTCGCTGTGTATACCGGCTCGACGCTCGCGACGCTCCAGTGGGTCGACTACCGCTACAACGAGTGTGCTGACGGGGCGGCCCGGATCGCGTTCGCCGCGACCGAAGGCGTCAGCTACAGGCTCGTGGTGGACAGCTACGAGGACCCGGGTGACTTCGCGCTGGCGTGGAACCGGAACGCTCCGCCGCCGGACGGGCCTTTCAACGAGGTCGAGCCGACGATCACGGGCAACGCCCGTGTGGGCGAGACACTCACCGGTTCGGACGGAGAATGGTTCGGCACGCCGCCGCTCTCGTTCACCTACTCGTGGTGGCAGTGCGGCTCCAGCGGGTGCGCTCGAATTCCAGGCGCGACCGCGAAGTCGTACGTCCCGACGAATGCCGACATCGGCAGGCGCCTCTACTTCGAGGTCGTCGCGTCGAACGCGGCCGGCTCCGACTACGCCTTCTCGGAAGGGACGGCGGCCGTCCGCTCGCGCGGCCCGCTGCTCGTCTCCCCGCCGAAGGTGAACGGCGTGGCGAGGGTGGGCCTGCTGGTCGACGCCGCCTCCGGCGCCTGGAGCGGCGTAGCGCCGATCGAGTACGCCTACCAGTGGCAGCAGTGCGATGCCGCCGGCGCCAACTGCCGCGACCTCCCAGGCGAGCTCGGGATCGTCTTCGAGGTCGGTCGTGCTCACGTCGGCTCGAGGCTCCGCGTCGTCGTCACTGCGACGAACGTCGACGGCTCCGTGTCGGCCGCCTCTGAACCGAGCGCGGTCGTCCCCGCGCCGCGAGCGACGAAAGCGGCCCGCTGTGTCGTGCCCAACGTCCGCGGACGGACTCTGGCACGGGCCAAGGCCCGGATCCGGCGCGCGGGCTGCAAGACCGGATCAGTCCGGCGCTCCTTCTCGAGCTCGGTCCGTCGCGGCCGGGTGGTCTCGCAGACCCCCCGAGCGGGAGCACGCGTGCGCCGCGGTGCCAAGGTCAGCCTTGTCCTCAGCAAGGGCGCTAGGCGATGAGCTGATCCTCGGCGTCTGACCGCGTCCCTCGCCGGAGACTCGGGTCCGCCCGGGTCTCCGGCGTCCACGTGCCGCGGCGCGCCTTCACCGCCGCCGCCGCGACAAGCGCCATCACCACGGTCTGGATCCCGGCGCAGATCGCGAACACCGGGGTCACGCCGAGCAGGTCGAGGAGCGGACCCGCGCCGAGAATCCCGATCGGCATCGCGAGCGCGAAGACGGTCATGAAGCTCGAGATCACCGTGGCGCGCAGCTCAGGCGGGATCCGCAGCGTCATGATCGCGTGCAGGCTGGGATTGATCAGGCCGTTCGCGAGCCCCGAGGCGCCGAGGACTGCGATCGCGGCCCACGCGGGGATCTCGAAGACCAGCACCCAGAGCGGCAGCGCCTGGCCCAGCGCGATCCGGGCAATCAGGGTCAGTCCGTCCAGGCGCTTCACGAGCCGGTAGGCGACGGTGTTCCCGAGCACGGCGCCGACGCCGAAGGCGGCGAACATCGCGCCCACGATGCGTGGGTCGGAGTCGTATCGCGTGACGACCAGCACCGGGAGCGCGATGAAGATCGCCTGCCACGCCATGTCGCCGACGATGAAGCTCAACCGCCAGGCGCGGAACAGGGGGTCCCGCCGAGCCCACCTCAAGCCGGCGCGGAAGCCGCGATCCTCCTCCGTTTGGGGCACCGGCTTCGTCGCTGGGACGAAGACGCCGAGCAGGAAGACAGAGATCGCGTAGGTCGCGGAGTCGACGGCCAGCACGGCCGGTGCGCCGATGAAACCGATCAAGACGCCCGCCAGGGGCGGCCCGAGCAGGAGCGTGACGCGGTTCGCGCCCTGGAAGAGCGCGGAGGCCTGGCTGACCACGCCCTCGTCCTCGCCCAGAAGCTCCGGGACGATCACGCGCTGGGCGGCGAAGTGCGGCCCCGTGAAAGCACCGACCGCGAAGGCCACCGCGGCAATGAGCCCGAACGAGAGCACGCCGGCCCAGTGACAGAGCGGGACGACGAGCATCAGCGGCCCGCGGCAGGCGTCGCAGATGATCATCGTCCTGCGGGCGCCCAGGCGGTTGAGCACCCGGAGGCCGACGAAGCCCGCCAGGGCGATGCCGATCGCCTCGAAGGCGATCACGACGCTCATCCGGGTCGCCGAGCCGGTAGTCGTGAGGACGAACCACGGGAGCGCCACCCACGTCATCTGCGCGCCGCTCGTGGAGATCGTCTCGGCGGCAAGGAGAGCCCGGATCGAGCCGATCCGGAGAACCTTGGTCTCCATCAGACAGCCTCCGCCGGGGCCTCGCGCAGGCGCGGGATCGGCGAGAAGACGAGGAAGACGACGCCGATGAGCGCGCCGAGGACGCCGATCCAGAGGGTCGTGTGCAGGCCGATCGCGGTGCCGAGGGCGCCGCCGAGGAGCGCGCCGATCGGCCGGATACCCATGTTGACGAACCGGAACGTCCCCGCCATCCGCGACCGGAGCCGGTCGGGCGTGCGGAAGAGCATCAGGCTGCCGGCGTTGACGTCCAGGATCATCACGCCGACGGCGCAAAAGAACTCCGCGGCGCCGAGCATGAGGGCGATCTGGAGGTCCGATCCGGCGGCCAGCGGCACGAGCACGAGCGGCAGCGGAAAGAGCACCGCGCCGAGCGTGAAGGAGGCGCCGAGACCGATCGTCCGGGCGACCCACGGTGAGATCAAAGCGCCGATGACCCCGCCCACTGCGCCCGTGCCGAGGATCACACCGAGCAGCCCAGGACGGACGCCGAGCTCACGCGTCGCGTACAGAACGAAGATCGCGTGGAAGACGAAGTTGAAGAGGTTGATCGTCGCGACACAGAGCAGCTCGGGCCGGATGAATTCGTCCTTCAGGACGAACGCGAAGCCGGCGCGGAGGCTGCGGAGGACGGTTTCCTGTCCGTCGCGCTCGACCGGCGGCTCGTGCGCGCGGATCCGGCTCAGAAAGAGCGCTGAAGAGAGGTAGGACGCGCCATCGACGAGCAGCGTTACCGGCGCGGTCAGGAGCTGGACGAGAAACCCGGAGACCGACGGGCCGATGACGAACGAGAGCGACCGGCTGAGGCTGAGCTTGCTGTTCGCCTCCACCACATCGCGCCGGGGCACGACCGAGATGAAGAGCGTCGACCAGCTGATGTCGAACATCACCGCGAACGTCCCCACACAGAAGGCCACGGCGTACAGCTGGACGAAGGTGAGTGCGTCGAAGGCGGCGGCGACCGGGATCGAGACGAGCAGCGCGAACCGCGCGAGGTCGGCCGCGATCATCAGCCGCCGTCGGTTCTGGATCCGCTCGATCCAGACGCCCGCGAAGAGCGAGAAGAACAGGTGCGGCAGTAGCTCCGCCGCGACCAGGAAGCCCATCTGCGCCGCCGAGGCATCCAGGGTGAGCACTGCGGTCAGCGGCAGGGCGAGCAGCGTGACCTGGTCGCCGAGCATCGAGATCGACTGCGCCGACCAGAGCTTCAGGAACTCGGGCTGCCTGATCAGCCGGGGTGGCTCTTCGGCCTGCCCCGCGGTGCGGAGATCGGTGTCGGTCATGCCCGCCTGACGCTGATGTCGCCGCTCAAGGTTCGAGCCTTCAGCTCGACGAGTGGGCCTTCGTCCGACGCGATCGGCGCGCCGGACTCGAGGTCGATGTCGGACGACGTCTCGCCGGAGAGCGACTGGGCCTCGACCCAGAGCCGGGAGCCCGCGGCGATCCCGACCTCGATGTCGCCGGACGCGGAGTTCAGCTTGACGTCGCCCTCGCGAACGCTGCGGAGCTCGACGTCGCCCGAGGCGGTGTTCACCTCGCCGCCGTGCTGCAACTCGTCCACGACGACGTCGCCGGAGGCGGAGTTCAGCTTCAGGGAGTCCGCCCGCTCGATGTGGACATCGCCGGACGCGGCATCGATCCGCGCGAGCCCTTGGACGTGCTCGAGCTCGACGTCGCCGGAGGCCGTCTGGATCCGGATGTCCCCGAAGCGGCCCCGGCCCTCGACGTCCGCCGACGCGATCTTCGCTTCGACGTCCGTCTCCGGAGGGGATGTGACCCGCAGGCGGTAGTCCCGGCCGCGGATGAAGTTGAAGCCGCGGTTCTTGGCGGCAGCGATCACGACCTCGTAGCGGTCGCCCCGCTGCCGCATCTCGATCTCGGTGTCGCGCTCGTGCTCGCCGCCGTCTCGGCCGTGGACCTCGAGCTCGACCGTCGTAGTGTCACCCTCGACGGTCTCCAGGTCGACGTCGCCGGCCGGGAGGTTGATCTCGAGCTTGACCTTGCCCGGGGTGGAGAACGTCTCCGTCCTCACGACGTCTTCTTTCCTCGGCGCCGCCGCGGCGGGCGTGCGTCGTCCTTGACCTCGACGTGTCCGAACGGGAGTGGGTAGAAAGTCATGTCTCCTCCTCCTAGTTGCGGCCGTAGCCGGTCAGCCGGTTGCCTGAGCGACGAACCGGCGGGGCAGTGCTCCGGGCAAGTGCCCGGACGATCCACGTGTTGAGCGAGACACCCGCGGCGGTCGCCGCGGATTCGAGCTCGCGCTTGAGGTTCTCCGGCAGCCGGAGGGTGAGGCGGGCAGTGAGCCCCTCCTCGCTCGCGACCGCGGAGGCCTCGACGGCCTCGCTTCCGATGTAGACGAGCTGCGGGTCGGGGCCGGCGAGGCGAACCTCCACGTGGCCTTCGGGCAGCTGCGCGCTGATCTCCAGCGCCGCCTCGCCCAGGGTCTCGAGCAGGCGCATCCCGGCCGAGCCGCGCAGCGCCTGGATCAGGCGCTCCGCCGCCGAGGCCGTCTGCTCGTCGCCGACGGCGGCGACGGCGGTGAGGTCCCGCTCGAGCGCTGTGGTGAATCTTGCCGTCTCCATGGTGTCATTATGACACCACACCGGCATCTGTCAAACACCATCGTAAGATCAGGCCATGGCGGTCTGCGCAAATTGCGGGCAGGAGAACCCCGCAGGGTTCCGTTTCTGCGGTTCCTGCGGCGCCTCACTGACGGTCGCCGAGCCAGCGCGCGAGCTCCGCAAGACGGTCACCGTGCTCTTTTCCGACGTCACAGGCTCGACGGCGATGGGCGAGCGCCTCGACCCCGAGTCGACCCGGCGCGTAATGGGGCGCTACTTCGACTCGATGCGTACCGCGATCGAGCGGCACGGCGGCACCGTCGAGAAGTTCATCGGCGATGCGGTGATGGCGGTTTTCGGCGTGCCGGTCGTCCACGAGGACGACGCGCTCCGCGCCGTGCGGGCGGCGGTGGACATGCGCACCGCGCTCGGAGAGCTGAACGAGGAGCTCGAGCGGGACTGGGGCGTCCGGCTCGCGACGCGCACGGGGGTGAACACGGGCGAGGTCGTGACCGGCGAGGGAGACTCGCTCGCCACGGGTGACGCCGTCAACGTGGCGGCCCGGCTGGAGCAGGCGGCCGGGC
>DATDKA010000070.1:0-12972 GCA_036520235.1 Gaiellaceae bacterium
GTTTCTCGTCGTTCGACCAGTCGCCGGCGCCCGGGGACATCCTGCTGCGTCACGATGTCGACCTCTCGCTGGACGCTGGGCTGCGCATGGCCGAGCTCGAGGCCGAGGCCGAGGCGACGGCGACGTACTTCCTGATGACCCAAAGCGTCTTCTACAACCTCGCCTCGCCGGAGGGCACACGCGCCATGAACCGCTTGCGCGAGCTCGGGCACGGCGTGGGACTTCACGCCGTCTGGCCGGGCGCCGAGCTCGACGACCGGTTCGACTCGGTGGTCGCCTGGCACAACCCCGACTCCGATTACATGTCGCAGCCAGTCGACGGGCTCGTGAACGTGATGGAGCCGCCGTGGTTCGATCCAGCCCACTACCGGTCGGACTCCAACCAGCAATGGCGCCACGGCTGCCCGCACGACCAGCTTCGCCGGGCCGAGTTCACGTGGCTGCAGCTGCTGACGCACCCGGAGATCTGGGTCTACCCGGGCGAGACGATGCGGGAGACGATGCTCGCGATGCTCGACGCGGAGCGCGACCGGCGCCTCGAGCTCCTCGCCGACGACCGCATCGACCTCTCGTGAGCGGGCTAGTTACAACTTGTTACAAGGCACGGATCGGCGTGCCGGAGCGTGAAAAGGCCTTAGCTGAGCGCCGGGCCGAGGAGCAAGTAACAAGTTGTTACTAGGCAAGCGCCTCGGCGAGCTCGCCCGGCACTCGGCGATCTACGGGCTCGGCTCGTTGGTCTCGCGGTTCATTGCCGTCCTGCTCCTGCCCGTCTACACGCGCTATCTGACGCCGGCGGACTACGGCCTGATCGAGACGCTGATTGCGCTGTCGGCGATCCTCACCGTGCTGCTCGCCGCCGGCGTGAAGAGCGCGTTCTTCCGCTTCTACTTCGACGAGAAGGACCACGCCGGGCACCTTCGTGTGATCCGGACCTCGTTCTGGTTCACGATGGTGATGGCGACCGCCGGGCTCATCGCGGGGCTCTCCCTGGCCGACCCGATCTCGCAGTTCCTCTTCGGCACCGGGACGCATGCGGACCTCGTGCGCGCCGCGTTCGTCGGCCTCTGGGCCAGCGTCAACTACGAACAGCTGACGTCGCTCTTCCGCGTCGAGCAGCGGTCGGTCGCCTATCTGATCGCGACGCTGATCAACCTGTGCCTGACCGTCGGCGCAACCCTGCTCCTGGTTGTCGCGTGGGAGGTCGGGCCGATCGGCGTCATCGTCGGCAACTTCACCGGGACCCTGCTCGTCTACCTCGGGCTCCTGGCCTACCGGCGGGAGCAGCTCGGACTCGAGTGGGATCGCGAGCTGCTGCGCGAGATGAACCGGTTCGGGATGCCGCTCGTCCCCTCGGCGCTCTTCCTCTGGGCGCTCAACTTCAGCGACCGCTTCTTCCTCGTGAAGCTCTCGGGACCGCGGGAGGTCGGGCTCTACTCGATCGGCGTGCGGATGGCCTCGGCGATCATCCTCTTCCTGGCGGCGTTCAGGACGGCGTGGCCGGCGTTCGCGTACTCGATCGAGGACGACCGGGAGGCGAAGCGCGCGTACAGCTTCGTCCTGACCTACATCGTGGTGATCACGTCGTGGATGGCGCTCGGGCTCGGGGTGCTGGCGCCGTGGCTCGTGCGCCTGCTGACGACGCCGTCCTTCTACTCGGCGGAGCGAGTCGTGGCGCCGCTGGCGTTCGCCGCTGCCGCGTTCGGCGCCTACATCGTCGTGGTGATCGGCATCGGCCGCGCGCGGAAGACGCGCTCGAACTGGGTGATTACCGGCGCGGCCTGCGTGCTCAACATCGCGCTGAACCTCCTGCTGATCCCGCCCTACGGGATGATCGGCGCCGCGATCGCGACGATCGGCGCCTACGCGACGCTCTTCGTCGGGATGGCCTGGCGGGCACAGCGGATCTACCCGGTGCCGTACCAGTGGCGCCGGGTGGCCACAGCCGCCGGGGTCGCGATCGCGCTCACCGTCGTCGGGCGGGTGACCGACCCGCCGCTCGCGGCCGCGATCGTCGTCGTCGCCGCCTACCCGCTCGTGCTCCTGCCGCTCGGCTTCTACCTGCCCGAGGAGCGGCGCCGGATCAGGGCTCTCGCGCCCCTTGCGCGCTAGATTTCCGGCCGTGCTCGACCGCATCAAGAACTGGTGGCGACACCGCGGGCGCGGCGATCAGAAGACCGCAACCGGGCGGATCGACGCGATGACCGCCGGACACGCTGACGACGCCGTACGAGGCGGCGAGGGCGGCAGCATGCCGCCGAATTACCTGCCGACCGGCGTCGACGAAGGTCGGCCGAAGAAATAGCCGTCGACACCGCAGAGACCGAGGTCCGCGAGAGCGGGCTGATCCCGCACCTGGAGACACAGGCTGCCCATTTCTGGGACACCGTTCAGGGCGAGACGTCGCGCGGCCACCGCTACAACACGGGCCGCGTCACCGGCCGCGACGGCTACGACGAGGGCCTCCGGCTCTACTCGCTGCTCCGCGAGCTTCAGCCGCGCGTCGCGGTGGAGACCGGTGTCTGCAACGGGGTCTCGACCGCCTTCCTGCTGCTCGCGCTCGAGCGAAACGGCGAGGGCGAGCTGTACTCGATCGACCTCCCGGAGATCGCGGGTGAGGAGTACGAGCAGGGCACGTTCTGGGACGGGAAGGGCGGCGCGGTGATCCCGCCGGGCAAGGAGCCAGGCTGGATGGTGCCGGTGGAGCTGCGGCGACGCTGGCAGTTGGTGCTCGGGCGCTCACAGGACGAGCTGCCGCCGCTGCTGGAACGGGTCGACGAGATCGACTTCTTCATGCACGACAGCGAGCACTCGTACGAGTGCATGAGCTTCGAGTTCGAGGCGGCGTGGGCTGCGCTCCGGGCGGGTGGCGCAATCGTCGCGGACGACGTCACCGTCAATTCGGCCTGGGACGAGTTCGCGGCGCGCGTCCAGCGGGAGTCGCAGCCACTCGGGCCGAAGCTCGCCATGATCGTGAAGTGACGACGGTCCTCGTCTCCGCGGCGGGCGCTCCCGGGACGGCGGCGCTCGTGCGGGCTCTCAGAGCAAACGGCGAACGCGAGGTCAAGGTTGTCGGGACCGACATGGCCGAGCGGTCCGTCGGGCGGCACCTCTGCGACGCGTTTCATCTGGTTCCGTCGGGGTCCGATCCCGGCTTCGGCGAGGCGATGCTGGAGGTGGCGCGCTCCGAGCGCGTCGAGGCGATCCTGCCGCAGTCGTCGTTCGACCTGCTGGGGCTGGCGGAGGCCAAGGACCGGTTCGAGGGAATCGCCGTGATGGTCTCGTCGCCCGAGGCGATCCGCCGCTCGAACGACAAGGCGGAGAGCTACGCGCTGCTCGACGAGATCGGCGTCCCCGGGCCGCGCTGGCGTCGCGTCGTCGGCGGCGATGCCGTGGCAGAGGCCGCGCGCGAGCTCGGCTATCCGGACGTGGACGTCGCGATCAAGCCCGCGTTCTCATCCGGCTCGCGGGGGTTTCGGATCCTGTCCGCGGAAGCCGACCGGCGCGAGCAGCTGCTCAAGAACCGCCCCGGCGTCGCCGAAGCCTTGCGGCTCGAGGAGCTCGTCGAGCTGCTCGGCGACGACGAGACGCCGCTGCTCGTGATGGAGCTCGCTGAGGGGCTCGAGCGGACGATCGACGGGATCACCGAGGGCGGCAGAGTGCTCCTCGGGCACCCGAAGACGCGCGAGTCGATGCGCGCGGGACTCGCGATGTACTTCGCGACGCTCGACGACGAGTGGCTGATGGAGATCACGGCGAAGATCGCCGAAGCGCTCTCGCTCGACCACTTCTTCAACATCCAACTCGTCGGCGACACGGTGATCGAGATCAACCCGCGCATCTCGACGATCGTCTACCAGGACGACCTGAACCTCCCCTGGCTCGGGGTCAAGCACGCGCTGGGCGAGATCTCGGCCGAGGAGCTCGCGAGCTACCAGGAGCGCGTCCGCCCGACGAGGCGCGCCTTGCGGTACTTCGATCAGGTCGAGTGGGACGACCCCTCCGGGTAGTCCACACCCCGCTGAACGTGGCGGGGATCCCGTGGACCAACGTGCAGGCGCTGCGGCGCAAGGGGGTCGACGCCGAGCTCGTCGTGGTCGAGCGTCAGAAGATGCATCCGGAGGCCGACCGGTCGCTCGACCGGCCCGGCGGGTTCTGGGGACGGCAAGCGGTCCAGTGGCCGGCGTTCCTCCGGCTGCTGCCGCGGACCGACGTCTTTCACTTCTACTTCGGCTGGACGCTCGTGCCACGGCGGCTGACCTGGCCGATCCTGAAGACGTCGCGGACGAAATCCGTGTTGCACTTCCTCGGCTCCGACATCCGCGGCAAGACACCCGACGAGCTCGCTTACGCGCGCGGCGCGGACGCGAGGATCGTCGGGTCCTACGACGCACTGCGATGGATGCCGGATGCGCATGTGGTCCCACCCGGGCTCGACCTCTCGCACTACGCACCCGTCCCGCCGGAGGACCGGCCACGGCCGATCGTCCTCCATGCGCCCTCGAGCAGGAAACGCAAAGGCACGGAGCACGTCGTCGCGGCCTGCGAGGGGCTCGACGTGGAGCTCGACGTCGTCGAGGGGCTCACGCACGACGAGGCGCGCCGCCACTACGAGCGGGCCGACCTCGTCGTCGACCAGCTGAACGCCGGTTGGTATGGCATCTTCGCGCTGGAGGCGATGGCGCTCGGAAAGCCGGTGCTCAGCTACTTGCGGCCCGAGGCCGTCCGGGAGACCGACCGGGCGCTCGACGTCCAGGTGCCGATCGTCTCCGTCACGAAGGAGACGCTGCGCGACCGCATCGCCGACCTAGCCGCGGCCCCCGAGGAGCGAAGGCGGCTCGGCGCCGCGTCCCGCGCCTACGTGGAGACTGTTCACGACGCGGACCGCGGCGCCGATCGCCTGCTCGGCATCTACGAGACGCTCTAACTCATCACGTTCGCCGCCCCTCGGGTGACGGTCGTCGTGAAGGCCCAGTCGGAGGCCGCTTCGTCCGAGTCCTTGCCGTTCGGGTTGCGAATCAGCGAGCCGTCGGCCGTGTTCGAGTCGGCAACGGTCGCCGGGAGGACCGTCCCCTCGACGAGGTTGTACGTCTGCCCGCCGATCGTCGCGGCCGTGATCGCGCCCTCGTAGGACAGCGCGTCGAGCAGCGCCGTCCCCTGGAGCAGCGCCAGTCCGTCCGGCGCCCCGTTCTGCAGCTCGATCGCGACCACGAGATAGCCGCCCGCGGCGAGCGTTCCCGTGAGCTGCTCGCGTGCGTACTCGGCATTGTCACCGCCGTTGACGGCCACAAGGTCGATGCCCGTGAGGTCGGCGGCGGCGCCGCCCTTGTTGTGGATCTCGACGAAGCCGTTCGCGTCCGTGCCCACCTGGTCGTAGTCGACCTCGTTGATCACGAGCTTCGCCTGCTCTGTGGGCGGAGGCGGCGGAGGTGACGGCGGCCCCGGAGGAGGAGGCGGCGCCGGCTGGTCGGCAGCGGCCTCGCAGGTGAGCGCCACATCGCCGTTCGCCGCGACCGCGACGTGGATCTCGCCCGCCGCGTCGTCGGCGGCGACGCACGGGACGCCCTCGAGTGTTTTCAGGCCCGAGACGACGGTGCCGGAGTCGCCCTTCGGACCCGGCGGCCCCGCGGGCCCCGGCGGGCCGGGATCGCCCTTGTCGCCCTTCGCACCCGCCGCGTTCCAGCTGACGGCCGTCTCTCGCCGGCGACACTGGGTGGCCGCCGAGACTTGCCGCAGCCAGCCGCCGGACGGATGCTTGCAAGCGTGGATCACAGTCGTGTCTCCGGAGTCCTGTGCCAGCGCGACGCCGGCGACAGCCACCGCCACCGTCGCGGCCGCAGCCAGGAAGATGCCCTTCATGAAGCTCCCTTCGTTGTCGGTTAGGACAACGAATAGCCGACGTCGACGCTCGACGACGGCGACGTCGCAGAGTCGGCGCGCTTTAGAACGCGTTTAGCGACCGACGAGCTTGAAAACACGCCGGCCGGCACGCTCGATTGGCGCCGGAAGCCAGTCACGCTTGCGCTTGACGACGCGGGTGACGCTGCCGAAGACCGCCTTCGACGCCTGGACGCGCCGTGAGTGGAGCCGGTCGCGGAGCGAGTTCTCTGTCACCTTCCGCGCTACGGTCGTCGACCCGATCACGAAGCGCACGTCCTTGAACTGACGTGAGCCGTAGATCTTCTCCGCCACCACGCGCCGCACGCCGCCGTGCCAGGTCGTGTCGTGGAACGCCACGATCCCGCCCTCGACGACCTTCGGCACCCACTTCTCGAAGTCCTCACGGACGTCGTCCTCCTCGTGCGAGCCGTCGACGAAGAGGAGCTCGATCGGCTCGTGGAAGTCGTCAACGACCTGCTGCGAGAGCCCCTTCACCGGGGTGACGAGGTCGGCGATCCCGGCGCGTTCGATGTTGTCCTTGAAGTCCCCATGGCGGTAGTCGGCGTGCGGGTCGACGGCAAAGATCTCGACGCCGTTCCCGGCGCGCGAACCGAGTCCGAGGCAGATCGTCGACCTGCCCTTCCACGAGCCGATCTCGACGATCACGCCCCGGCCGGTGCAGTCGCGGGCCAGGTCGTAGAGGGCCTCGGCCTCCTCGTCGGAAAGCCAACCGGGGACGTCTTTGATCAGCTCCTTCACCGGCGCAAACTCGCTCATGCCGGGCGGGATGCTACGCGACGAGCAGTCCGGTCACGTACATCACCGCGATGCCGGCGAGGAACCCACCGAGCACGTGCGGCGAGGACAGACCCCCTGGCGCGCGCCGTGCGACGTAGCGCGTCACCTCCACGACGACCTGGAACGCGGCGCCGGCCGCGGCCGCGAAGAACAGCACCCCGAGGAAGTCGCTCGTGACGAACCCGCCGAGCCAGGCGCCGAGAATCGCCGGCGCCCCGGCGACCATCGTCAGCGACGCCAGTCGCCCGAGCGAGACACCGCGTCCCTCGGCGATCGGCGCCGCGATCCCAAGCCCCTCCGTGACGTTGTGGATCATGAAGCCGACGACGAAGAACGTGCCGAGTGCGAGTTCGCCGAGTGCGAACGAGGAGCCGATCGCAAGGCCCTCGCCGAGGTTGTGGAGGCCGATTCCGATCGCGACGAGCGTCGCCAGCGCGAGTCCGCCGATCCCGGCGCCGCCGCTGCGCGCTCCGAACCGGGCGGAAATCGCCGTCAGCGTCAGGTAGCTCAGCGCCACGCCGAGCAGCACCAAGCCGGCGCCGCCGAGGGCGCTCGGCAGGGCCGCCTGCAGCTCGAGCGCTTCGGAGAGCGCCTCGACTGCGAGAAACGTCAGCAGCCCTGCGGTCAGCGCCATGAAGGCCGCCAGCCACTGCGGCGCCGCCCGCCGCAGGGAGGGCAGCCAGAGCAGCCCGAGCGCGATCGGGACGATCCCGACGAGCACGCCGATCAGGCCGTACCCGAGCGCGCTGCGCGCCGACGGCTCGGGCGTGGCCGTCGCCGCCGCGATCTCCTCGACCGTCTGGATCCCCGACGAGCTCGTGACGCCGACGGAGAGCGGCTCGTCCTCGACCCACTCGTACTGCACGACGATCTCGCTCGACCGAAGGCGCGGAACCGTCCGCGGCCCGTCGACGTCGAACGGGACGATCGCGTCGTCCACCGTCACCGACGCAATGGTGAGATCGTCGCGCTGCGGGTTCGTGACCCGGATGTGAATCTCGCCCGGATGGAGCTCGACCCGGCGGATGTCGAACTCGTCCGCCGGCGGCGGGTTGTCGCCGACGAGGCCTGTGAGCGAGCCGCCGGTGGACGCGAACACGGCCACGACCGCGATCAGGAGCACGAGCGGCACGAGCGGCCAGAGCCGCCCGGCCGTCAGTCCCGGACGTCGAAGAACCCCATCCATCCCAGCTCCGCGAACTCCGACTGGTGGGCGTGGAACATGAAGAGCCCCGTGTGCGTGAAGTCGATCTCGACGATCCCGCGCTGCCCCTGCGTCTGCACGACTGTGTCCGTGTACTCGAACTGGTCGCCGGTGCCGGTCGGGTAGTAGCGGAAGAACTCGCCGTGGAGGTGAAACGAGTTCAGGAGGTCGAACTCGGTCAGGTTCGCGAGGTAGATCCGAACCGTCTGCGACCGCCGCACCCGGATCGGGTAGCGCGCGTAGTAGAACGCCTTGCCGTTGACGGTGTAGAAGTTGTTCTCGCCGTCGCCGTCCGTGTCGAAGCCGTTCATCACCATCACGAGCTCCTGCGCCGGCGGGCGCGGCTTCTTCGGGTCGACGATGAAGGCGCCGTAGAGGCCCTTGTGGATGTGCTTCTTCAGAGGGGTCGCGTGGCAGTGGTAGAGGTGCGTCCCTGCGGGCTTCGCCGGGAACTCGTAGGTGAACGAGTCGCCCGGCGCGACGACCTCGAAGACGCCGTCCATGTCCGCCGGATGGATTCCGTGGAAGTGAATCGTGTGCGGGTGCGAGCCGTGGTTGACGAAGTTGACGCGGAGCAGGTCGTCCTCCGTCGCGCGGATCACCGGGCCGGGGACGCTTCCGTTGTACGTCCAGGCCTCGAAGAAGACGCCCTGCGCCACCTCGATCCGGCGGTCGATCGCCACCACCTCGTACTCGCGCACCCGGCCGGGCTTGTGCGGAAGCAAAACGGGCGGATGGAGCAGGTGGTCGAGCTCGTTCGGCCCGCCCGGCGCCGGCACGTGGTCGTGCACCATCGCGGCATGGCCAAGGGCGGGATGGTGGTGGCCCAGGTGCGTCGCGCTCTCCTCGGCCTGCGCTGCGTCGGGCCAGACGGCTTTCGCAAGCGGTGCGGCCGCGACGAGCGACGCGCCGCCGGCCAGCACCTGCTTTCGCGAAAACTTCGTCATGTCTAAACTTTAACTTAGCTCAATGGAACTGACCGCTGCAATCCAGGACTACGTGCGCGAGATATACAAGCTCGAGTCCGATGGAGGCCGCGCCACGACGTCGGCCCTCGCTCGCAGCCTCGGCGTCTCGGCCCCGTCGGCAACGGCGATGGTCAAGAAGCTCGCCGCGCTCGGCCTCGTCGAGCACCGGCGCTACCGCGGCGCCACGCTGACCCCGAAGGGCGAGCGCGTGGCTCTCGAGGTGATCCGCCACCACCGCCTGCTCGAGCAGTACCTCGTAAAGACGCTCGGGCTGCCGCTCGACGCCGTCCACGCGGAGGCCGATCTCCTGGAGCACGCCCTGTCGGAGGAGCTCGAGGCGCAGATCGACCGCTCGCTCGGCTTCCCGACGCGCGACCCGCACGGCGACCCGATCCCGGCCCCGGATCTCACGATCGAGCGGCCGGCCGGGACGCCGCTCTCGGCGCTCGAGCCGGGCAGCAAGGCGACGGTCGAGCGCGTCCCCGACGGCGACCAGGACCTGCTGCGCTACCTCACCAACCTGAAGCTCACGCCGGGGAGTCGCCTGGAGGTCCGCGAGGCGGCGCCGTTCGAGGGGCCGCTGACCGTGCGCGTCGGCGGGAGCGATCACGCGATCTCCCGCGCCCTCGCGGCTCAGATCTCGGTCAGCTAACGGCTGCCGTGACGGCGCTCCCATGCCGTCGCCATTGCGATCCGCTCCTCGACCGACGGGTGCGTGGCGAGCGC
The DNA here is from genome assembly GCA_036520235.1 of Gaiellaceae bacterium. Lineage (GTDB taxonomy): Bacteria > Actinomycetota > Thermoleophilia > Gaiellales > Gaiellaceae > JACDAN01. The sequence goes on from DATDKA010000070.1 coordinate 9,574, forward strand.
GGCGTACGCCCAGCCCGGGGGCGTCGGATCCTCGAGCGCGTCGCGCGTGAAGGCGCGGAAGAGCCGCCGCGCAGCGACGGGATCGCGCGTCGTCTCCAGCGCGACCCAGTCGGCCTCGGCCTCGTGCCGGCGCGAGAAGGCGTTGTCGACGGGCTGCAATAGCAGGCCACCGACGAGCACGGCGAGGAGCGCGAGCGGCACCGCCCGCGGCGCGTAGATCCCGCCGCGCCGCGACGTCAGCCAGGCGACGCCACCAAAGAGCGGCAGCAGGACGAGCGCGTACCACGCGACGCTCTTCCAGATGTGGTTTCGCGAGTGGTGACCGAGCTCGTGCGCGAGCACCACGCGCAGCTCGCGGTCGTCGAAGCGGCCGTCGAGCAGCGTGTCCCAGAGGAAGATGCGGCGGCTCGGCCCGAGGCCGGTCGCGTAGGCGTTCGGGATCGTCGTGAAGTCGCTCCAGTCTTCGACCTCTACCTTCACCGGCTTCATGTGCTGACGGTGCGCGAAGACGACGGCATCTCGTCTCAGGTTCTCCGGCGCGGGCCTCCCGTCCACGAGGTACGGGTAGATGAAGGCGAAGAAGAGCGCGAGCCCGACGAAGACCGGAACCGCCGCCAGCCACCACGTTCGGCGCAGCACCGCCGCCAACGCCATCGTCGTCAGCAGGAAGGCGCAGACGAAGAGGAATTCGGCGCCGAGGGAGAGCCAGCTCTCGAAGAACCACTCCAGGTAGCCGGAGCGCCAGAGGTCGTGGCGCTTCTGCCACCACAGTTCCACGAGCTCGAACGGGAGCTGAGAGAGCCAGACGAACGCGAGGCCGAGCATCCCGAGCAGCATCCCCGTGCCGATCCGGCCGGCCGCCGACTCGCGCGTGAACCGGGCGCCGCGCCACGCATAGAGCAGGAGGACGACGAGCGCGGCGAGCTGCGAGCCGAGGAACGTCCAGCGGAGGAACCGCTCGTAGTCCTCGGCCTCGTCCAGCACCTGACGGTCGACGCCGAGGGCCGAGTCGACCTTCGGCAACACGAGATCGTCCGGCACCGTGGTCCGCCAGAGGAACCACGCCGCGATCGCCCACCCGATGGCGAGGAGGATCAGAAGCGCGAGCTTCGTGCGCCGAGCGGTCAGCGGACGCGGATCGGGCCGCTGTGCGGGTAGCGCTCGGTCAGCATCAACAGGTAGGCCGACACCTGCGTGGAGTACCGCAACGCGTAGGCCTGCGCCTCGCGCAGCGGCCTCGGCATGCGGCCGAGGGCAAGCGAGGCGAACCAGCCGAGCAGCGCGCCGATGAAGAGCAGCCCGCCGAGCGCACCCGAGACGGCGAGCGCGGGGATCGCCAGGAAGAGCCGGAAGCCCGTCACGAGCCGCCGCTGACGGCCCGGCGCCGGGAAGCGCGGATCGATCGGATACGAGCCGGCGCGGCCGGTGAAGCCCGGGAAGGGGTTCGCGGTCAGCATCAGGTAGGCGTACACGTGCGTCGCGTAGCGCAGGAATGCCGACAGGAACCTGTGCAACGCGGCCGGAGGGCGGCCGATGACGAGCGCGGCGAACCACATCGCGATCGCCGCGAGGAAAGCGACGACCCACCAGAGGAAGAGCCACACGAGGTGCGGAAGGGTGAGCAGGAACCGGAAGAAGACGGTGAGGCGGGAGCGGCGGAGATCGTCCTGAATCGCCAGGCTGACGGGGTGCGGGACGCCGACGGCGGGAGTCGCAGCCGGGTCGACGTCCGGGTAGCGGTCGGTCAGTACGAGCAGGTACGCACCCATCTGCGCCAGGTAGCGCAGGCCGTAGGCCTGGAGGTTGCGAAAGCCCTGCGGCATCCGTCCCAGGGCGAGCGAGACGAACCAGCCGAAAAAGGCGACCGTCAGGAGGGTTCCGCCCGCCCAGGTCACCGCCGCCTCCCGGTGGTCGGACTCGGCCCAGGCCCCGGGGCCGCCGCCGGCGAACGCCGCGGCAAGGAACAGCGCGGGCAACGCGATCAGGAGCCGTAGCGCCACCGTCCACCGGCGCTGCGGAACGGGATCGTCGATCTCCACGTCGACCGGGTAACCCGGCCTGCCGGTGAACATCGGCCATGGATTCGCCGCCAGATAGGCGTAGGCGTAGAGGTGTGTCGTGTACCGCACGTACGACGAAAGGAACGTATGGAGGCCCGCCGGAGGTCGTCCGCGAATCAGCGTCACGACCCAGTTCGCTATCGCGGCGAACACGGTGACGATCGACCAGCCCCACCACCAGAGGGCGTGCGGGATCAACAGGATCAGGCGGAACAGCACCGTCAAGCGCGAGCGACGCAGATCGTCGTCGACCGTCAGCCGGACGGGGTGGTCGGTCACGGCGGCAGTATGACGGCGGGGCGTCCCTAGAAATCGAAGCGGGTCGTGGTCTTCGGGTAGTCGCTCTCGAGCCAGGCGACGGCCCGCTGCGGACGCAGCACGAACCAGCCCTCCGTCTGCTGGGGGCGGAAGTCGTACTTCGCCTCGTAGGCGTCGACGAGCGCCTCCGGGAGGTCCTCCCTGCCGATCACGCCGCACAGAATCACGACCTCGTCGCCACTCTCGAGGTGGACGACGACCCGCGGGTCGCGTTCGAGGTTCCGCCCTTTGCGAGAGTTCGGATTCGTCCCGAAGAAGAGCGCGCCGTCGGCCCAGACGCCCCAGACCGGGGCGGCGGCCGGGCCGTCCTCGCTGCTCGTAACGATCCAGTAGTTCCGCGACCCTGCTAGGCGCTCCTCGGCCCAGCGCCAGTCGAGCATTCCCTCCTCCTCCTCTGAGATGCCGTAGCCGGGCTCGAAACGCGGACGGCTCCTCTGCGGCTCCATACGCAAACGATGCACGATGATCGTCCCGTGCAGCGGGTCGAGACGACGGACGGGATCTCGCTCGCCGTCCGGGACGAAGGAGCCGGTCCGGCGGTCGTGCTCCTCCACGGCTTCCCCGACTCCTCGTACGTCTGGCGCCACCAGATTCCCGTGCTCACGGCCGCCGGCTTCCGGGCGATCGCCCCGGACCTCCGCGGCCTCGGCGGATCCGACAAGCCGCCGGAGGTCGACGCCTACCGGATGACGACGATCGCCAAGGACGTCCTGGCGATCCTCGACCACTTCGGGATCGAGCGGGCCCACGTGGTCGGACACGACTTCGGCGCGAACCTCGCCTGGGTGGTGGCGGGACTCCACCCCGAGCGGGTCGACCGGCTCGCCGCCATGTCGGTCGGCCACCCGAACACGCAGCTGGAGCCCACGGTCGAGCAGCGCGAGAAGGCCTGGTACATGCTCTGGTTCCAGTTCGAGGGGCTGGCGGAGGAGGTCGTGCCGCGCGACGACTGGAAGCTGCTGCGGGAATGGACGCGCGGGGACGGCGACGTCGACCGGTACATCGCCGACCTCTCGCGGCC
>DATDKA010000071.1:0-38237 GCA_036520235.1 Gaiellaceae bacterium
CACGCCGTAGGAGCCCGTCGGCCCGAAGTCGTCGCTCGCGCCGACCGTGGCGCCGCCGACGTCGACGACGAGGATCAGCGCAAGCACGCTTCCGGCCCAGCCGACGGCATTCGGGAGGAACCCCGTCCTCAACACCTCGACCGAGACGGCGAGCACGAACGCGGCGGCAGGGATCCCCGACAGGGTGTACGCATACCGCCCGAGGTCGTAGAGGCCGCGGGCTACGCCCTGATCCAGCACGCTGTCGGCGCTCGCGGCCATCGCCGCCCAGCACACCATTCCGGTGACGAAGACCGCCATCGCCGCCGTGCCGCCCGTCAGGGCGATCGCGTGCAGCCCCACCGCCCGATCGTTTTCGGCGCGCCGCATCGCGCCGGCGAGGGTGCCGACGAACCACAGGAAGCAGATCGAGGCGAGCCCGAAGAAGAAGACCTGCAACGCGAGCTCCTGCGTGTTCTCCTCGAAGAAGGCGAGGAGCCCCTCGTTCGAGACCGACGGGGCCGGCGGGTCGGGCACGAAGATGAAGCCGATCACCGCCAGCAGGACGTAGCCGACCCCGGACGCAGCCGACCAACGTTCGAGGCTCCGCACGGCGAGAACCTACAGGCCGCCCTGGACGCTCCAGTAGGCAACCGCGACGCTGATTGCTCCGATCGCGACCACGCCGAGGATGCCGACGAGCCCGGGCCGACCGTAGACGGCATGGCTGCGGCCGAAGCGCGACAGGGCGAGCATGCCGAGCGCGCCTCCGGCCAGGCCGCCCAGATGGCCGCCGTACGAGATCCCGGGGATCGCAAAGGTGAAGACGAGGTTGATCACGATGATCCCGAGCGCGCCGCCGCCGAGGACGTGCGTGCCCTGCCGCTCGAGGACGAAGGCGGCGCCGAGGATCCCGAAGATCGCACCGGAAGCGCCGACGGTGACGGCGTTCGGCGAGACGACGAGCGCCCCGGCGGAGCCGGCCAGACCGGAGACGACGTAGAGGAGCAGAAAGCGGCCGCGGCCGAGCGCCTGCTCGACGGGCGCGCCGAAGAACCAGAGCGCGAGCATGTTGAACGCCAGGTGGATCGGGCCGTAGTGGAGGAAAGCCGCGGTGAAGAGCCGCCACCAGTCGCCGGCCGCGACGAGCGGGCCGAAGAGGGCGCCGTGCTCGTAGATCCGATTGCCCGTCCCCTGGATCGACCCGCCGGCCGCAAGCTCGAGCAGATAGATCCCCACGTTGAACGCGATCAGGGCCTTCGTGACGAGCGCCCCGCTCCCCTCGTAGCTTGCGCGGCGAATCCCGCGGGAGACTCGCGCAGTGCCCTGCGCCTGGCCGGCGTGCTCCGGACAGCGGATCCCGACCGGTGCGAAGGTCATGCAGTCGCCGCAGATCGGTCGCCCGCACTCGGAGCAGGAGACCATGGTCTCCCGGTCCGGGTGGCGGTAGCAACGCATGGGTTCGGCCACGAGCAGGGGTAGCGTAGATGCCGTGCGAGTGCATGTTGCGTTCACGCCGGAGGAGGCGCTCGAGGGTCGAGTCGCCGTCGTCGTGGACGTGCTCCGGGCGACGTCGACGATCGCCCAGGCGCTCGCGAGCGGCTACCGCCGGGTCTACTGCTGCCGCGAGGTTGAGGACGCGCTGGCGCTCCGGAAGCGGCTGGGGGAGGGGCTCCTCGGCGGCGAGCGAGAGGCCACGAGGATCGAAGGCTTCGACATCGGCGCCTCGCCCCGGGAGGTGCTCGAGCCGCAGAGTGAGACCCTCATCTACTCCACGACGAACGGGACGAAGGCGGTGCTGGGTGCGGCGGCGGCGTGCGACGAGGTGTTGCTCGGGTCGCTGCTGAACCTCCGTGCGGTGGCGGGCGCCGTCCGCGAGGACTGCGTGATCGTCTGCGCGGGGTTCCAGGGGAGATTCGCGCTGGACGACGCCTACTGCGCCGGGCGGATCGTCCAGCTCCTCGGCGGCGAGGTCACGGACGCGGCGAAGGCGTGCGCGCTCATGGCCGGGTCATTTTCAACCGCGCACGAGGCGCTGTTGGCGAGGACGTACGGCCCGCCGGGGCTGGAGGAGGACATCCGCTTCTGCGCGCAGGAGGACACGGTCGACGTCGTGCCGCGCCTCGACCGGATGGTCGACTCCGCCGCCGAGATTGTCGCCGGCTAGTCGCGCGGCCGCCGCCTTGTCGGCGTCACCGGAGCGCCAAGAAGCTTGTCAAGCCATCACGCAACATGCTCAGCGGGAGCGTGATTTGACACCGAACATGTGTTCGTGATAGAACACCTGTTCGGTCATGATTGCCTGCCTCGCCATCCCTGGTTACGAGCTTCGAGCGGCGCTCCGCAAGCGACCGAGCCTCGCGCTCGAGCCCGCTGCGCTCGCGCCGCCTGAGGGCGCTGAGCCGCTGATCGGGCCGGTTACCGCCGCGGCGCATTCGGCCGGCGTTCGGCCGGGGATGCGGATGGGGGAGGCGCTCGCGACCTGTCCGAGGCTCGTTCTCGTCGAGCCCGACCCGGCGGGCGCGGAGGAGGCCTGGGACGAGATCGTCCGCCGGCTGGAGGACACGGGCTTCGCCGTCGAGTCCGCGCAGCTCGGCACCGCCTATTTCGACACGCGCGGGGTGGAGCGCCTGTACGGCGGCCTCGAGCCGGCGCTCAAGCGTGCTCTCGCCGCGGTCGGCTCGCACTGGGACGCGCGCGTTGGCGCGGCCGCCCGCCGCTTTGCCGCCCTCGCGGCAGCCAACGTCGCGCGCCCAGGCCAGGTGCTGATCGTCGCCGACGAGCGCACCGAGGACTTCCTCGCCCCGCTTCCGCTCCGCCTGCTCGGGCTAGACGAGCGCCGCCGTGAGGAGCTGGAGGCGCTGGGCGTGAAACGTGTCGGACAGCTTGCCGGGCTTCCGGGCGCTGCCGTGGCCGAACGACTGGGACCGGACGGCCGCAGCGCCTGGGGCCAGGCGAGAGGAGGAAGGCGGGGCCGCATCCGCGGCCGCCGCCCGCCCGCGGAGGTCTCGGAAGCGCTCGAGTTCCCGGAGGCGGTCGGCAACGAGTTCACGCTTCGGCGGGCGCTCGCCACCCTGATCGAGACCGCGCTCGCGCGCGAGGAACGGGCCGACCGGTTCGTCCGGAAAGTCGCACTCTCGGCACGCCTCGTCGGTGGAGCCTCCTGGCGGCGGACGCTTACCTTCCGCGATCCGGCCGGCGACGCCGAGCGCGTCCGAATCGCCCTCGCTCCGAAGCTGCACGACCTGCCCGCGCCGGTCCTGGCGCTCCGGCTCGATCTCGTCGAGCTGAGCGAGGAGACCGGCCGTCAGCTCGAGCTGGTCAGGCCCGAAGGAGCAGAGCTCCAGACCCGCCTCCGCGACGGGTTGCGGCAGGTCAAGGCCGCAACCGGCGGCGGAGCGGTCGCCAACGTCGTCGAAGTCGCACCGTGGTCACGGATTCCGGAAGCTCGAGCGCTCTTCGTTCCGCGGGACGAGTAGGTCGCCTTCGACGGGCGTCGCCGCAGTGGGCCTTGCGCCACCGGGCCACACTTGGCGGCGCGAATGCGGCGTCCTCAGTAGCGCCCGTATCAGCGGATACGGGCGCTCCCTGCGTCCTTGCCTCGCACCACCCAGTGCACCCCAGTGACGAAGCACACCGCGGCGAAGCCTCTCAATGAGCCGCGCGCCGCCCTGGTCGAGCCTCAGCCGGACGGGGCGCCGCGACTCGTCAACCGTCTCGCCGTCGAGGTGATCCGGGAGGAGTGGCGGGTCGTCGACCGCTGGTGGACGGAGGATCCGGTCAACCGCCGGTACTTCGACGTCGTGCTCGCGAGCGGCCAGAACGTCGTCGTCTTCCACGACGACGAGCACGGCCGATGGTTCAGCCAGCGCGGCGCCTAGCGGCCCGCGTACGGCCCGCGAACCCTGCGTCCGGCGCGTGGAGGTTGAGCATCCGCGCCGGCCCGATCGGCCGGAAGCCATGCGTCACGCCGATCGGCGCAGCGACGTAGAAGCCCGGCCCGACCCGCACGGTCTCGTCCCCGAAGAGGAAGTCGACCTCGCCGTCGAGGACGTAGAACGAGTCGACGTGGTCGTCGTGGTGGTGCAGGTCGACCCCCTCCCACCGCTCGTCGAACTCGAGGATGAAGAGCGAGAGCTGGTCGGTTACCGCCTTGATCGTGTTGACGAGCCACGCCGCCCGCTCGAGCCGTTCGCCGCCGTCACCGGCCTCGATCATCGCGTCCGCCGGCCCCGATGGCTCGTCGACGTCGACGTTGTCCCATGCGTGCGAACCGCCTCGGACGGCCTGCCGCAGGTACTCGATGAACTGCGAGTCCGGCGCATGGATGTTGAGGTAGCGCGCGCGTCCCGGGCCGGCGTTCGTGAAACCGTGGACGATCCCAGGCGGAACGGCGACAGTCGTGCCGGCCTCCGCGCGCACCTTCTCCGCGCCGTTGATGAACTCGAGCGCGCCCTCGAGCACGAAGAACGCGTCGACGTGCTCGCGGTGGAAGTGGGGCCCAGGGCCCTCGAAGTCCGGACCGACATCGACCTCGTTGACCGAGATCTGCTCGGCCTCGAGCTTGACGACGATCCGCTCGTTCAGCCGCTCGCCCTCGCCGGGCCCGAGAACGACGCCGTCGGCCATCGCTGCGGAGCGTAGTGATTCGTAGCCGCTTGACGCCTCGACGATGCAAGACGAACATACGTTCGTAATGGGATACGTCGAGCTTCACGCGCACTCCGCCTACTCGTTCCTCGACGGCGCCTCGCTGCCCGAGGAGCTGGCGGTGCGCGCGGCGGAGCTCGGGTACCGGGCGCTCGCTCTCACCGACCACGACGGCGTCTTCGGCTCGCTGGAGTTCGCGCATGCTGCAAAGGCGTTCGGCGTCCGGCCGATCACAGGCGCGGAGGTGACGCTCGCCGACGGCTCGCACGTCACGCTCCTCGTCGAGAGCCAGGAGGGGTACTCGAACCTCTGCCGGCTCCTCACCGCGGCGCACGCGCACACCCGCCCGAAGGAGGGTGAGCCGCCGCTCGATCCCGCACTCGGGGAGGCGCTCATCGAGGAGCTGAACGAGGGGCTCGTCTGTCTGTCGGGCTGCGCGCGGCACGGCCTCGCTGTCCGCAACCCGAATGCGGCGGCGCGCCTGGCTCAGGCGTTCGGGCGCGAGCGGTTCTTCGTCGAGCTGCAGCGGCCGTTCGAGCGCGGCGACGTCCGCCGGAACGCTCGGCTCCGCGACCTCGCCGAGGCGCTGAGGGTCGACACGTTGGTCACCGGAGACGTTCACGCGCACAGCGCCACACGCGCGCTGCTCCAGGACGCCCTGGTCGCGATCCGGCATCGCACGTCGCTCGAGGGCTCCGAGCCCGAGCGCCGCGGAAACCACGAGGCGGTGCTCCGCGCGCCCGAGGAGGTGCTCGAGCGCTTCCCCCTCGACCGGGACGCCGTCGAGCGCACCGTCGAGATCGCGGAGCGCTGCGCGTTCGACCTGACGCAGGAGCTCGGTTACCGCTATCCCGACTTCTCGGACCGCGAGGAGCCGGCGATCGCCCAGCTTGCCGCCGTCTGCGACCGCGCCTTCGCCGAGCGCTACAGCGGCCTGAACGGACACAAGGGCAAGGCGCGCTCCCGCCTCGACGAGGAGCTGAGGCTGATCGACGAGCTGGGCCTAGCCGGGTTCTTCCTGCTTCACCACGAGGTACTCGAGCTCGCGCGCGACGTCGCTATCGAGGTGCGCGGCCGCGACTCGCCGCGCAACTCGCTTCCGCCCGGGCGGGGGCGAGGGAGCTCCGTCGGCTCGATCGTCTGCTACCTGACGGGGCTCTCGCACGTCGATCCCGTGCACGCCGGGCTCTCGCTGGGGCGGTTCATCAACCGCGAGCTCGACGCAGTTCCCGACATCGATCTCGACTTTCCGCGCGACATCCGCGAGAAGCTGATCGTCGCTGTCACCGAGCGCTACGGACGCGAGCACGCCGCGCTCGTCGCGAGCTTCTCCACCTACCGCTCGCGCGGTGCGATCCGGGATATCGGCAAGGCCCTGGGACTGCCCTACGGCGAGCTCGAACGGCTGGCGCGCGTCTCGGACGGCTGGAATGCCAAGCGCGTCGGCGAGGAGCTCAGGCTCGTCCCGGGCTGGGAGGGCAAGGCGGCCTCGCCGCGCTGGCTCGCATTCGCGGAGTTGACGCGCGAGATCTCCGGATTGCCGCGCCACATCTCGCAGCACCCCGGCGGCATGGTGATCTCGTCACGGCCGCTGGTCGAGCTCGTTCCCGTCCAGCCGGCGGCGATGGCCGGCCGGCAGCTGTGCCAGTGGGACAAGGACTCCTGCGCCGACGCAGGATTCCTCAAGATCGACCTGCTGGGGCTCGGAATGCTCTCCGCTGTCGAGGAGTGCGTCGACCAGATCGCCCGGCTCCGCGGCGAGACGATCGACCTCTCGCGGATCCCGCTCGACGACGCCGCGACGTTCGCGCAGATCCAGAAGGCGGACACCGTCGGGGCGTTCCAGATCGAGAGCCGCGCGCAGATGCAGAGCATCTTGCGCACCCGGCCCGAGACGCTCGAGGACATCATGGTGCAGGTCGCGCTCGTGCGGCCAGGGCCGATCCAGGGCAAGGCGGTGCACCCGTACATCGCTCACCGCCAGGCGCTGCGCGAGGACCCGGACTTTGTCCCTCCGGTCGACCACCCGCTGCTCGCGGAGCCGCTGCGCGACACGCTCGGCGTCGTCGTCTTTCAGGACCAGGTGCTGGAGGTGGCGATGGCGCTGTCGGGGTTCAGCGTGGGGGAGGCGGAGGGGCTGCGCCGCGCGATGAGCCGGAAGCGCAGCGAGGCTGCGATCGAGGCGTACCGCGGGCGCTTCGTCGAGGGGGCAGCGGCGAACGGCGTCGACGCGACACTCGCGAACGAGATCTACGACAAGCTCGTCGGCTTCTCGGGCTTCGGCTTTCCGAAGTCGCACGCGGCCGCCTTCGGGCTCCTGGCGTACCAGTCGCAGTACCTCCGCTGCCACTACCCCGCGGAGTTTCTCGCGGCGCTGCTGAACGAGCAGCCGATGGGCTTCTACCCGCCGGCGACGCTCGTCCGGGACGCGCAGCGGCGTGGAGTGGAGGTGCTCCCGCCCGACGTCAACCTCAGCGAGGCGAAGTGCGTGGTTCAGGACGGGAAGGTTCGGATCGGAATCGAGTACGTCACCTCGGTGGGGGACGACGACGCCGCGGCTCTGGTTGCGGAGCGCAAGCGCGGTGGCCAGTTCCGGTCCATGCGCGACCTCGTCCAGCGCGCGCCGCTCCGGCGCGAGGGGCTCGAGGCGCTGATCTCGAGCGGCGCGTGCGCCGAGTTCGGCGAAGAGCCGCGGCCGCTCCTCTGGGAGGCCGGTCTGGCGCCGCGGTCGTCGTCGGTGCCGGGCTCCGGCGGCGAGGCGCGCCAGCTCGCCCTGCCGCTCGATCCGACGGTCGAGACACCGGAGCTCCCACAGCCGACGGAGTGGGAGCGGATGCTGACCGACTACCGGACGACGAGCCTCACCGTCGGCATCCACCCGCTCGAGCTGCTCCGGCCTCACCTCGACGCCCAGGTCCTCTCGAGCCACGACCTGTCTCTGACACCCGACCGGACCGAGGTGGCCGTGGCCGGGATGGCGGTCGCCCGCCAGCGCCCGGCCACGGCGAACGGCGTCGTCTTCATGCTGCTCGAGGACGAGTTCGGGCAGATGAACCTGATCGTCCCGCCGCAGGTCTACGACCGGCACCGGGCGATCGTCCGCGGCGAGCCGCTGATCCTCGCGCGCGGCCGCTTCGAGCGGTACGAGCGGAACCAGAACGTCCTCGTGCGGGAGCTGGAGACGCTCGGTCCGCTGGCGCGGGAGGTCGCAGACGTTCCCGAGCTCGGCTCCGCACTGCCGCCGGCCCACCACTTCGGCCACCGTTGACGTAGACGCGGGTCTGCTAGAGCTCGTCGATCTCGAGCCCGAAGCGCGGGAGCCGCCTATGCACCGCGGCGTTGAAGGCGGCGACGTAGTCGGTCGCGGCGTCGTCGTCGAGCGTCGAGGCGTACGAGTCGCGCATCTCCACCAGCGTCTCCGTGCCGAACTCGACAAGCTCCTGGTACCGGCCGAACGCTTCCTCCGCGTCGTCTCGGTCGGCCCGGTCGTAGCTCCGCTCCGCCTCTTCCACGCTGGCCAGGAACTCGGCATCCTCCTGCTCGAAGAGGTGGAGCTGCCGCTCGATGAGCTCCGAAAAGCGGCTCGCCATGGGCGCCCTAGGCTACCCCGGTGATCGTCCGGACCTGGAACCTGTTCCACGGAAACACCTGGCCGCCGGGCCGGAAGCGCTACGTGGAGGAGATGATCCGGCTGGTGACCGAGGGGGACCCGGACGCCGTCTGCCTGCAGGAGGTGCCGCCCTGGGCGCTCGGCCGGCTCCCGAAGTGGAGTGGGATGAACGCCTTCGGCAGCGTCGCTCACCGGCCGACGATCGGCCCACTGCCGATCACGACCGAGATCGGCCGCCACATCACCGACCTCCATCCGGGTTTCTTCCGCTCCGGATTCGAGGGCCAGGCGAACGCGATCCTCGTGCGCCACACGATCCTGGCGCGGCATGTCCTGACGCTGAACCCGTTCTCGTTCCGGTTCCGGACCGCGCGGCGGCTCCGGCTGTCCCCCGTCTCAGAGCTCGCGTGGGCGAAAGAGCGGCGGCAGGCGCAGGCGGTGCGGCTGGAGGGCGGCGCGGTGCTCGTGAACCTCCACGCGACGAACGCGGGCGACGTGCGGATCCCGGAGGCGGAGGTCGAGCGCGCTGCGGAGTGGGCGGGACGGCTGGCGCGCGAAGACCTCTGCGTCCTCGCCGGCGACCTGAACGTCGACACGAGGCGCTCCGAGGTCTTCGGGCGGCTGGCGGGCTTCACGCCGGCCGGCCCCGGCGTCGACCACGTCCTCGTTCGCGGCGCGGGTGCGAGCGACTACGACCGGTGGCCGATCGAGCGGCGGACGCTCGGTGGTCTCGTCCTCTCCGACCACGCACCGGTAGAAGTCCGGGTCGGATGACGTTCGAGGAGGCACGCGCCGCGTTCCCGGTGCTCGAGCGCTACGCGTACCTGAACGCCGGCTCGGTCGGGCCGATGGCGCGGGCAACCTACGACGCCGTGATCGCAGCCGAGCGCGAGGAGCTCGGCGCCCGTGGGAGCCACGACGCCTTCACCCGGATCGTCGAGCAGCGCGAGCACCTGCGGGGAGTGATCGCCCGGCACGTCGGCGTCGACGACGACCACATCTCGCTTGCCACGTCGACCTCGGAGGGATGTCGGATCGTCGTGGGCGGCCTCGGGCTCGGGCCGGAGGACGAGATCGTGACGACGGACGCCGAGCACTACGGCCTGCTCGGCCCGCTGCACGCCTCCGGCGCCCGGATCCGCCTCGCGCAGGTCAAGGAACGGCCGGCCGGGGAAGCGCTCGACGCGATCCTGTCGGAAGTCGGCCCGCGCACGCGCCTCGTCGCACTCTCCCATGTGCTGTGGCTGAACGGCCACGTGATCCCGCTGGAGGAGCTGCAGGCGGCGCTCGCCGTCCCGCTTCTCGTCGACGGCGCGCAGTCCGTCGGCGCCATCCCCGTCGATGTGTCGCCGTTCGACTTCTACACCGTCTCCGGCCAGAAATGGCTCTGCGGCCCGACGCCGACCGGTGGCCTCTACGTCAAGGATCCGGAGGCGCTGCGCGTTGCGGGGCCGAGCTACTTCGCGCAGCAGAGCTACGACCCGGACGGCTCGTTCGTTCCGCGCGAGGGCGCAAGACGGTTCGACCAGAGCTGGATTCCCGCGGCTTTCATCGCGGGGCTCGAAGCTGCGCTCGAGCTCCAGCCGGACTGGCGGTTCGAGCGCTCGCGCGAGATCTCCGAGCGCTGCCGCGAGCGGCTGCTCGAGGCCGGCCACGACGTCGTGACAGAGCCCGGCCAGGCGAACCTCGTTTCGTGGCGCCACGAGCGCGACACGGCGGAGGTCGTGAAGCGCCTCTACGAGAAGGGCGTCGTCATCCGCGACCTCCCGAAGGCCGGCCTGCTGCGTGCTTCGTGCGGCTGGTGGACGAGCGACGAGGACGTTGACCGCCTGGTCGCGGCGCTCTGACCATGGACGACAGCCGCGAGGAGGTCTACGGGCAGCTCCTCGAGCGGTTCAGGGAACAGCACGCACGGGCGCCGCGGTCGCCTGAACGGCGAGCACTCGAGGCGGAGCTCGAGGCGCGGGGAGTCGATACGACGGACTTCGGGATCTTCTCCTCGGTTGCGCCGACCACGTTCGACGCCGACCGGGCGGCGCCGATCCTCGTCGAGTGGCTGCCTCGGATGACCCACCTCGTCGACAAGGAGGTGATCGCCCGCTCGCTCACCGGGACGAGAACGGCCTGCGCGCCCGCGGCAGCAGCGATCGTCGAGGAGTTTCGGCAGGCACCGCTCGACGCGGAGACGACGAAATGGGCATACGGGAACGCGCTTGCAACCCTCGCGGGCCCGGAGGTGGCGGACGATCTCGTCGAGCTGATACGCGACAAGCGCCACGGCATCGCGCGACAGATGCTCTGCGACGCCCTGAAGCGGACGAAGCATCCACGCGCCCCGGACGTCCTGATCGAGGTGATCGACGACGACGACGACGCCGGCCACGCGATTCTCGCGCTCAGGCTCTACGGCCCGAAGAGCGCACTGCCGCACCTACAGCGGGCACGGCCGAAGCTCGACGCTGTCCTTGACCGGCCCACAGCCACGCCGTTCGCGAAGCGGCAGGCGAAGGCTGCGCTCGAGCGGCTGGACGCCTAAAGGTCGGCGAAGAGGTCGACGACGTTGCCGTCCGGGTCTTTCACCTGGGCGTAGCGCATGCCCCAGAAGGCGTCCCACGGCTCCTTGTGGGCCGTCCCGCCGGCGCTCAGCAGACGTTGGTAGGTCTCGTCGACCTCCGCCGGCGAGTCGCACCGGAAGGCGAGAGCCACGCGGTGTCCGCCTGACGGCGGCTGCCACTGCGCGTCGAACGAGCGGATCGTCTCCTCCGTGTCGAGCATGAAGCGGAGTCCGCCCGGGAGCTGTGCGTCGACGTGGCCTTCGGCATCGCCCGGGAACTCGAGCCCCAGCTCGCTGTAGAACGCGACCGCGCGGCCGAGGTCGGCGACGACCGTCCCGACTGCCTCGAAGCGCGCCATCAGGCCGCGTCCGCCGCGGTCCGGAGGCCGAGCTCCTCCGAGATCGGCTTCATCGCGTCGATCACGGTCTGGACATGCTCGTCGAAGTCGACGCCGAGGAGCTCGGCGCCCGCGTAGACCTCGTCCCGGTGGACGCCGGCGGCGAAGGACGGCTGTTTGAGCTTCTTCTTCACCGACTTGGGGGTCAGCGTCTCGATCCCGTCCGGCCGAACCAGCCCGCAGGCGTGGACGAAACCCGCCAGCTCGTCACACGCGAAGAGGGCCTTCTTCAGGTCGGAATCGCGGGGCAGCTGGAGGTGCTCGGCGTGCGAGAGGACGGACTCGATCAGCTCCTCCGGGTAGCCCTCCTCGCGCAGGATCGCGGCGCCGTCCTGCGGGTGCTTGTCGAGCGTGGGGTGGATCTCATAGTCGAAATCGTGGAGGAGCGCGGTCGCCCGCCAGAGTTCCTCCTCACCGCCCATTTTCTCCGCATATGCGCCCACCGCCGCCTCGACGGCGAGCGCGTGGCGCAGGAGCGCCTGGCTCTTCGTGTAACGAGTGAGCGTGTCCCAGGCCCGTTCCCGAGTGACTTCCATCGCCGCGACTACCATAGTCCGCTCGTGTCCACGACGCTCGTCGCCGACGTCCTGATGGAGAGCTTCGTCATCGAGGGCGGCACGCCCCTCGGCGGCCGCGTCTCCGCAGCGGGAAACAAGAACGGTGCTCTCCCGATCCTCGCTGCGACGCTGCTCGCGACCGAGCCGGTAACGCTCTCCAACGTCCCGCGAATCCGGGACGTGGAGACGATGGTGGCCCTCCTGGCCGACATCGGTGCCGATGTCGAGTGGCTCGGGCCGAACGAGATCCGCGTGGACGCGGCGAACGCGTCGAAGCACGACCTCGACCCCGAGCTCTGCAGCCGCATCCGGGCTTCGTTCCTCCTCGCCGGCCCGCTCCTCGCCCGGTTCGGCCGGGCGAGCGTCCCGCCACCCGGCGGCGACGTGATCGGCCGGCGCCGGCTCGACCCGCACATCCACGCGCTCGCCGAGCTCGGCGTCGAGATCGACATCAACGGCCGCTTCGACATGCAGACCCCCGGCCTCCAGGGTGGGCCGATCTTCCTGGACGAGGCGAGCGTGATGGCGACGGAGAACGCCGTCATGGCCGCGTCCCTGGCGGCCGGCGAAACCGTGATCGGCAACGCCGCCTGCGAGCCGCATGTCCAGGACCTCTGCCGCTTCCTCGGCTCGCTCGGCGCCAGGATCGAAGGAATCGGGTCGAACGTCCTGCGCATCGAGGGCGTCCAGGAGCTCGGCGGGGGCGAGTGGCGGATCGCCCCCGAGCACATCGAGGTCGCGAGCTTCATCGGCCTCGCTGCGGTCACCGGCGGCGACGTCACGATCGAGGACGTCGCGCGGGAGGATCTGAACCCGATCATGCCCGCCTTCGAGCGACTCGGCGTCCAGGTCGAGCTCGCCGACCACTCGGTGCGCGTCCCGCCCGGGCAGGAGCTCGTGATCGAGGACGACCTCGGGGATCAGATCCCGAAGATCGAGGACGGGCCGTGGCCGGCCTTCCCCGCCGACCTCACCTCGATCGCGCTGGCCGTCGCGACGCAGGCGCGGGGCACGATCCTGATCTTCGAGAAGATGTTCGAGAACCGGCTGTTCTTCGTGGACAAGCTCGTGAGCATGGGTGCGCGGATCATCCTCTGCGACCCGCACCGCGCCGTCGTGACGGGCCCGTCCAAGCTCTACGGGCAGCGCATGTCGAGCCCCGACATCCGGGCCGGAATGGCGATGCTGATCGCGGGCCTCTGCGCCGAGGGCGTCTCGACGATCGGGAACATCGGCGAGATCGACCGAGGCTACGAGCGGATCGACGAGCGCCTGCGTGCGCTGGGCGCGCGCATCGAGCGGGTCGAGAACGTCTAACCGCTAGTGCCGGCGGTGCCGACGCGGCACCTTCAGCGCGAAGGGCGCAGAGGCCGCGGCGGCCAGCTCAGGCGCACCCGAGTACTTGACGCGGAGCATGTAGCGCCCCGGGCGCAGGCGGCTGCGGAGCACGACCTTGCCGCCCGCCTTGGTTCGCGCCCGAGCGACGCGGTACCACTTCCCGTTCCGGCGCGCCTGCAGCGAGACGCGGCGGCCGGCGGGCGAGATGGCCGGGAGCTTGGAGTGGAGCAGACCCTGCACGCGGATTCGGATCCGCCTCGCGACCCGCGAGCGCGGCCCGATCAGCTTGAGGGCGGCGTCGGCACGCGGGGGAGGCATGACCGTCCCGCCGTTCTGCGCCGTCGCGACGGCACGTCCGACGTCGAGCACCCCGTACCCGAGCGCCCGCGTCCAGCGGCCGTCGCCGCTCGCGGTTCGCTTCAGGATCCACGTCACCTGGTCGCGCGTAAGCGACGGGTTGGCCGCCCAGACAAGGGCCGCCGCGCCGGCAACCTGCGGCGAGGCAAACGACGTGCCGCTGGCGTAGCCGTAGAGGCCGTGCTCGGAGCCCGGAAGCGCATACCGCGGCCAGTCCCGCGCCTTGGAGTAGGACGAGATCGCGCCGAAGACGTTCTCGCCCGGCGCGGCGATGGAGATCCACGAGCCGGTGTTGGAGAACGACGCGCGGCGGCCGGACCTCGTGGTCGCGCCGACCGAGAGGCCCCAGCCGCCGCGCCCCTTCGAGTTGACCGGCTGAAGCAGGGCCGCGGGGTACTCCACGGGGTTTCCGTCCTCGAATTCGTTCCCGGCGGCAGCGACGACGAGGACGTCGTGGGCGGCGGCGTACTCGAGGGCCCTCCGCTCGACTGCCGAGGTCTCCGTCCCGCCGATCGAGAGATTGATCACCTTGGCTCCGCGGTTGACGGCGTAGACGATCGCACCCGCCTCGTCCACGTCGGTGAAGGAGCCGTCGGCGCGGCCGGTCTGGATCAGGAGCAGCTTCGCGTCGCCGCCGAATCCGGCGATCCCTTCGCCGTTCGTCACGGATCCCGCCGCGAGCGAGGCCACGAAGGTCCCGTGGCCGTGGAAGTCGCGGACGTCGGTGCCGCCGTTGAAGATGTTGTGGGTCTCGGGCTGCTTCGCCGCGAGGTCGGGCGCGGTCACGTCGGCGCCCGTGTCGATCACGGCGACGGTGACCGAGGAAGCAGCGCGGAGGACGGCGTCCGGCACGGCTCCGACTCGCGCCGCCGTGTACTGCCACTGGTACGGCACACCTGCGGAGTACATCGCCGTGAGTCCGGGCTCGTCCGCCGAGAACCGTCGGCTCGGGACGTCGACCGAGACGATCCCCGGGAGCTTCGACACACCCTGGGCGAACGCTTCCGCGTCGGCGGGCCGCACCTCGACCGCGCGGACGTCCGGCAGCCGCTTGACCAGGCGGGCCGGGAAGCGCGCAAGGGCGCCCTCGAGCGCGGCGTGCGAGCGGTAAGTGACGACCGCCGTCGTGCGTGCCTCCCCCGCGGAGGACGAGATCGCCGCCGGGACGGCGAGGACGGCCGCCGCGAGCACCGGGGCGGTTGCCGCAACGAGACGCAGGATGTGGGTGCTCCGACTGGACATGGGCCGCGTTCGAGCCGCGAAAACCGCTCGCCGACTGGGTTTCGGCCCCTTCCGGACGCTGCGATACCCTCGTTCGAGCGATGGAGCCAGCACCCGACGCAGGAGCCCTGTCCACGCGCGTCGTCGTCGAGGGAACCGGCGAGATGCGCGTGTCGACGGGCCTTTCGGTGCTCGACCATCTGCTGGAGCTCATGGCCGCGCACGCCGGCTTCGACCTGACGCTCGAGGTCGCCCCCGGCGGGCCGGACGCGGAGGCACTTGCGGCCGGCCGCGCGCTCGGGGGAGAGCTGCACGGCTTCGTTCGCGCGGACGGCGCGAGCGGCTCCGGCTTCGCGATCGTCCCGGCCGACGAGGCGCTGGCGAGCGTCGCGCTCGAGGCGTCGGGTCGCCCGCTCCTTGTGTCCAACGTCGACCTGTCCGACGCGCACGTGGCCGGGATCGACCGCGATCTCGTTTCGGGCTTCCTGAAGGAGCTGGCCGAGGCTGCAGGGCTGACCCTGCATGTCCGGCTGCTGCACGGGGAGGACGCGAAGCACGTCCTCGAGGCGATCTTCAAGGCATTGGGAGGCGCTCTGGCCGCGGCCGGCGCGCGGCGAAAGGAGTGACGATGGCGGAGAAGGAGGCGGTCCGCACCGAGCGGGCGCCGGCGCCCTTCCAGGGAGCGCCGTACTCGCAGGCGATCCGCGCGAGCGGTCTCGTGTTCGTTTCCGGGCAGCTGGCCCTGCGCCCGGACCACGCGGAGATCGTCAGCGACGACATCGGCGAGCAGACCGAGCAGGTGTTCGACAACCTCGAGGCGATCCTGGAGGAGTCCGGGTCGAGCCTCGACCGGCTCGTCAAGACGACCGTCTTCCTCACCGACCTCGGTGACTTCGCCGGGATGAACGAGGTCTACGCGCGCCGGGTCGGTGAGCCGTTCCCGGCCAGGGCCACCGTCGGTATCTCCCAGCTTCCCTCGGGCGCAAAGGTCGAGATCGAGGCGATCGCGCTGGCCTAGGCCACAATTCCGGGTGTGAAAGCACCCGAGGTGATCGCAACCCACTCGAACACCGACTTCGACGCGTTCGCGGCGATGCTGGCCGCGCGCCGCCTCTATCCGGACGCGGTCGTGGCCGTGCCCGGGGCGCTCAACCGGAACGTGCGCGAGTTCTACCGCCTGCACGCCGACGAGCTCGACGCGGTGGACGCGTCACGGCTCGAGACCGACCAGATCCGCCGGCTGATCGTCGTCGAGACCACGAGCGCGTCCCGGCTCGGGGAGCTCGAGGAGGTCGCGCAGAACCCGGAGGTCGAGACGGTCGTCTTCGACCACCACGGCGGCGAGCTCCCGGACTGGGTCAAGCCCGAGAACGCGATCGTCTCGCAGGACGGGGCGCTGACCACCACCCTCGTCGGCGTCCTCGCGGAGCGAGAGATCGCAGTGACGCCGCTGGAGGCGACGGCCTTCGCGCTCGGGATACACGAGGACACGGGCTCGCTGACGTATCCGACCGCCACCCAGCGCGACGCCGACGCGCTCGCCTGGTGCCTCCGGCACGGGGCCCGCCAGGAGCTGCTCGCGCGCTTCCTGCACACGCCACTCGGCGAGGACGAGCGTGACCTCCTCGCGGCGTTGATGGAATCTCTGGAGAGCCGGCGCGTCGCCGGCCTGGACGTGCTCGTCGCAGCCGTCTCGTGGCCGCGGCACGTCGACGGCGTCTCGACCTTGGCGCACAAGATCGTCGAGCTGACCGACGCGCGAGGCCTGGCCATGCTCGTCGAGATGGACGACCGCGTCTTCTTCGTGGCCCGAAGCAGGACGCCCGAGCTCGACGCGGCTGCGATCGCGCGGAGTCTCGGCGGCGGGGGCCACCGCGAGGCCTCCTCGGCGATGCTCCGTGGCACCCTGGACGAGGCGCGCCACGAGCTCGACCGCGCTCTCGAGCAGGCCGTTGCCGAGCCCGTCACCGCGACGCAGATCATGTCGCGGCCGGCTCGCTCCGTCGGCCCCGACGAGCCTGTCAGCCGCGCGATGGTCACCTGCCAGCGCTACGCGCAGAGCGGGATCCTCGTCGTCGAGGAGGGCGCGCTCGTCGGCGCGGTTTCCCGTGAGGACCTCGACAAGGCGATCACCCACGGGCTCTCGCACGCACCCGTGAAGGGGATCATGAGCTCGCGCGTCGCGACGGTGGAGTCCGGCGCGCCGCTCGGCGAGGTGCAGGAGGCGCTCGCCGCCTCCGCCGACGGGCGGGTCGCGGTGCTCCACGACGGCGAGCTGGTCGGCGTCGTCACCCGAAGCGACCTTCTGCGGGCGCTCGGCGAACGTGCCGAGACGGAGATCGAGCCTGCGGCGAGCCTCGCGGACGAGCTCGCAGCGCTCGAACACCTCGGCCCGGTCTTCGAGGCGGCCGCGGCCGCGGCAGAGCCCTACGAAGGCGTGTACCTCGTCGGCGGCACCGTCCGCGACATCCTGCTCGGCGAGCCGAACTTCGACGTGGACGTCGCCGTGGAGGGCGACGCGATCGAGCTCGCGCGGCGGCTGGCGGAGGCACTCGACGGCCGCGTGCGCGCACACACCAAGTTCGGCACTGCGGTCGTCGTCTACCGCGAAGACCAGCGGGTCGACGTGGTCACTGCGCGCACCGAGTTCTACGACGCTCCCGCATCGCTGCCGAGCGTCGAGCACGCGACGATCCGGGAAGACCTCTTCCGGCGTGACTTCACGATCAACGCGATGGCGGTCTCGCTGAAGGGCGACGACTTCGGGCGTCTCGTCGACCCCTTCAACGGCCGCCGCGATCTCGAGGCGAAGACGATCCGCGTGCTCCACAACCTCTCGTTCATCGACGACCCCACCAGGATCTTCCGCGCGATCCGCTACGAGAGCCGCTACGGGTTCCGGATGGACGAACACACACAGCGCCTGGCGCGCGGCACGATCGAGATGGGCCTCGTCGGCGACCTCTCCTCGGCGCGGCTCCGCGACGAGCTCGTGGCGCTGCTGGAGGAGGGCGACGCCGACGCGTCGATCCTCCGGCTCGCCGAGCTCGGCGCCGGCGCTGCAATCCATCCGCACCTGGCGGCCGATGAGGAGGCGGCCGAGCTGCTCGAACAGCTCCGCCGTCTGAACGAGCGCTATGCGACCGGGATCCCGTCCTGGCGGCTCGGGATCGAGGCCCTCGCCCGGCGGCTGCCGCCCGACGAGATCTACGACTGGCTCCAGCGGCTCAAGGTGCAGCGCCGGGACGCGGAGCACATCGCCTGGGCTGTGACCGTCGGCCCGCGCCTGGTCCAGCGGCTCGAGGGCGATGCCCCCGACCCGGCCGAGATCGTCGCGCTGGCGGAGCCGTATGCCCCTGATGCGCCGCTTTTCGCGCTCGCGCTTGCCGACCAGCAGCCGCTGCACGACTACTTCCAGCGGCTCCGAGACGTCCGCCTCGAGGTGAGCGGCGCCGACCTCGCAGAGTTGGGTCTCGGTGAGTCGCCGCAGGTGGGGGAGATCCTCGGCGAGCTCCGCCGCCGGAAGCTGAACGGGCAGCTGGACGGGCGGGAGTCCGAGCTTGCCGCCGCGAGAGAGCTGATCGGGTGATCCGCTGGGAGGGCGCCGGGCCGTACACGGTCGTCTTCTCGACGCGTGCTGGAGGCGTCAGCGAGGGGCCGTACGAGTCGCTGAACCTCGGCGTGATGACCGCGGATGATCCCGAGCGCGTAGCGGAGAACCGCAGGCTCCTTGCCGAGCGCGCCGGTATCGACGCGGAGCGCGCCTGCATGGCGTGGCAGCAGCACGGCACGGACGTGCGGCGCGCCGAGCCGGAGGGGATCGTCACCCTGACGGAGCGCGCGCCGTGTGACGGCTGGTGGAGCGACGAGCCGGGCCAGGGGATGCTTCTGCTCACCGCCGACTGCCTGCCGGTGGCGATCGGCCGACGGAACGGCGACCGCCCTGCGCTCGCGGTCCTGCACGTCGGCTGGCGCGGCCTCCTCGACGGGATCGTCGAGCAGGGCGTGACGGCGCTGGGGGACGGCCGGCTTGCGGCCGCGATCGGGCCGGGGATCGGCCCCTGCTGCTACGAGGTGCGCACCGATGTCGCCGAGCCGTACGAGCTCGAGTTCGGGCGCGAGGTGCTCCCGGACGGCCGCCTCGACCTCTGGCGCGCCACGGAGCTCGCGCTGAACCAGGCCGGCGTGGAGGAGGTCGAACGCACCGACCTCTGCACCTTCTGCCATCCCGACCTTTTCTTCTCCCACCGCCGTGATCGCGGCGTCACCGGCCGCCAGGGCGTGATCGCCGCTGTCACCTGAGGACGTCCGCGAGCGGTACGAGCAGGTTCGGGACGAAGTCGGGCCGGACGTCACCGTCGTCGCGGCCACGAAGTACGTCTCGCTCGCCGAGCTGGGAGTGCTGGCGGAGGCCGGGGTCGG
Source organism: Gaiellaceae bacterium (assembly GCA_036520235.1). Lineage (GTDB taxonomy): Bacteria > Actinomycetota > Thermoleophilia > Gaiellales > Gaiellaceae > JACDAN01. Next base: position 19,087 of record DATDKA010000071.1, read on the forward strand.
GGTCGTCGGCGAGAACAGGGCGCAGGACCTCGAGACGAAGCACGCCCGGTACGGCGACGCCTTCCGGTGGCACTTCATCGGCCACCTGCAGAGCCGAAAGGCGCGGCAGGTGAGCGACCTCTCCGAGCTCGTCCACTCACTCGACTCGGAGTCGGCGGCGAAGCGTCTGACAGTTCCGGCCCTCGTGCAGGTGAACCTGTCGGGCGAAGAGTCGAAGTCGGGGCTCCCGCCCGAGCGGCTCGAGGCCTTTCTGGAGACATGTCCGGTGGAGATTCGAGGGCTGTCGACAATGCCGCCCTTCGCCGAGGATCCGGAGGAATCCCGGCCGTACTTTCGAACCCTTCGCGAGCTGGCCGAGCGGTTCGGCCTACGCGAGCTCTCGATGGGAACCAGTCAGGACTACCGGGTGGCGGCCGAGGAAGGGGCGACCTACGTCCGCGTCGGGACGACCCTGTACGGCGGCAGCCACCGTTAGGATTCCCTGCTCATGGGATTTTCCGACGTCTGGAACCGAACGCTCGTTTACTTCGGCATCGCCGAGGAGGACGAGGAGGACTGGGACGAGGACGGGTACGCCACGAACGAGGAGCTCGAGCGGACCTACGCCGAGCGACCGAACGTCCGGCGCCTCTCGACCCGCCGGCGTGACCGGCGCGACTTCGACGACTGGACGGATCCGGAGCCCTCGCCGACGTCCCGTACCGCATCGATCCGCCCGCGGCAGCAGCCGCGACCCGAGCTGGCGCCGGTGCCGGCGCAGCCGAGCGCGGCGGTTCGTGTCCACCTGGTCGTGCCGCGCAGCTTCAACGACGCGCAGACGATCGCCGACCGCTTCAAGGACTACACGCCGGTGATCCTCAACCTCCAGGGCGTCGACTCGGAGCTCTCGAAGCGACTGATCGACTTCGCGAGTGGCCTCACCTACGCCCTCGACGGCGGGATGCAGCGGATAGCCGACAAAGTCTTCCTGCTCACGCCCGCCAACGTCGAGGTCTCGGCCGAACAGCGCGCCCAGCTCCTCGAGCGCGGCGGCTTCTTCAACCAGGCCTAGCGCGCGCTAGTCGTCGCCGTGACCGTGTTCCAGGATGCGGTGGAACGCGGCGTACTGGCCGTGCTTGCCGACCGTAACGAGGGTGTCGCCCTGGTTGATCACGTCGTTCGGCTGCGCGCCTGAGACCGGCTCCGGCTCGCGGAGGATCGCGATGATCGTGATCCCTGTCTTCGCCCGGAGCGCGGCATCGGCAAGCGTCTTGCCGATCAGCGGGCTCGAGTCGGGGACGTTCACCCACTCGATCATCAGCTCGCCGAGCGCCATCTCGAGCTCCTCGACGATCTTCGGCCGCTCGTACGCGCCGCCGAGCAGGGCCCCGACCTGGCGAGCCTCGTCGTCGTCGAGCCGGATCACCGCCGAGGGCTCCTCGTCGTCCGTTCGGCGGAACCAGTAGAGCTCGCGCGTCCCGTCGTTGTGCTGAATCAGTGCGATGCGGCCGCCGCCGTCGAGCCGCAGCCCGTACTTGACGCCGATTCCCGGTAGCCGGGTCTCTCGCAGGTCGATCGGCATGGTCTACCCCTCCGGAGCGAGTGTACGGGCTGGGAACAGACGGCGGCCGATCACGCGCGACTCCTTCATCAGCACCACTCCCACCGTGGCGGTCGCGAGGACGTACAGCCCCGCGAAGGCCACGAGCTCCGCCTGCTCCGCCGGCGAGATCGCGTCGTTCTCGCTCGCGAGCTGGGCGAGGATGACCGTGAACTCGCCGTGAGCGACGAGGGCGACACCTGCGTTGAAGCTCTGGCGCGGAGTGAACCCGCCCAGGCGGCCGGCGAGGAGCGTCCCGGAGATCTTGCCGAAAACGGTGACCAGGACGGCTCCGACGAGGATCCACCCGACGTCGCGGATCGCGGAGACGTCGATCGACAGGCCGAAGACGAAGAAGAACAGCGCCGCGAAGACGTCGCGCCAGCTGAAGAACCGCTCCTCGATCTCGTCCCGCACCGAGGTCTCAGAGAGGACGACGCCGGCCAGCAGGGCGCCGATCGCCTCCGAGAGCCCGAGCTCCTGGGCCATCGCGCTCATGCCGACCACGAACCCGACGACGGCGAGCAGGAAGAACTCGCGGGGCAGCCAGTCCAGGATGCGGTCGATCGGCCGCGACAGCCACTTGGAGGCCGCCAGCGCGACGGCGACGAACCCGATCGCCTTGGCGACGATGACGAGCGTCGTGTCGAGCGCGCCGCCGCCGCCGCCCGCGAAGCCCAGCACGAGTGCGAGCACGAGGTCCTCCGCCACGAGGATGGCGAGCACGAGATCCGTCTCGTCGTCGGCCAGTCGGCGGAAGTCGATCAGGCCCTTGACGGTGATGGCGCTCGAGGAGACGTAGACCGCCGCCGCCATGATCAGCGCGGCGAACGAGACGCCGAAGGCCGCAACGCCGACCGCGAGCCCGAGCGCTCCGTTCACCACGAGGTCGATCGAACCGCCGAGCACCGCGTGGCGCCGGCTGCGTGCGAGCCGGCCGAGCGTGAACTCCAGGCCGAGGAAGAAGAGGAGGAAGATGATCCCCAGCTCGGCCAGGAAGTCCGTCACCTCGGACGGCTCCACGAGCGCGAGCTGCGTCGGCTCGTTGGGGCCGAGCAGCAGCCCGGCCAGGAGGTAGGCGGGGATCGCGGAGAGCCCGAACCGGCTCGCCACAAGCCCGAGTCCTCCGAGCAGGGTGACGGTCAGGGCGAGCTCGGCGAGCGTCATCGGCGGCTGCCGCCGAGTCTAGAAGGCGGCCCGATCCGCAGGGGAAGGCGCGAAAAGCCCGAAAATGACGGCGTGGGCGCCTTTGCAGCGGCTTCGATCGTGCTCGCCGACTGGGTGACCTCGGCGCAGAACTTCGTGCAGGTCTTCACCCTCGTCTACTTCCTCCTGATCTTCGCCTACATCCTCATGTCCTGGATCCAGCTGCCGTACTCGATCTGGCTGAACCGGATCCAGCGCTTCCTCTACGACGTCTGCGAGCCGTACCTGCGGATCTTTCGGCGCTTTCTGCCGCCGTTCGGCCCACTCGACCTGTCGCCGATGGTCGCGATCATCGTGCTCTGGATCGCGAGCCAGGTGGTGATCAACGTCCTCGATCGATTCCACTGAGAGGGGGTGTGAAATGGGACTGACGCCAGTGGAAATCAGACACGTTCCGATCGGTCGCGGCCTCTGGGGCTACCGGCGGAGCGCAGTCGAGGTGCTCCTCGACGAGATCGCGGACAGCTTCGAGGACGTCTGGCGCGAGCGCGCCGACTTCGCCGACCGGATCGAGCAGCTGGAGGGTGAGCTCGAGCGGCACATCGAGCTCGAGACGCTGCTGCGGAAGACGCTGGTCTCGGCGGAGGCCGCAGCGCAGGAGCAGCGGGAGGCCGCGCGGCGCCAGAGCGAGCAGATCGTCGCCGAGGCGCACGGCGAGGCGAGGCGGATCACGTTCGAGGCCATGGCCGAGCGCGACCGGCTCGAACGTGAGGTTCGACGGCTCAGGGAGCTGCTCAGAACGGCCCTGGATACCGTCGAGGAGTCAGACGGCGCCGACGAGGCCGCCGCCGCATAGACTGGCTCTCGTGGAGGGCCGGCCCAGATGAGCGAGCTCGACCTGGAGCATTTTCGGACCGTGCTCCTGGATCGCCGTCGGGCGATCACCGGCGCGATCGACTACCTCCACAAGGAGAATCCGGGGTCACTCGTCGACGAGACCGGCGAGCTCGTCTCTGGCAGCGCCGACCAGCACCCGGCGGACACGGCGACGGAGACCGTCGACCGGGAGATCGACTACACGCTGGAGGAGCACGACGAGCGCCTGCTCGCGGAGATCGACGCAGCGCTGAAGCGGATCGACGACGGGACTTACGGCATCTGTGTCAACTGCGGCGCCCAGATCTCGCCGGAACGCCTCGAGGCGATGCCCTGGGCCACACTGTGCATCGATTGCAAGCGGAAAGAAGAGAGGTAGAGGAGAGCTCGCGCCGCTCCTCCGAGATTCGCGTCGGCTCGGCGACGAACGGCGTGATTCCGCAATGGGGGGCGGGGCGGTCGCTCGCGGCGGGGCTCTGGCAGTGGGTCGAGCTCGCGGCTGTCGCGCTGGCGGCGATCGCGGCCGACCAGGTGACGAAGCAGATCGTCTCCTCGTCGCTCGACCTGGGCGACGAGATCCATGTGATCGGGCCGCTCTCGATCCACCACGTCCAGAACTCCGGCATCGCCTTTGGGTTCTTTTCGACGGCCACGGCGGGCGTGATCGTCCTGACCGGGATCGCCGTCACCTGGATGCTCGTCTTCTTCGCGCGCTCGGGGAGCCGGCACCCGATCCTCCCGGTGGCGCTTGGGCTCTTGCTCGGCGGCAGCGTCTCGAACCTGATCGACCGCGTGCGCCTCGGGCACGTCACGGACTTCCTCGACCTCCGCTACTGGCCCGCGTTCAACCTCGCGGATGCCTTCATCGTCTCGGGCGTCGCCGTCCTGATCGGCGCGCTGCTCCTCGCCGACCGTGAGCCGCGCCGTGCCAGAACGATCCAGTTTCACCGTCGCAGTCCCTGACGACGCGGCCGGGCTCCGGCTCGACCGGTTCCTCGCCGGCCTGCCGGAGGTGGGCTCACGGGCGGCGGCGGAACGGCTGCTCCGCGGCGGCGCGGTGCTCGTCGACGGCGAGCGGGCCGCGAAGAGCACGCGCCTCGCAGGGGGTGAGTCGCTCGAGCTCGACCTGCCCGGGCAGCCCGGGCTCGAGCCGCAGGAGGTGGGCCTTCGCGTTGCGTACGAGGACGAGTACCTGCTCGTCGTCGACAAGCCCGCGGGGGTGGTCGTCCACCCCTCCGCGGGGCACTCCACCGGCACGCTCGTCCACGGAGTGCTCGCTCACGGCGCCGCCGGCGGGGAGGAGGAACGGCCGGGCATCGTCCACCGGCTCGACCGCGACACGTCGGGCCTGCTCGTCGTCGCCCGGTCCGAGGCGGCCCACGAGCGCCTGAAGGAGCTCGTGAGACGACGGCAGCTCGAGCGCGAGTACCTCGCGCTCGTCCGCGGCCGGCCGCGCTCCCGAGCGGGGCGGATCGAGGCGCCGATCGGCCGCGACCGGAAGGATCCGACGCGGCAGTCGCTCGACTCGGACCGTCCGCGCGAGGCGGTCACCCACTTCCAGCTCGAGGAGCTCCTGGGCCAGTACGCGCTCCTGCGCGTGCGGCTCGAGACGGGCCGGACGCACCAGATCCGCGTCCATCTCGCGGCGATCGGGCTTCCGGTGGTCGGCGACTCGGTCTACGGCGTGCCGGATCCGGCGCTCGGGCGCCAGTTCCTGCATGCCACGCGCCTGGCATTCGACCACCCGTTCACCCGCAAGCGGGTCGACGTCGGGTCGCCGCTGCCCGCCGATTTGCACGGCTATCTGACCGAGCTTCGCTAAGCTGCGCGGCGCTTTTCCGGGACCTACGATCCGGCGGACAAGCGGAGTGGCGGTGCCCGCCCTGGACGGGTTCCACGTCCGCCCCGCCGGCGGCAACGCAAGCGAAACCGAAGGGGGAAACCCACCAATGGCAGTCGTCTCGATGCGAGACCTCCTGGAGGCCGGCGTGCACTTCGGCCACCAGACCCGTCGCTGGAACCCGAAGATGCGCCGCTTCATCTTCACGGAGCGCGGCGGCATCTACATCATCGATCTGCAGAAGACCGCGGAGCTGATCGACGAGGCGTACAACTTCGCCCGCGACCTCTCGTCCCGCGGCGGCACGATTCTCTTCGTCGGCACGAAGAAGCAGGCGATGGACTCGATCGCGCAGGAAGCCGACCGGGTCGGCATGCCCTACGTCAACCATCGCTGGCTGGGCGGGCTGCTCACCAACTGGCGGACGATGTCGGCGCGGATCGAGCGCCTGCACGAGCTGCGGCGCCTCCGGGAGGAGGGCCAGCTCGAGCTCCTGCCGGCGAAGGAGCGGCTGACGATGCTGAGCGAGCTCGAGAAGCTCGAGGCGAACCTCGGCGGCGTCGCCGACCTCAAGCGCCAGCCGGACGCCATCTTCATCGTCGACCTCCGCAAGGAGCAGATCGCCGTCAACGAGGCGCGCCGCCTCGGGCTGCCGGTGATCGGGCTCGTGGACACGAACTGCGACCCCGACGAGGCCGACTACGTCATCCCCGGGAACGACGACGCGATTCGCTCGTGCAGCCTGATCATCCGCGCGATCGCCGACGCCATCGACGCGGGCAAGAGCCAGGTGAGCGCCGAGGAGTTCGAGGCTGCTGCGGCCGGGAACGGCCAGCCGGAGGAGGAGGCGCCTCCGGCGGAGACGCCAGAAACCGACGCGCCGCGCGAGGCCGCCGCCGCAACGCCCGAGCCTGCTGCCGAGACGACGCCGTTGCCGGACGAGCAGCCGCTCGAGCACGAGGTCATCTCGCAGGGCGAGAGCGCCGCAGCGACCGAGGCGGCGGAGGAGGGGAACGCGAGTGGCTGAGATCCCCGCCACGCTCGTGAAGCAGCTCCGCGACGAGACCGGCGCGGGGATGATGGACGCCAAGCGGGCGCTCCAGGAGAGCGACGCCGACCTCGACGCCGCGAAGAAGCTCCTGCGGGAGCGCGGCATGGCCGAGGCCGGGAAGCGCGCCGGCAAGGAGACGACCGAGGGGATCGTCCTGGCACGTGTCTCCGCGGAGGCCGGCACTCTGGTCGCCGTCGGCTGCGAAACCGAGCCGGTGTCGAAGAACGACGAATTCCGCGCCTTCGCCGAGCAGGTCCTGGACACGGTCGAGTCCGACGGGCCTGATGCCGTCTCGAACCTGGAGGACGAGCGACAGGCGCTCGTCGGGAAGCTCGGCGAGAACATCCAGGTCCGCGGCGCCTCGCGCTTCCAGAAGCAGGGCAGCGACGAGGTGCTCTCGGCGTACGTCCACCCGCCCGCGAACAAGATCGGCGTGCTCGTCCGCGCCCGCGGCGCCGAGGACGTGGCCCGGCTTCTGGCGATGCACATCTCCTTCGCCGCGCCCCTCTACGCCCACCGGGACGAGATCCCCGAGGAAGACCTCGCGACCGAGCGGTCGATCCTCGAGAAGCTCCCGGACGTGCAGTCGAAGCCCGAGGAGATCCGCCCCAAGATCGTCGAAGGCATGCTCGCCAAGCGCTTCTTTGGCCAGAGCGTCCTGCCCGATCAGGAATGGATCCACGACACGGGGCAGACGGTCGAGAAGGCGCTTGCCGAGCACCAGCTGGACGTGCTCGAGTACGAGCGCTACGCCCTTGCCGGCTGAGCAGAACGGCAAACCCGCGTTCCAGCGGGTCTTGCTGAAGCTCTCCGGTGAGTCCCTGATGGGCGACAGGGAGTACGGCATCGACCTCCACGAGATCGAGCGGATCGCGGGCGAGATCCGCGACCTGCACGGAAGCGGCGTCGAGATCGCGATCGTCGTCGGCGCCGGGAACATCTACCGGGGGATGAGCGCGGCGGCGGAGGGGATGGACCGCGCGACGGCGGACTACGCCGGGATGCTCGCGACGGTGCTCAACTCCCTGACCCTTCAGGACGTCCTCGAGCGGCGGGGGCTGCACACTCGAGTGCTGTCGGCGATCCAGGTCTCAGAGGTCGCGGAGCCCTACATCCGCCGGCGGGCGATCCGCCACCTCGAGAAGGGCCGGGTCGTGATTTTCGCGGCAGGCACCGGGAACCCGTTCTTCACGACCGATACGGCGGCGGCACTGCGGGCGCTGGAGATCGGCGCCGACGCGATCCTGATGGCGAAGCACGGCGCGGAGGGCGTCCACGACGGCGATCCGCGGCTCGACCCGGAGGCGGAGCTGCTGTCGGAGCTGACGCACCTCCAGGCGATCGAGCGCGGTCTGCGCGTGATGGACACGACGGCGCTCTCGCTGTGCATGGACAATGGGCTCCCGATCTACGTCTTCGCACTTGCGGCGGGCAACATCAGCCGCGTTGCCCAGGGCGAGCGCGTCGGCACGATCATCTCGACCCCCGGAGGACGCGAATGATCGACGACCTGATCCAGGACGCCACGACTCGAATGGACAAGTCGGTCGAGTCGACCCACGGCGAGCTCAACTCGATCCGCACTGGTCGCGCCTCGGCCGCCCTGCTCGACCGCGTGCAGGTCGACTACTACGGACAGAAAACGCCGCTGAAGCAGCTCGCGACGATCAACGTGCCGGAGCCCCGGATGCTGACGGTCCAGCCGTTCGATCCGAACGCGCTCAGGGAGATCGAACGCGCGATCCAGGAGTCCGATCTCGGCCTGAACCCGTCGAACGACGGGAAGGTGATCCGCCTCCCGATCCCGCAGCTCACCGAGGAACGCCGCCAGGAGCTCGTCAAGGTCGCCCGGCAGATCGCGGAGGAGGGCCGGATCGCCGTGCGGAACGTCCGTCGCGACGTGATCCACCACCTCAAGGAAGAGCAGAGCGTGGGCGCCGACGACGAGCGCCGCGCGGAGGAGCGGGTGCAGAAGCTGACGGACGACCACGTCCACAAGATCGACGACCTGCTCAAGCGCAAAGAAGCGGAAATCACAGAGGTCTAGGTGGGCCTGCTCGGCCGCCTCTTCCGGCGCCGCGAACCATCGGTCGAGCTGGGGGAGGGGCCAAGCGCGGTCGCGATCATCATGGACGGGAACAGCCGCTGGGCCGCGAGTCGCGGGCTGCCTGTCGAGGCCGGGCATCGGGAGGGGACGCGGGCGCTGCGGCGGACGGTGGAGGCCGCGATCGACCTCAACATCCGGTCGCTCACCGTCTACGCGTTCTCGACCGAGAACTGGCTCCGGCCGCCCAGCGAAGTCGACTCGCTGATGGAGATCTTCGGTGAGACGATCCGGCGCGAGTTGCCGGACCTTGCCGAGCAGGGCGTCCGCTCCCGGTTCATCGGCAGGCGCGACCGCGTCTCTTCAGAACTCCTGCGCCAGATGGAGGAGCTCGAGGACGAGACCGCCGACCGCGACCGGCTCCAGCTCTGGATCGCTTTCGACTACGGCGGCCGCGCGGAGCTTGCCGAAGCCGCCCGCCGGATTGCTGCCGGGGGGCTGACGGCGGAGGAGATCGACGAGGACGTCTTCGCGGCGCACCTCTACGCCCCGGAGATGGCCGAGCCAGACCTGCTGATCCGCACGTCGGGCGAGCTGCGGATCTCGAACTTCCTCCTCTGGCAGCTCGCCTACGCGGAGCTCGTCTTCAGCGACAAGTGGTGGCCGGACTTCGATGCCGCGGACCTCCGCGCGGCCGTCGCGCAATACGCGGGACGCCGCCGCCGCTTCGGCGGCCGCGCATGAGCGCGCTCTTCACACGGATCCTTGTCGCGGCGGTGCTGCTGCCGCCCGTCCTACTTCTGATCTGGACCGGTGGTTGGTGGCTCTTCGGGCTCGCCGCCGTGGTTTCCGTGCTCGCGCTCCACGAGTTCTACGGGATGACCCGGGAGCTGCGCCCGGTCCTCCTCGCCGGCTACGCCGGCACGCTCGCCGCCCTCGTGGGCGCGGAGTGGGGGCCGCAGTGGGCCCTCGCCGGCTTCCTGAGCACCTTCGCCTTCTCCTTCGTCTTCAAGGGCATGGCCGGCGTGCGGCCGACGACGGTCTCGGTCGCCGCGACGATACTCGGGGCGGCGTGGATCGGGCTTGGCCTGGCGCACTTCCTGTTCATCCGCGAGCTCCCCGAGCACGGCGTCCTCGCGGCGTTCACCGTACTGCTCACGGTCTTCGTCTGCGACACGGCGGCCTTTGTCGCGGGACGCCTGTTCGGACGTCACAAGCTGGCGCCGAGAACCTCGCCCGGGAAGACCTGGGAGGGGCTCGTCGCAGGCACGATCGCTGCGATCCTCGTGCCGTTTTTTACGCTCTACGAGCAGGGTTTTCTCAGCATCCCGCAATCGCTCGTACTCGGCGCCGCGATCGCCGCCGCCGCGCCGATGGGCGACCTGTTCGAGTCGGCCCTGAAGCGTGACGCCGGCGTCAAGGACACGGGCCGCCTGCTCCTTGGCCACGGCGGAATCCTCGACCGCCTCGACGCGCCCCTCTTTGCCTTCGTGGTCTCGTACTACCTCCTGGCGGCGTTCGGCGTCGCATAAGGCCGCGCCTACACTGAGCCTGATGAAGCGCGTCGTCGTCCTCGGGGCCACAGGGTCGATCGGGCGCCAGGCGCGTGAGGTGATCGACACGCATCCGGATCTCGAGCTCGCCGCTGCCTCGGCCGGCTCGCAGCCGATCGACGGCCTCGCGCCGCTCACGCAGGTCGGCGGTGATCCCGTCCAGCTGCTCGAGCGGTCGGAGCCGGACGTCGTCCTGAATGCGATCGTCGGGTTCGCCGGTGTCACCGCCACGCTGTGGGCGCTCGAGCACGGCGTCGACCTGGCGCTCGCGAACAAGGAGAGCCTCGTGGCGGCAGGGGAGCTCGCGCTCGTAGCGCAGGAGCGGGGTGGAGGACGCCTCATCCCGGTCGACAGCGAGCACTCTGCGGTCTTCCAGTGCCTGGAGGGCCGGGACGTCGAGACCGTCCACTCCGTCGTTCTCACTGCTTCGGGTGGCCCGTTTCGAGGGCGCAACCGGTCCGACCTCGACGACGTAACACCTGACGATGCGCTCGCCCACCCGACCTGGCAGATGGGGCCGAAGATCACGGTCGACTCCGCGACCCTCGCCAACAAGGGGCTCGAGGTGATCGAGGCCCACTTCCTCTTCGGCCTGCCCTACGAGCGGATCGACGTCGTGATCCAGCCCACCTCCGTCGTGCACTCAGTCGTGCGGTTCCGCGACGGCGGCGCACTCGCGCACCTCGGCTACCCGGACATGCGGGTGCCGATCTCGTACGCGCTCACCTACCCCGAGCGGGCCGCGACGCCGGTCGAGCCGCTCGACCTGAGCTCTGGCCTCCGGCTCGAGTTCGAGCCCGTGGACGACGAGGCGTTCCCGCTCCTCGGGCTCGCTCGCCGCGCCGGCGAGCAGGGTGGCACCCGGCCGTGCGCCTTCAACGCTGCGAACGAGGTCGCGGTCGAGGCCTTCCTCGGCGGCCGGCTCTCGTTCAACGGCATCTCCGACGTCGTCGAGGCGACGCTGGAGCGCGTCGACGGCGCACCGGCACACGGGCTCGAAGAGCTGGTGGCAGCCGATGCGGAGGCGCGCCGCGTCGCGGAGCGGGGCCTGGCGGTCGCATGAACAGCCTGATCGCGATCCTCGGCCTCGCCTTCCTCGTGCTGCTGCACGAGGCCGGTCACTTCTACACGGCTCGCGCGGTCGGGATGCGCCCGCGGAAGTTCTACGTCGGCTTCCCGCCGGCTCTCGCGAAGGTGACACGGAACGACATCGAGTACGGCATCGGAACGATCCCGCTCGGCGGCTACGTGAAGATCCCGGGGATGCACCGCCCGGCGCCGTCGGACGTGGACGCGCACTTCGGGCGGGCGGTACAGGAGGCACCGCAGCTCCTCGGTCCGTCCGAGCGGCTGAAGCGACTGCTCGCGGAGGGCGATTTCGACGGCGCCGCCGGCGCGCTGAAGGCGCTCGAGCGCGCGGTCGAGGAGACGCAGCTCGAGCCGGCGACGCGCAAGAGCGCCGAGCGGGGCGCGGTGGAGCTCGCCGACGGCCTCGGCCGCGACGCGTACTGGCGGCAGCGCACCTGGAAGCGCGTGCTCGTGATCGGCGCCGGCCCCGGAGTGAACCTCGTGTTCGCGATCCTGATGTTCGCGCTGCTGCTCGTCTTTGGCCCAGGTCGTGGGACGACGAGCGTCGCGGAGGTCGAGCTCGGCCGCCCGGCGGCGCAGGTCGGCCTTCATGCCGGCGACCGCGTCGTCGCCATCAACGGGAAGCCGGTGGGGTATGTCGGGATGTTCGAGGAGATCAACTCCTCGCAGGGCCGGCCGGTCCAGATCACGGTCGTCCGGAACGGGCGGCGCGTCACCCTTCCGCCGGCAACGCCTTTCGCCGACACGGACGGCCGCTTCCGCGTCGGGTTCCGGCCTGCCTTCGAGCCGGTGCCGGTGGGCACCGCGTTCTGGGAGTCACTGAAGCTGACGGGGACGGTCACGAAGGAGATCGGCGGCGTGCTGGGTCGCCTCGTCCGTGGCTCCGGCCGGGAAGAGATCTCGAGCCCGATCGGAATCGTCCGCGGCTCGTCGAGCGCCCTCGACCGGGGCTACCAGACCTTCTTCTGGGTGCTGGGGCTGATCAGCCTCTCGCTGGCGCTCCTCAACCTCTTACCGCTCCTGCCGCTCGACGGCGGCCACATCGCCTTCTCCATCATCGAGGGCATCCGCGGGCGCTCGGTCGGCCGAGAGGTCTACGAGCGCGTCTCGGTCGTCGGAATCGCCCTCGTCCTGACGCTGTTCTTCATCGGCCTCACCAACGACATCGGTGGCCGAGCAGGAGGCTGATCCGCGCTACCCTCCGGGCCGGAGGAGCGCTTGGAACAGCGAGAGCTCGTCAGCCCTGAGCTCGCCCTCGTGGACTACGCGCTTGCAGTACGCGCCCGCGCCGATCTCCCCTGGCGTCCTTGGGAAGCCCACGTGGCGACAGAGATCGTCCCGCTGGGGCCTCCACCGCGCCGCCGCCGCGCGTTTCCGCCGGTGTTGGGGATCGGGGGAGCGCTCGGCCTCGCAGTGCTGGCGCTCAGCGTCATGCCGACCCGCGATCCGCCGACGCTGGACGCGCTCGCAGAGCCGAAGCCGCTGCCGCCGGTGGCGCGGAAGGCGCCGGCGCCCCAGCCGCCGCCCGCAGCGGTGAAGCGGGCCGCGAAGAAGCGGGTCCTGACACCGCCTCCGGCCCCGAAGACGCACCGCGCCGCTCCCGCGAAGAAGGCCGCACCGAAACCGAAAGCAGCGTCGGCCCCGAAGCCGAAGCCTGCGCCGCCCCCGCCGCCCGCACTGCCGCCCAGGCGCACCTACGCGTGGAAGCCCTTCTCCGGGGCGATCTACTACCAGGTCTCCTTCGTCAGGAACGGCGCGCGCATCTATCAGACGCAGACCCGCGCGCCGCGCGTCCGTCTGCCTCGGCAGGTCCGCCTCGGCGCAGGCCGCTATAGCTGGACGGTGCGGCCCGCAATCGTCGCCGATCTCGGCATCCGGCTCGCAGCTCCGATCGTGCGCCGCGCCTTCCGCGTTCGCGGCGACTAACCTGGCAGTGTGTCGAGCGAACGTAGCGTCAAGGTAGGCAACGTCCAGATCGGCGGCGGCGCACCCGTCGTCGTCCAATCGATGACGCTCACGCCGACGCGCGATGTCGCCGCCACGACGGCCCAGATCGCCGCCCTGGCCTCGGCCGGCTGCGAGGTCGTCCGCTGCGCCGTCCCGAAGATCGAGGACGCGGAGGCGCTGAAGAAGATCGTTCAGCTCTCGCCGGTCCCCGTGATCGCGGACATCCACTTCAACGCGAGCCTGGCGCTTCGTGCAATCGACGCCGGCGTCCAGGCGGTGCGCATCAACCCGGGCAACATCGGCGGCCCGGACAGGGTGGCGCAGGTCGTGCACGCCGCGAAGGCGGCCGGGATCCCGATGCGGATCGGCGCCAACTCAGGCTCGCTCCCGAAGCACCTCTTCGAGCTCGCGCAGCGCGATCAGGCCGAGGCGCTGGTCGCCGCGGCGCTCGAGGAGGTCGAGCTGCTCGAGAGCCTCGACTACTACGACTTCAAGATCTCCGTCAAGGCAACGCACGTCCCGACGATGATCCGGGCTTATCGGATGCTCGCCGCGAAGGTGCCGTACCCGCTCCACCTCGGCGTGACCGAGGCGGGGATGCCGTTCGCCGGGGCGATCAAGAGCGCGGTCGGAATCGGGGCGCTGCTCGCCGACGGGATCGGCGACACGATCCGCGTCTCGCTCACGGCCGACCCGGTCAAGGAGGTCGAGACCGCGTGGGAGATCCTGAAGGCGCTCGGGCTCCGGGAGCGCGGGCCGGTGATGATCGCGTGCCCGTCTTGCGGCCGCGACAACGTCGGCGTCGAGAATTTGGCCGTCGTCGTCGAGGAGCGCCTCCGCGGTTACCACGAGCCGTTCGAGGTCGCGGTGATGGGCTGCGCCGTGAACGGGCCGGGGGAGGCGGGCGACGCAGACTTCGGGATCGCCGGCGGCCGTGACGCGGGGTTCATCTACGCCCACGGGCGGGTGCTGAAGAAGGTCTCCTCGGAGGTCCTGATCGACGAGCTCTTCAGCGAGATCGACCAGTGGATCGCCGAGGGCATGCCGCGGCCGAAGCGGCTGAAGATGGCCAAGCCGGCCGCCCTCGCCATGGCAGAAGCGTCCCTCGTCCCGCTCGACTGATCCCGTGATCGCACGGGCCTCACAGCTCTTTCTGCCGACCCTGCGCGATGCTCCGGCTGACGCCGAGGCCGTTTCGCACAAGCTGCTTGTACGCGGCGGGTTTATCCGTCAGGTCTCCGCCGGCCTGTGGACGTTCATGCCGATCGGCTGGCGGGTCCACCGCAGGATCGAGCAGATCATCCGGGAGGAGATGGACGCGATCGGCGGCCAGGAGATGCTGATGCCCGTCCTGACCCCGCCCGAGCTTTGGGAGGCGACGGGGCGGCTCGCGATCCCCGAGATCTTCCATCTGAAGGACCGGACGGGTCGCGACTTCATCCTGCCGCTGACGCACGAGGAGACGGTCACCTTCCACGCGCGCGAGATCCAGAGCTACCGGGATCTGCCGCAGCTCTGGTACCACTTCCAGACGAAAGACCGGGATGAGCCTCGGCCGCGGGGCGGCCTCCTCCGGGTTCGCGAGTTCATCATGAAGGACGCCTACTCGTTCGACCGTGACGAGGACGGCGTTCGAGCCAGTTTCGACGCGAATCGCGAGGCGTACAGACGGATCTTCGAGCGCTGCGCGCTCCAGACGTACGACGTCCAGGCCGAGAGCGGGATCATGGGCGGCAAATTCAGCATCGACTTCCTGGCGCCGTCGGGCTCGGGCGAGAACACGCTCGTCCGCTGTGAGAACGGGGACTACGCCGGCGATCTCGAGGTGGCGGAAGCGATCCCGTCCTCCGCGGTCCTGCCCGAGTCGCTGGGCGCGCCCGAGGAGATCGAGACCCCAGGCGTGACGACGATCGAGGGGTTGGCCGAGCTCCTCGGGATCGACCAGTCGGCGACGTCCAAGGCGATGCCGGTGGTGAAGCCGGACGGCACGCTCGTGCTTGCGCTAGTGCGTGGCGACGACCGGCTGAGTGAGACGAAGCTCTACGACGCGCTGCCCGGTACGTCGCGGCCGGCCACGGACGACGAGATCCGCGACGCCTTCGGCGCCGGCGGTGGCTCGCTCGGCCCGATCGGGTTCTCCGGAGAGGTCATCGCCGACGAGACTCTGCGCGACGGACAGTTCGTCGCCGGCGCGAACCGCGACGGCTGGCATCTGCGGGGAGTCGAGGCTGGGCGCGACTACCAGCCCCGCTTCGTCGACCTGCGCGAGCCGCGCGAGGGTGACCGCTGCCCGGTTTGCGGTGGCGCACTGACCTTCCAGACAGCGATCGAGGTCGGCCACATCTTCAACTTCGGGTCGTTCTACTCGAAGCCGCTCGGAGCAACCTTCCTCGACGAAGACGGTCAGGAGAAACCGCTTCTGGGCGGCAGCTACGGCATCGGGCCCGGACGGGTGATGGCCGCGATCGTTGAACAGCATCACGACGAGTACGGGATCGTCTGGCCAAAGTCGGTCGCGCCGTACGACGTCCACGTTGTCGTCCTGCCGGGGCTCGAGGAGCAGGGCGAGCGCGTGGCGAGGGCGCTCGACCAGGGCGGCGCGTCGGTGCTCGTCGACGACAGGGACCAGCGGGCGGGGGAGAAGTTCGCCGACGCCGATCTGATCGGCGTGCCCACACGTGTAACGGTCGGCAAGAAAACGCTCGAGGACGGGGCCGTCGACGTCCGGGACCGCGCGACCGGCGAAGAGCGCCGCGTTGCCGTCGATGACATCGGCTGAGCCGGATAGGTAAGGTCGAGCCAGTGGCCCGCCGCCGCCGCTTCAGCACGGAGCCGTTCGGCCCGACTCTCGAGCGCCTGATGCAGGAGTCCGGCATCACCTACCGGGCGCTCGCCGACCAGACGAAGCTCTCGGCCGGGTATCTCAACCACCTCGTACACGGGAACCGGCCCGTGCCGTCCGACGACATCGTCAAGCGCCTCGCAAAGGCGCTGAAGGTCGAGCCCGAGCACTTCCGGGAGTACCGACTCCGCCTGATCACGCAGAAGCTCGAGGAGATGCCGGAGCTGATCGACCGGCTTTACCGGCGGCTCGAGCGCTGATCGTCGGGCGGCCGCTTGGGCGGCGGGCCTTTCGCCTCCTCGGATTTCGCCTGCTCGCGGCGCTTGGCGAGCCCTTTGATTTCACGGAGAAAACGCGCCGTCTCCGCTTCGAGCTCGTTCGTGACGAATTGACCCGGCGGCTTCGCGGGGCGGTTGCGCTCCTCGTGCTTCTTTTCTG
This sequence comes from Gaiellaceae bacterium, assembly GCA_036520235.1. Taxonomy (GTDB): domain Bacteria; phylum Actinomycetota; class Thermoleophilia; order Gaiellales; family Gaiellaceae; genus JACDAN01. Next base: position 35,492 of record DATDKA010000071.1, read on the forward strand.
GCGGGTTTGTCGAGTTTTCCACACCCATGTGGATATCGTCGTGGCTGGCAACGCGGCTGCCCTGGCGGGGTCGTCGGTGTGGCGTTCCCGGGGGTGTGGACAACCGCAGGCTCGTGTCGGACCTCCATTTCAAGACGCTCGGGCGCAGCGGCGCTTGCGCCGAGCGCGCGAAATTCGTGCGCTCTTTGCTCGAATTTCGCCCGACTTCAGCCCTTGACGGCGATCGCCTCGACCTCGATCAGGACGTCTTCGCGGAAGAGCCGGCTCACCTCGACAAGCGTGCTAGCCGGCGGCAGCTCGGTGTCGACGTACTCGTCGCGGATCGCGCGGACGGTCGCGAGATCGCCGACGTCGACGAGGAAATAGCCGAGCTTGACCACGTCGCTCCAGGACGCGCCGGCGGCGACGAGGGCGGCAGAGAGGTTCTCGAACACCTGCCGCGTCTGCGCCCCGATGTCACCGGCCCCGACGAGCGCGCCGTTCCTGTCGATCGGCACCTGGCCGGAGATGTAGACGAGCCAGCCCGCAGGCGCCTCGACAACGTGGCTGTAGCCTGCCGGCGCGGAGAGGGCCTCGGGATCGATGAACCGCTTGCCGTCCTGATCGGACATGCCTCGACGGTAACCGAGATCCCGAGATCCGCCGAACCCGCAGCTCTGGTGGCCGACCACCAGGGTGCCGGCCAAGCCGCTGTTATCGTGTTCAGCCGTGCGGGGCGTGGCGCAGCCTGGTTAGCGCGCTAGTCTGGGGGACTAGAGGTCCCGAGTTCAAATCTCGGCGCCCCGATTGGTAGAAAACCCCGCCCGAGCGGGGTTTTCGTCGTCTTTGGGGCGGGAAGCGGCTCATCCTACGGGCGCACTCCGGGCGCAAACCGCATCCGTTCAGTGCTCCTCGTCGAGCGAACAGCAGAAGGGTGAGGACAATGTCACCTCCTTCGGCATCGAGCGGGCGATTTAGGATCAGGCCTGGCAGCGAAAGGGAGGTTGGTGTGACGGCCGAGGAATGGGTACTCGGAGCTACCGTCTTCTTCTCGGGGCTCGCGGCTGGTCTCTTGGGGATGCTGTGCGCGATCATGCGCCCGATGCTCCAAGCGATGGACGGCCGGGACTTCCGGAACTTCATGGAGGCGTTCCTTCGATACGCGGACCATGGCTTGGGAAAGGTCTACAACCTTGCGTGGGCGCTCGTCCCGGCCTTGGGGCCGATCGTCGCGCTCGTGCTCCTCTGGGACGATCCCGGCTCCACCTCATTCATCCTCACCGCGATCGGCCTCGGGATCGTGCTCGTCGGTATCTGGCTCGTCTCCAACGTGTGGAAGACGCCGACCTACAACATGATCTTGGCCTGGGACCCCGAGGCCCTGCCGGCGGACTGGGAGGCGGGACGGCGGCGCTATTTCACGATCAACTGGATCCAATTGGCGGCGACCTGGTCGGCGTTCGCCCTGTTCCTCTTGGCTCTGATCTCCCTCTAGGCGGCCCGCACGAGTCACTATCGAGTCGGTAACTGAGGGGCCACGCCTGCCGCACCAGGCGAAAGTGACTGACGCCACCCCTATCTAGTGGCGGAGCCCACGCGATCTGGGTCTATCAGGGCGTCGACGCGAGCGCCCGTGTCTTCGTCGAGGGACACAGGAGGGCGGTGGTGAACCCCCTCCTCTACCCGTTCGTGGTCAGACCTGTCTGTCTACCCCGCGCGGTAGGCTCGTACCTCTGCGTGCGCCTGATGTGCGAGGACGATGTTGGCGACGCGTATGCGCAGAAGAGGCATGGCTAGCGAGTCGAGAACAGATCGCATCGAGCGGGCGGCCGCAAACGAGGCGCTCTTCCGCGAGATCAATGAACGCCTGCAGGGAATGGCAGAGTCGTTCCGGGAGGTGACCGCGAGGGCCGTGTTCGCGTGCGAGTGTCCCGACCTCGCGTGCTTGGAGCAGATCCAGATGTCGGTCGACGAGTACGAAGCCGTTCGTAGCGACCCGAACAACTTCGTCGTCGTACCCGGCCATGTCGACCTGGAGGTCGAGAACGTGATCCGCGAGAACGAGCGATTCGCGGTCGTCGCCAAGATCGGCACGGGAGCTCGGATCGCCGCCGAGACCGATCCAAGATCCGAGTGACCCGCGTTCACTGGGGATTCGTTACTCCGAGTACCCCTCGGTCACCTCGTCCTTGTGTGCGGCAAATGCGGCGAGCACCTCGTCCTTCTCCCGCTCGGGCACCTGGAAAAAGTCAAGCGTTCGCCCAAGTTCAGCCGCGACTTCGTCGAACTCGGCCGGAGAGATCTTCAATTCTCGATGGGCTTCTTCCAAGCCGAGAGCGGTACTGCCCGGTGCCGTCCCCGCGTACTGCTGGGGTCCACCGGCAACGTCGCAGACCCACAGGGTGCGCATGAATTTCAGGCCCGGAAGCCGGCCGAGATTATTGGTGTGCCATTCCCGAAGGGCGGGGTTCTCCGATCGCTGGCCGACGATCGGGTTCTGCACGATTGCGTCGCTGAAGTGGTCAACCACTGCTGCGATGGCGAATGCGCCACCGAGCCGTTCATACAGACTCGATTCACTCATTCCTTGCCTCCTTGAGGGTTGGAGGGACGGATCCCTGAGGGTCATCGAGTTAGTGTCAGGTGGGCGCACAGCCTTACTTCGCAAGCGTCGCGGGGGGCCTAAACGGAGCCTTTGAGCTTGGCGAGCTGCCGCGCAGAGCGAGGCGCCGTGCGGCGCCTCGCTCTGCCGCTGGATCACTTCGTG
>DATDKA010000072.1:0-10095 GCA_036520235.1 Gaiellaceae bacterium
ACCTCGTCGACGTACTGCGTGCAGTCCGTCGTCGCCGGACAGACCTGGCGCAAGAACGGCCCGGCCGCCGACCTCGAGGCCGTTGCCTGCTAGTCACGTTCTCTGTGCGTGAGGAGAGTGGAGGGCGCCCATCGGGCGCCCTCTCTCGTTCCGGGGTCCGACTGCCGATAGAGCCGCTGTGGTAGCGGCCCCCACAACTCTCGTCGCACGCGGCTGGACGCGCGCCCGCCTGGACTCGATCGCGCTCCCGCTGCTCGCGGGGATCGTGATCGTGTCGTTCGTGATCCGCCTCGTCACGGGGTGGCTCCGCGCGACGCCCAACTACTTCTCGGACGAGTACCTCTATGCGGAGCTCGGGCGGTCGCTCCTCGAGTCGGGCCGGCCGGTCGTCCGCGGTGTCTCGATCGGCTTCCCGTCACTCCTGCAACCGCTGCTGACGGCGCCGACCTGGCTCGCCGACGACGTGTGGCTCTCATATCGGCTGATCCAGGCGCTCGGCGCGCTCGCGATGTCGCTCGCCGCCGTGCCGGTCTTCCTGCTCGCGCGCCGGCTCGGCGTCTCGACCGCCCTGGCGCTCGGGGCCGCGGCCTTCTCGGTCTCGATTCCCGACCTCCTCTTCGCGTCGTGGGTCGTCGCCGAGCCGTTCGCATACCCGCTCCTGCTCGGCGCCGTGCTCGCCGCCACCGTCGCGATTGCCCAGCCGACCCGCCGGCACCAGCTTCTGTTCGCTGTCCTCGCGGGGCTCGCGACCTTCACGCGGATCCAGTTCGTCGTGCTGCCGCTCTGCTTCGTCGTCGCCGTGGTGATCGCCGGCCTGCGCGAGCGGCGCGTGCGTGGCGCGCTCCTGGAGCAGCGGCTGGCGCTGATGGTCTTCGCGGCCGCCGGTCTTGCCGTCGCCGCCGCCGGGGCGTCGCGCGTGCTCGGCCTCTACGGCGGTGTGTTCAGGGAGCATGCCGACCCGCTCGGGCTCCTGAGCAGCGTCGGGCTGAACGCGCTCGTGCTCGCCTACTCGTCCGGCTGGATCCTCGTGCCGGGCGCGCTGCTCGCGCTCGGGCTCGCCGTCGTCCGCCCGCGGAACCGCGCCGAGCTGGCCTTCGCGGCGTTCGTTCTCCCGCTCGTCCTGGCGCTGCTCCTCGAGGCGGGGCTCTTCGGCGCGGCCGACTCCGCGCAGGAGCGGTACGTCTTCTACGCGCTGCCGCTCGCGGCCGTCGCGTTCTGCCTCTATGCCGCCCGCGGGTGGCCGTACCGGCTCCACCACGCGCTGCTCGCGGCCGCGCTCCTGACCGTATCTGCGGTGGTGCCGCTGGCCGGGTTCGCCGCCGCGGAGGGCAAGGTTCACTCGCCCCTTCTGCTCGCTGTGTTCCAGGTCGAAGAGTGGCTCGCGAGCCCCGGAAACGGCTCGCTCGTCTTCGCCGCCGGCGCAGCGATGCTCTCCGCCCTCGTCGTCATCTTCTCGCGCGCGCCGCATCTCGCCGGCCCGGTCGCACTGATGCTGGCCGTAACCACCTCGGGCGCGATCTGGGCCTGCGCCGCAACCTTCGACCGGCAAAACTCGCTCGCCGTCCGGCAGGCCTTCTTGCCGGCGAACCCGTCCTGGGTCGATGACGCGGGGCTCGATGACGTCCTGCTCGTCCGGGGCCCGCACGGCGTGAAGACGGAGGCGCTGGAGCAGCTGTTCTGGAACCGCTCGGTCGACCGCGTCGCGCTCCTCCCGGGTGCGGACGAGCTCGACCACGTGCACTCGCCGACCCTCCGCGTCTCCCCCGACGGCACGCTGCTCGCCGAGGGCCGGCCGCTCCGGCAACCGATCCTCCTCGACGGCTACGCCGGCACGATCCGGCTGGCGGACGCCCGACGCGTCGCCTCCTCACCGTCCTTCACGCTCTGGGAGCCGCGCGAAGTGGCGCGGCTCTCGCTCTACTTCGCCGGCCGCTACAGCGACGGCTGGCTGGCCGGGATCGGCCGCCTCTACCTCTGGCCGGAGCGCCTGGACGGGACGGTCGCCGGGACGGTGGCGATGACGCTGACGGCCCCGTCCGGCGGGGGGCCGATGACGATTCGCTTCCAGCCGGCCGGCGGCCTGCCGCGACAGGTGCGCCTGCTGCCCGGCAACCCGCAACGCGTTCGGTTCAAGGCGTGCTCGCGCGGGCCGTGGGGGCTCAGTTTCGCCTCCGACAGCCGCGGTTTCGTCGGGAGCAGGATCGTGAGCGCCCAGGCCAGCGAGCCGAGGGTCGTGCCGGGGACGTGCACTCCCGGCGCGGGCGCGGCCGACGCCGCGGGAGCCCAGAGCACGTGAGCGTCGCCCCGGAGAAGGTCGAGAGCGGCCCGCAGCTGCACCTCGTCCCGCCGCCGGAGCGCGTGAGCCGCCTCTGGCTCGCGGCGCTGGGCGCGGTCTGCGTCGTGGCTGCCGTCTACCACTGGCTCCAGTCGTTGGGGCACGTGACGCCCTCAGTCTTCACGGACGAGCTGCTGTTTTCGGAGCTCGCACGGAGCTTCGCCAACGGTGACAGGTTCCTCGTCCGCGGGGAGCACGTCTTCTTCCCGGCTTTCCTGCCCTCGCTGCTGCAAGCGCCGGCCTGGCTAGCGGGATCGACGCCCGCCGCCTATGCGGTCGCCAAGGGGCTCAACACGGTGCTCATGTGCTCCGCCGCCCTGCCTGCGTACTGGCTCGCCCGGCGGCTCGTCCGGCCCGCCTATGCGCTGACCGTCGCCGCCGCCACCGTCGCGGCCGGGGGGATGATCTACCACGGCTACCTGATGTCGGAGGCACTGGCGTACCCGGTGTTCCTCCTCGCCGTCGGGTTCTGTGTGCACGCACTCGCGTCGCCCTCTCCGCGCCGCGACGCTCTGGCCGTCGCCGTGCTCGCGCTCGCGGTGCTCACCCGGGCGCAGTTCGTCGTCCTGCCCGTCGTGTTCGTCCTCGCGGTCCTGCTCGTCGGGCGACCGCTGCGCCGCCACTGGACGGCGCTCTCGGCCCTCGGCGTCGGAGGCGTGCTCGCGCTCGCAGCAGGGAGCGGTGTGCTCGGCTTCTACCGAGGCGCAGGCGAGCTCGACTACCCACTCGACGGCGTGATTCGCTGGACGGGCTGGACCGCCGCCCTCCTGCCGTTCGCCGCCGGGCTGCTGATCGCCCCCGGCGCAGTTCTCGGCCTGTGGTCGAGCCTGCGCAGGCCGCGCGGCGCGGCGGAGCGTGCCTTCGCGCTCCTCACAACGCTCCTGGCGGTGTTGGTGCCGCTGCAGGCTGGCCTGATCGCCTCGGGTGAGTCGCACAAGCCGTTCGAGCGCTACGTCTTCTACCTCGTACCGCTCCTCTTCCTTGCCTTCTTCACGTACGCGGAGCGGGGGAGGGCGGCGCTACGCCCGACTGCGGCTGCGGGTGCCGGGCTCGCGGCGCTCGCGTTGGTCGTGCCCTTCGGCTCGCTCGCCCTCGACTCTTTCTCGTTCGACTCACCGACGCTCTCCGCGGTCGAGACGCTCGGCCGGTGGACGTCGGAGGGCGACGCCGCCGCACTCTTCGCGGCGCTCGGCGTCGTGGCCGCGGTCGCCGCCGTGCTGCTCCGGCGCCGCCCGCTGCTGCTCGGCGTAGGTTCGGTCGTGCTCGCCTTCATCATCGGCGCCGCCGCCTACTCCGGCGACCGGCGGATGACGCAGCGCACGCTGGACTCGCTCGCGCCCACCCAGCCGGACTGGCTCGAGCGAGCGGGGATCGACGAGGCCGACGTTCTGGTGCTCGCCGGCGGATCGCTTCACTCCGGTTGGGTGCTGGAGAGCTGGAACCGGAACGTCCACCGCACCTACCACCTCGGCGAGGTGCCGGATGACCAGCTGCCGTTCACGGAGACCGGCCTTCGCCCTGACGGGACCGTGTCGACCGCCGGCGGCCGGCCCGTTCGCAGCCGCTACGTCGTCGTCGACGATTCCGGTACCCAGGTCGACCTCGTCGGCGCCCGGATCCTCCGCCCGCGCGACGGGCTCACGCTCTACCGCACGCAGGGCGCGCTCCGGTTCCGCTCGGTCGCCTTCGGCGTCTACTCCGACCGCTGGGCGCAGTCGATCGTGCGGTACCGCGCCTTCCCCGGCCGCGGTGTCAGGGGCCGCTACCGCGTCACGCTCTCGCTTCCCGCGGGCCGACCGTCGCGCGGGGTCCAGCTCGAGGCCGGCGACGCCCGCCGCACGGCGACGCTCGAGCCGGGTGCGCGCCTCACCATGGACGTTCCCGTCGCGGGAACTCCGGTTCCCGAGCTCGCGATCCGGATCGAGCGGGCCGACTTCATCGACGCAGAGAAGCCCAAGCCGCGCCTCGTCGGCGCACGCGTCGAGCGGCTCGGATTCATCCCTGAGAAAGGGTCAAGAAACTGACACAACCTGCCGATAGCTCGCGCGAGGGATCCATGCCGGACTCGTACTCGATCGACACGCTGCTCGAGCAGATGGTGGCTCACAACGCCTCCGATCTGCACCTCACGGTGGGCTCGCCCCCGGTGCTTCGCATGCGCGGGCAGCTCCACCGGCTCGACCAGCATGCCCGTCTTTCCGCGGACGACACGCGCCAGCTCCTCTACCGGATCCTCTCCACGGAGCAGCAGAAGCACCTCGAGCTGAATCGCCAGATCGACCTGTCGTACTCGATTCCCGGCATCGCGCGCTTCCGCGTCAACATCTACTCACAGCGCGAGAGCCTCGCCGGCGCGTTCCGCCTGATCCCGACGGAACTGAAGACGCTGGAGGAGCTCGGCGTGCCGAAGTCGCTCTACCAGTTCTGCGACAAGCCCCGAGGCCTGGTGCTCGTCACCGGCCCGACGGGCTCCGGTAAGTCGACCACGCTCTCCGCGCTGATCGACGAGATCAACCGGACCCGGGCCGACCACATCATCACGATCGCAGACCCGATCGAGTTCCTCCACAAGCACAAGCGCTGCATCGTCAACCAGCGCGAGCTCGGCCCCGACGCCGTCAGCTTCGCGGAAGCCCTTCGCGGCGCGCTCCGCCAGGACCCCGACGTGATCCTCCTCGGCGAGATGCGCGACCTCGAGACGATCTCGACCGCGCTCACCGCGGCGGAGACCGGCCACCTCGTGTTCGCGACGCTCCACACGCAGGACGCGTCCTCGACGGTCGACCGTCTGATCGACGTCTTCCCGGCAGCCCAGCAGGGTCAGATTCGCACCCAGATCGCCGGAACCCTCATGGGCGTCGTCACCCAGACGCTCGTCCCGACCGCCGACGGCCAGGGGCGCGTTCCGGCCGTCGAGATCCTCTTTCCGGACGATGCCGTCCGGAACCTGATCCGCCAGTCCAAGATCGAGCAGGTCTACTCGGTGATGCAGACCGGGACGGCGCGTGGGATGCAGACCCTCGAGCAGGCCCTCGCCGACCTCGTGCTTCGCGGAACCATCGACCAGGAGGTCGCGCTCTCCCGGTCGAGCAAGCCCGAGCAGCTCCTCGGCCTAATCAAGCGCATCTCGACCGACGCCCCGCCCCAGCAGCCCGTCGCCGTCAGCGGCCTCCGGGTGGCAGGGAGCTAGCAATGGACCTGAAAAAGGAGATCAAGCTCTCGGACCTGCTGCCCAAGCGGCGCGCGAAGACCGAGGCCGAGCCGAAGGCGGAGAAGCCTGCGAAGGAGCCGCGGACGTCGCGGTTCTCGCGCAAGAAGCGGGACTCGGCGCCGAAGGAGCAGCCCGAGCGCACGCGGCGCGCGCAGAAGCCGAAGACCGCAGGGAGGACGAAGAAGCTGGTCGGCCTCAAGGTCGGCGCGTCGCAGATCGCGGCAGCCCGGATCGTGAACAACGGCAGTCCGCAACTCGTCCAGGTCGCGCGCGAGGAGCTCGACGCCGGCATCGTCGTCGGCGGCGAGCTGCGCGAGACGGAGGAGCTCGCGTCCGTGCTCAAACGCTTCTTCAGGCAGCACAAGCTGCCGCGCCAGAACGTCCGGCTCGGGATCTCCAACAACCGCATCGGGGTTCGCGCGTTCGAGATCGCGGGCATCGACGACGAGAAGCAGCTTGCGAACGCGATCAAGTACCGCGCGCAGGAGACGCTGCCGATCCCGGTCGAGGAGGCGGTGCTCGACTACCAGATCCTCGGTGAGCGCACCGACGAGGAGGGCGTCCTCCACCGGAAGGTGCTGCTCGTCGTCGCCTATCGCGACCTGATCGACCGGTACGCGGCTGCGTGCAAGAAGGCCGGCATCCGCCTCGCTGGGATCGACCTCGAGGCGTTCGCCATCCTCCGCGCGCTGGCGCCGCCCCCCGGCGACGAGACCGCGGGCTCGGCGATCGTGGTCGTCAACGTCGGCCACGACCGGACGACCTTCGCCGTCTCGGACGGCAAGACCTGTGAGTTCACGCGTGTCCTCGACTGGGGCGGACGCTCACTCGACCTCGGCATCGCCAAGGCGCTCGACCTCTCCCCCTCGGAGGCCGCGCCGCTCAAGCTCGCCCTCTCCCTGGCGGAGCCGTCCATTCCGGCCGGTCTGACCAGCGAGCAAGCCGATCGCGTGCGGGAGGCCGTCGTCCGCGAGGTGCACGAGTTCGCCCGCGAGCTGGTCTCCTCGCTCCAGTTCTACCAGTCCCAGCCGGGCTCACTCGGGATCGGCGAGATCGTCCTCACCGGCGGCACCGCGCAGCTTCCGGGCCTCGCCGCGGAGCTCTCGCGGCTCCTCGGTGTGCGGGCCCGCGTCGGCGACCCGCTCGCCCACGTGAAGGTCGGCAAGAAGGTCGACCGCGAGCAGCAGCTCGGGTCGTTGACCTCGGCCATCGGACTCGGGATCGAGAGCTAGATGCGCGCCGTCAACCTCCTCCCGCGCGACGACGCGAGGCGCCAGCGGCGCCAGCCCGGCGCTGTCCTCCTCACCGCCGTCCTCGGCAGCGTGCTCGTGACCGCGCTCCTCGCCGGGCTCTTCCTGACCTCGAGCTCCGCCGTCAGCGACCGTCAGTCCCAGCTCGACGCAGCGCGCGCGGAGCTGGCCGCGATCCCGCCGGCGCCGGAGGCGCCCGCGGACTCGACCGCCCTCGAGACCGAGAAGAGCGCCCGCGTCACGCTCCTCGGCAAGGCGCTCGCCTCCCGCGTCGCCTGGGACCGCGTGCTGCGCGAGGTCTCGCTCGTCCTCCCGGAGGACGTCTGGCTCGAGTCTCTGGCCGCGAACGCCGTCGACCCGAATTTCGTCCCGACGCCCGGGAAGACCGAGGCGCCTCCCGGCGCCTTCACCATCAGCGGCTTTTCGTACTCGCACGAAGGGGTGGCGAGGCTGCTCTCGCGCCTGTCCGTGATCCCGTCGCTCGACCGCCCGACCCTCGGCTCGAGCATCGTCGACACGACGAAGGCGCGCAGCGTCGTGAAGTTCACGATCACCGCGTCGATCCGGCAAGGGACGGTGGCCTCGTGAAGAACCTCCCGAAGCCGGCCGCGATTGCGATCGTCGTCGTCGCCCTCGTCGTCGTCACCGCGCTCGGCTACTTCCTCGTGATCTCGCCGAACCGGTCGAAGGCGTCCGAGCTCAAGCAGGAGACCGAGTCGGTGCAGGCGCAGGTTCAGGCGCTCCGCATCGCGAACACGCAGGTGCGCCAGGCCGAGCCGATCCGCGTCGCCGACCTGTTCCGCGTCAGCAAGGCCATGCCGGCCAAGGACGACATGCCCGGCGTGATCCTCGAGCTCACCCGGGTCGCGCGTGAGGCCGGGATCCGATTCGACTCGATCACGCCGCAGGACGCGGCGGACTCCGGCGGCTACCTTCGCCGCCCGATCGACCTCGTCTTCGACGGGAACTTCTACGAGCTGTCGGACTTCCTCTTCCGCCTGCGCAGCCTCGTCCGCGTGCGCGGCGGGCAGCTCCAGGCCAACGGGCGGCTCTTCACGGTCAACTCGCTCAATTTCGTCGAGGGCGACCACTCCTTCCCCGACATCAAGGCGACGCTGAGCGTCAGCGCGTTCGTCTACGGCACCGGAGCCCCTCAGCCGCCCGCGCCTCCGGCGCCCGCCGCGCCCGCACAGCCGGCTCCGGCGCAGCCCCAGCCCGCCCCAGCCCAGCCCCCGGCCGCCGCGGCCGCAGCGAGCACCCCAGGAGCCTGATGCCGAAGAAATTCGATCCCAAGGCGAAAGCCCGCAGGCAGAAGATCATCGCCGCCGTCCTCGGTGTCGTTCTGCTCGGCGTGCTCGCCTACCAGGCGCCGACGATCCTCGGGATGTTCGGCGGAGGCTCCTCGACCGCGCAGTCCGAGCCTGCTCCCGCCGCCCCGGCCGCGCCGGCAGGGGCACCGGCGAGCTCCGCCGCGCCTGCGCCGCCGGCGGGATCGGCCCAGCTCGTCGACTCGGACGTCGCACCGGCGCCGGCCACCGGACAGCTCGTCACCTTCGACCGGTTCGTGAGCAAGGATCCGTTCGTCCAGCAGGTTGGCAAGAACGACGGCATCGCCCCGCCGGCCGCGCCGGAGAACGCCGCACCGGAGAACGCCGCTTCGGCGCCAGGGGCCGCTGCGTCGAAGTCGAAGCCGCAGCCCGCCGCTCACACGGCTCCGGCTGCGGCCAAGAACGCGGAGATCAGCGTCAACGGCGAGGGGAGCACCGCCTCGATCGGCGGCACCTTCCCGAAGGGCGACCCGATCTTCAGGCTGACCGCGCTCACCGGACGCACGGCGAAGGTCGCGATCGTCGGCGGCACCTATGCCAGCGGCTCCCAGACGATCACCCTCCAGCGGGGCGGCAAGCCGGTCACGCTGATGAACACCTCGGACGGAACCACGTATGTCCTGCGGCTGCTCAGTGCCACCTGAGCTCGCCGAAGGTCGTCCGACTCTCACCGCGGCGAGGCTGCGGGCGGACGAAGCGGGCTTCGGGCTGATCGAGCTCCTGATCGCGATGATCATCCTCAACGTCGGGCTGCTCGCGATCATCGCCTCGTTCCAGGCGGGCATCGTCTCGCTCGGGCGCGCCAGCCGCGTCACCACCGCCGCGGTGCTGGCGGACCAGCAGATGGAGCTGTACCGCTCGGTCACGTACGACTCGATCCGCCTCGCATCGTCCTCGATCCCGGCGACGGCTCCCTACACGACGGACTCTGCTTACAACGCGAGCCAGATCACGACACCGGCCTGCTCCGGCACGCCGCTCCCGGACGAGTGCAACGCCAGCCGCGTCGTCACCGGCGCCGACAACAAGAGCTACCGGGTCGACGTCTTCATCGTGGCGGCGGCGCCGACGGGGGGTCGCACCGTCAAGAAGGTCTCGATCGTCGTCCGCGACGCGAGCAACCTGAGCAAGGTGTACGTCCGCCAGGCGTCGTCCTTCGACCAGTCCACCGGCTAAGGCAAGCGTGAACGAGAGCCGATAGCGACTCCCGATGGCGGCCTACAGCTACACAGCGATCAACTCCACGGGCCTCGAGCTCTCCGGCTCGATCAACGCGGCTGACCGCGATGCCGCGCGCGAGCAGCTGCGCGTCCGCGGCCTGCTCGCGCAGGACCTCGTCGAGCTGCCGGCCTCGGGCGAGCAGAGCGTGCGCACCGCGTTCAAGAAGATCAAGCCGAAGTCGCTCCAGGTCTTCTCGCGTCAGTTCGCGACCATGATCGACGCCGGCCTCAGCGTCGTGAGCGCCCTCGTGATCCTCGAGCAGCAGACCGAGGACAAGTACCTCGGCGCCGTGATCAAGGAGCTGCGTGCCGACGTCGAGGGCGGCCTCCTGCTCTCGCAGGCCATGTCCCGCCACCCGAAGATCTTCAGCCGGCTCTACATCGCGATGGTCGAGGCAGGGGAGGCGGCCGGGATCCTCGACCAGGTGCTCGACCGGGTCGCCTTCCAGATCGAGAAGGAGACCGCGATCAAGCGGCGCGTGAAGAGCGCGATGATCTATCCGACGATGGTTCTGATCTTCGCGACCCTCGTCCTGATCGGGATGCTGATGTTCCTCGTCCCGGTCTTCGTGAAGATCTTCGCCGACCTCGGCGGCTCCCTTCCGACGCTGACCCAGTGGGTCGTGAACGTGTCGGACTTCCTGCGTGGGAACTACTACATCGTCTTCCCGGTGCTGATCGCCGTCTTCTTCGTGATCCGGAAGCTCAAGCGCACGGAGAAGGGCCGGCGGGTCTGGGACCAGATCAAACT
>DATDKA010000073.1:0-2200 GCA_036520235.1 Gaiellaceae bacterium
CTCAGTCCGACCGACGGAGGAGTGAAGTGATGAGCATGTACGCAGTTGTCGATCCCGCGACCGGCGAGACGCTCAAGGAGTACCCGACGATCACGGACGATGAGCTGCGGGACGCGATCGCCCGCGCCGACCGGGCACACCGCGAGTGGTCGAGAGCTGCGACTGTCGCTGACCGCGCCTCGCTCGTGCGGCGCGTCGGCGAGCTGTACTCGGAACGGCGGAAGGAGCTTGCGGAAATCATCGTCGCCGAGATGGGCAAGCCGGTACGGCAAGCGCGGGGCGAGGTCGACTTCTGCGCGTCGATCTACGGGTTCTACGCAGACAATGCGGAAGCACTGATGGCAGACGAGCCGATTGAGCTCATCGAGGGTGAGGGGTCGGCGGTCGTCCGCCGCAGCTCGCTCGGCGTCCTGCTGGGGATCATGCCGTGGAACTTCCCCTACTACCAGGTCGCACGCTTCGCGGCGCCGAACCTGATCATCGGCAACACGCTTCTGTTGAAGCACGCGCCCCAGTGCCCGCAGTCGGCTGAGGCGATGGCGCAGATGTTCCGCGATGCTGGCTTCCCCGACGGCGCATACGTGAACATCTACGCCACGAACGAGCAGATCGAGTGGGTAATCGCCGATCCGCACGTCCGTGGCGTATCCGTCACCGGCTCCGAGCGCGCCGGCGCCGCCGTCGCGGAGATCGCCGGCCGGCATCTGACGAAGGTCGTTCTCGAGCTCGGCGGCTCCGACCCGTTCATCGTCCTCGGCACTGACGACCTCGACAAGACGGTCGAGGACGCTGTCGCCGCGCGGATCGACAACGCGGGCCAGTCGTGCAACGGCGCGAAACGGTTCATCGTGATCGACGAGCTCTACGAGCCCTTCCTCGAGAAGTTCACGGCCGCGCTCACCGCTGTGAAGCAGGGTGATCCGCGCGAGCGCGAGACGGAGTGCGGGCCGCTGTCCTCTCATGTCGCGGCCGACCGCCTCGAGGATCAGGTCCGGCGCGCGGTCGAGCAGGGCGCGACGGTCCTCGCCGGCGGCAAGCGCAACGGCAACTACTTTGAGCCGACGGTACTGACGGACATCACGCCGGAGAACGACATCTACCGAGAAGAGCTGTTCGGCCCGGCCGCCCAGGTCTATCGCGTGCCGTCGGAGGAGGAGGCGGTCGCGCTGGCAAACGACACGCCGTTCGGGCTCGGCTCATACGTGATGACGAACGACCTGGAGCAGGCCGAGCGTGTCGCCGACCGGATCGACGCCGGCATGGTCTACGTGAACATCGTCGGCGCAGACGCTGCCGAGCTGCCGTTCGGCGGCACGAAACGCTCCGGCTTCGGACGCGAGCTCGGCCGCTACGGGGCCGACGAGTTCGTCAACAAGAAGCTGATCCGCATCAGCTGAGCAAGAGGATCGTCTCCTTCCCGGAAGGCACCTTCGACATGTCCGAACGAGCGACCGATGCTGCCGCCTCGGGCGGCCTACGGTAGGGTCAGCCGCATGATCGGGCAGCGTGCGCTGCTGGTGGTCGACGTTCAGCGCGGCTTCGAGGATCCAGCGCTCGGACCCCGCGACAATCCCCATGCCGAGGAGAACGTCGCCAAGCTGATTGCCGCGTGGCGCCGCCGCGGCGACCCGATCGTGGTCGTTCAGCACGATTGGCGGGGTGGACCGCTCGAGCGCGGCACGCCCGGCTTCGAGCTGAAAGAGGCCGTCGCCGGCGAGCCCGATCTGCGCATTGTCAAGACAGTGCACTCGTCGTTTCACGGAGATGTCGATCTCGACGCATGGCTGCGCGAGCGCGGGATCGGCGCGATCGCGGTGTGCGGGATTCAGACGAACTTTTGCTGTGAGACGACCGCTCGCATCGGCTCCGACCTTGGGTACGACGTGTGGTTCGTCCTCGACGCGACCCACACGTTCGACATCGCCGCGCCGGATGGCGAGGTGGTGCCGGCTGCCGAGATCGCGCGGATGACCGGCATCAACCTCCAGGACGAGTTCGCGGAGGTCGTGACGACCGCGGCAGCCTGCACGTGACCTCCGAGGGGTCGGTTCGCGTGATCGGCTTGTGGGGGCAGGCGCCGCTGTCGGTCTGAGTTCGCCGAGTTGGAAGTGGAGGCGGCGGGAATCGAACCCGCGCAACGTTTCTGCCGTCGCGGCAGTTCGAGAACGGGAGGCGGCGAGGCCGGCGCTGTCAGAGAAGG
>DATDKA010000074.1:0-2504 GCA_036520235.1 Gaiellaceae bacterium
AACGCGCGAACCCGGTCGACCGCGTCCGAGTCGGCCCGGCCGAGCACGATCACCGGCACGTCGTAGGCCCGCCGGCAGACGTCGGCGGCGAGGGTGTCGGCGGCGAGCACGAGATCGGGCCGGGCGACCTCGAGCAGCTCGAGCGCCTCGCCGCCCAGTGCCTCCACCACGTCGAACCCGTCCTGCCGTAGGTGGCGCTCGAGAAAGCCGCGGGTGGCGGCTTCCGGCTCGGCGAGCAGCAGCGCGCTGGACATTCCGGCGACGCTACCAACGCCCCTCGGGCGCGACCAGATGTCCTTTCGCGCAGATGTGCGCCGAGAAATCCGCAGCGGCCTAGGCCGCCGGCCTAATCCACCGCTAGGCGACGAGCTCGAGCCCGGCCTCGATGTAGGCGCTGATCAGCGCCTCCACGACGACGGAGTCGAACTGGGTGCCGGCGCACCGGCGGAGCTCGCTGATCGCGTCCTCGGAGGTCATCGCGCTGCGGTACGGACGCTCCTCGGTCATCGCGAAGAATGCGTCACAGGCGGCGACGATCCGTGAGAGCAGCGGGATGTCGTCGCCGCTGAGCCCGTCCGGGTAGCCGAGCCCGTCGAGTCGCTCATGGGTCGACCGCACGAGGCGCGCGATCCGCTCGAGCGAGGGCGCGGCGCAGAGGATCCGCTCGCCGACGAGCGTGTGCCGGTGGATGAACGTCCACTCCTCGTCCGTCAGCGCTCCGGGCTTCTGGAGGATCGCGTCCGGGATCGCGAGCTTCCCGACGTCGTGGAGCTCGGCCGCGAGGCCGAGGTCATGGAGCTCGTGCGCCGGCAGGTCGAGCCTCGATCCGACGGCGCGCGCGAGCTGCGCGACGCCGGTCAAATGACCGCGGAGGTCCGCGTCCCGCTCGCTGAGCACGCTCAGCAGGACGTCCTTCGACTGCCGGACAGCCGAAGCACGGCGCGAGTCCTTGTTGCCGTACATCCGCGTGTCGGCGATTCGGAGCGCCTCGGACAGCTCGCTCGTCTCCTCGGGCACCACGATCGCGCCGTAGGCGCACGTGATCCTGAAGCCCTCGCCTTCGTCCTCCAGCGCCTTCGTCGCCGTCGCGACGATCGCAGCTCGCTGCGACGGGTCGCCGTCCGCGAGCAGGCAGAACTCGTCGCCGCCCATCCGGTACGAGTGGCCGAACTGCCCGCAGGCCGCGTCGAGCTTCTGCGCCAGCCGGCGGAGCAGCGCGTCGCCGGCCGGGTGGCCGAACGCGTCGTTGTACGACTTGAACCCGTCGAGGTCAAAGAGGATCAGCAGCGTCGGGACCCGAGCCGCCAGCCGCTCTTCCAGGTCGATGAGGAGCTTCCGCCGGTTCGCGAGCCCGGTCAGCGCGTCGGTCTCGGCGTCACGGCGGCTCTGCTCCAGCAGCTTCGTGTTCTCTCGGAACGTGAGCGCCATCCGTCCGATCACGGCCCCGATCGCCGCGGTCGAGAAGAGCAGCGCCGCGTGGTTCAGTCGGTGGAAGTGGTCGTAGACGAGCAGGCCGAGGCCGAGCAGGCCGAAGCCCACCGGCACGGCGAGCACCCGGAAGCCCTCGAGCCGCCGGTGCACCATCGTCCGCGGCGTCTGCCAGGCGCCGAAGGCGAAGAGGATCAGGCCGGCCGGCCAGCCGGCGTCGAGGATCGTGCTCTGCTCGTAGGTGCCGAGGGCGGTCTGGTACAGGTAGGCCGTGTCCGTGACGGCGAAGATCCCGCAGCCGAGCAGCATGCAGCCCCAGACCCGGTCGATCTGCCAGCCGGTCAGCCCAAGTGTCGAGAGCACGATCACGAGCAACCCGAGATCGCCGAGCGGGTAGGAAAGGTTCGTCACGATCGTCCAGAAGTCCCCGCCGGTCGTGTCGACGATCGTGTTGAAGAGCAGCGCGGCGCCGAGGGCCGCGACGGTCAGTCCCGCGATCGTCCCGTCGAGCCAGAAGCTCCGGTTCGCCTCGAGCGTCCTGTTCCGCAGGAGCAGGCCGAGGCCGAGGTAGATCAGCGGGTAGAGGCCGATGTAGCCCGCGTCCGCGAACGAGGGGTACGGGGGCGAGTCGAGCTGGGCGAGCCAGAACGAAAAGTAGATGTCCCCGAGCGCGAAGGAGAGGATGCCGACGCCGACGGCGATCCAGGCGGCCCGGTTGTGCGGGTTGACGATCGGGCGCGCCAGGCAGAAGAGCGCAGCGCCGATCTCGAGCGCCGTGTAGAGCGGGACGTCGATCGCTGCGCCGATGCCGTGCTGGGTCAGGCCGAACAGGCAGATCGAGGCGTAGACGCCCATCAGGATCGCAAGCAGAGACCCGAACAGGCGGGGGCTGAGGATGTCGTCAAGGCGCCGCATCGCAGAAGGTCGCCTGCCGCAGGTGACCTGTCCCAATATCAGCGCAACTGAGCCGTTTGCGTCTCCCCCTTCCGAGTGACTCGTGCGCCGTTTGGGCTACCGAACCTAGGCCCATGCGGATCGCGATCGCCGCCGTCCTCGCCTTGCTCCTCGCAGGCTGC
>DATDKA010000075.1:0-10260 GCA_036520235.1 Gaiellaceae bacterium
GAGCATCGCGATGCGATGGGCGATCCTGGATTCGAACCAGGGACCTCCGCCTTATCAGAGCGGCGCTCTAACCAACTGAGCTAATCGCCCGCAGCGGCACGATGGTAGCGAACGGTTTGGCGAACGAGCCCGGCGCTAACATCAGAGGAGGTCGCCCATGTACGAGATGGTCATCTACGGGGTCAGCTTCGATCTCGTCGGCAAGCAGCCGATCGTCCTCCTCAAGACTGCCGACGGGAATCGCTTTCTTCCGATCTGGATCGGCCACGCCGAGGCGGCCGCGATCCTGATGAAGCTCCAGGGGGCCTCCACCCCGCGGCCCATGACACACGACCTGATGACGGACATGCTCGAGCAGCTCGACGCAGAGGTCCTGCGCATCACCGTCACGGAGCTCCGCGACAACACCTTCTACGCGAGCATCACGGTCCAGCAGAACGGCTCCGAGCTCGAGATCGACTCGCGGCCGTCCGACGCAATCGCGATCGCCGTCCGCTCCGAGGTCCCGATCTACGCCGCCGAGCACGTGATCGAGGAGTCGGCGATCGAGTTCGAGGGCGAGGAGCCGAACGACGAGGAAGTCGTCGACGAGTTCCGGAAGTTCCTCGAGGACGTCTCGCCGGATCAGTTCGCCGTCGGCGACGAAGACACGAACTAGAAGGGCCGCCCCGGCAGCGGCCCTTCTGCCGACGTCAGATCTTCTTTCGTCGCCTCCACTTGTTGAAGATGAATGAGATCTCGCGATGTGCTGCGCGCATCGCCTCGTCGGGGGTCATGTCGTCGCGTGCCACGCGGGCGAACATCTGCGGGATCAGGGACTTCCCGAAGACCTCGTCGATCGCCGCATTTGAATAGCCCGGGTAGCCGACGTTCGTCGTCCATTTCCTCGAGATGTCGTCGAGGATCACGTAGCGGCCGGCGAACTCGTTCGGGTAGTCGGTCTGCTTCGCCAGGCGCCTCCTGATGTTCGTCACCGACCCGGGGAACGCGGGGAAGTTGTAGAAATAGCTGTTGAGGAAGTGGCCGGTGTACTTGGTGCCGATGTCCACCAGGAACTTCTTCGCAGCGCGTTTGTTCTGGGCGAACTTCCAGATCACGTAGACGCCCATGACGTGCTCGAGCCCCATCCTCGGGGCGGGCCCCTTCGCGATCGGAAGGATGCCGATGTTCCTGTTGAAGGGCAGGTTCCGCAGCTCGGCGCTCCGAGCGATCGAGATCGCGTTGAGTGCCAGCGAGAGCCTGCCGGCGAGGAAGCTGTCGTTGTTGGATGAGGCCGTCCAGGCGAAGACCTCACTGGTCATGCCGCGCTTGTAGATGTCGCGCATGACCTTCAGGGCCTCGACCGTGCCCTTGCTTTTGATCGTCACGCGACCCTCGCGGTTCTGGATGAACGCGCCGTAGTTCTGGAGGAGCGCGATCAGGGCCATGTTCGAGTCGAGCTCGTTGGACATTCCGATCCCGATCGGATGCCCCATCGCCTTGAGCCTCGGCGCCGCCTTGCGGATGTTCTCCCAGCTGGTCGGCTTGAGCCCGACCTCGCCCCAGAAATCCGTCCGGTAGTGGATCGGGTCCGGGACGTAGTTGTCCGCGAACCCAAAGTACTTCTTCGTCCGCGGGTTGTACGTGCTCTTCCGGCCGACGGCGCTGATCTTCCCGACCTTCTTCTGGACCTGCTGGACGACGTCGTTCAGCGCGATCACGTTGTCCTCGTGCTGCGCGGGCGGCGCGAGGAACTGGAACAGGTCGTGGCCGCTCCGCGCGGCGACCTCGGCAGCGGCACGCGACGGGAGCTCGGCCAGGTTGACGTGGTCGACCTTGACCTCGGTGTCGTTCGCCTGCCCCCACCGCTTGACGTAGACGTTGTCGAACCATCGGTCGTAGGCAGGGACGAAATGGCTCCACTGCATGATGCGCAGCGTCCCGGCCAGCTCCTTGTGCCGGTACTTCGGCACCGCGGCGACGGCGGTCTTGACGCCGCTCCCTCCGTAGACGAGCACGATGGCGCCGATACCCGCACGACGAATGAGCTCGCGACGCGTCAGCTCGTCCTGGACCTTCGTGATCTCGACTCGCTCACGACGGTCCTTCACGCGATCACCTCCTCGAGACGTTTGACACATTTTCTCCGTTCGGAAAAGCTGGCGTCAACGGAACGCTCCTCCGGTGAACCCGGCGATGAAACGGTTCAGGAAGACGTTGTAGAACAGCGCAAGCGGAATCGCGGGGATCAGCGTGGCCGCCATCAACGCGCCCCAGTAGAAGACGTCGCCGCGGATCAGCTCGGTCGGGACGCCGGCGGAGACGGTGCGGGCGTCCGTGCTCGAGATGAACGTGATCGCATAGACGAACTCGTTGACGACGAGCGAGAACGAGAAGATCACCACGGTCAGAATCCCGGGCACGGACAGCGGGAAGACGACTCGGACGAGCGCGCCGAGGCGGGAGGCGCCGTCGACCAGCGCCGCGTCTTCGAGCTCGGCCGGGATCGTCTTGAAGAAGCCCATCAGCAGCCAGGTCGAGAACGGCACGGTGAACGAGGGGTAGACGAGGATGAGCGACCAGAGGCGGTCGTGGAGGTGCACCTCCGCGATCACGCGGTTGAGCGGAAGGAAGAGCAGGGTGGGCGGTACGAGGTAGGTCAGGAAGATTCCGACGCCGACGCTCTGGCCCCACCGTCCCGAGAACCGTGCGAGCGCGTACGCCGCCGGGAGCGAGAGCACGAGCGTGATCACGACGACCGCGGCACCGACGACGGCGGTGTTGAGGAGCCAGCGGCCGTAGTCGGTCTCCTCGAAGAGGAACTTGAAGTTCGCCGTCGTCGGCGAGTCGCCGTTGAACTTGAACGGGACCTCCTCGATCGAGTAGAGGTCGTTGTCGGCCCGCAGCGCCGACATCAGCATCCAGTAGAACGGAAAGGCGAGCACGATCGCGAACGGGCCCACGATCAGGTAGCTCGTGAGGCTTTGCCGGCGGCCGCTCATGTGACCTCCACTCGCCGCGCGAAGCTGAGCATCAGGATCGCGATCAGGGCGAGTGCAGGAAGCAGGTAGAGGGAGATCGCCGCTCCCTCTCCGAGTGCGCCGCTCGTGATCCCCGTGTCGAAGGCCCACGTCGTGAGCACCTGCGTGCTGTTGAAGGGCCCTCCGTGCGTGAGGACGTAGACGACCGTCATGTCGGTCGCCGTGAAGACGATTCCGAAGAGCACCGCGACCGTTGCGATCGGGAGCTGCAGCGGCAGCGTGACGTACCAGAACTTCCGCAGGCCGGTTGCACCGTCGACGGCGGCCGCGTCGTCGATCTCGGGCGGCATCGAGGCGAGACCCGCGATGAAGATCACCGTGGCGAACGGGAGGATCCGCCAGGCGTGGACGAAGATGATCGCGGCCATCGCGAGGTTGGGCTCGCCGAGCCACTGCGGTGGGTCGATCGGCTCGATCGGCGAGATCTGGATCGCGTCCGGCCAGAAGTCGCGGGCGAAGGCCCAGTTGAGCGCGCGGTAGGGGAAGAAGGCGGCTCCGCCCGGGAGCACGTCGTGGGTGAGCGTCCAGTTCGTGACGCCGTACAGCGGATGGAAGATCCAGAGGAAGGCCACGGTGCTCAGCGCGACGGGCGTGGCCCAGGGGAGGATGATCAGGAAGCGGAAGAACCACTTGCCGCGGAAGTCCCGGACGAGTGCGTGCGCCAGGAAGCCGGCCCCGACGACGACGATGAGCTGCGACACGATCGTGAAGAGCACCGTGTTGCGGAGGGCGCGCCTGAAGTTCTCGCTGTCCCAGGCGTCCAGGTAGTTCCGGAAGCCGACGAACTCGCCGCTCAGCGATCCGGCGGTGGCGTCCGTCAGGCTGAGGTAGATCGCGAGCACGAGCGGCGCCCCGACCAGCACGAAGATGAAGAGGACCGCGGGGGCGATCAGCAGCGGGCCGAGGAACCGCTGCTCCTCGAAAACGTCACGCTTGCGCCGAGCGCGTGCGACTGCCGCCAAGGCGGCGTGATCGTAACGCGTGAAACGAGGCGGAGTATCGTTCACGACCGCGGTGGCTGAGATCGAGCTTCGGCAACTGACGAAGGTCTACGGCGACGGAACGAAGGCGGTGAGCGCGCTCGACCTCGACATCGGCGATGGTGAGTTCGCGGTGCTCGTCGGACCATCGGGCTGCGGGAAGACGACGGCGCTCCGGATGGTCGCCGGCCTCGAGCCCATCACGTCGGGCGAGGTGCGGATCGGAGGCCGGGTGGTGAACAACCTGCCTCCGAAGAACCGGGACGTCGCGATGGTCTTCCAGAACTACGCCCTGTACCCGCACATGTCGGCGTACCGGAACATGGCCTTCGGGTTGAAGCTTCGGAAGCTGCCGAAGTCCGAGATCGACCGGCGCGTGAAAGATGCGGCCCGGATTCTCGGCCTCGCGGAGGTCCTGGGAAAGCGTCCCCGTACGCTCTCCGGCGGGCAGCGCCAGCGGGTCGCCATGGGCCGCGCAATCGTCCGCGAGCCCCAGGCGTTCCTGATGGACGAGCCGTTGTCGAACCTCGACGCCAAGCTCCGCGTCGAGATGCGGGCGGAGATCGCGCGCATCCAGCGGGACCTGAACGTGACGACCATCTACGTCACCCACGACCAGACGGAGGCGCTCACGCTCGGCGACCGTGTCGCGGTGATGCGCGACGGGCTCCTGCAGCAGTTCGACGTTCCGCAGCGCCTCTACGACGAGCCGGTGAACCTCTTCGTGGCCGAGTTCATCGGCTCGCCGGCGATGAACCTTGTCGGCGTCGATCTCGTCGCGACCAACGGGGCGCTCGAGGCGCGGTTCGGCGAGAACCGGCTACCGATCGACGAGGGACTGCTCCGCGCTCGCCCGGCCCTTCGGAGGTTCGAAGGAAAGCGAGTGATCATGGGCATCAGACCGGAAGACCTGGAGCAGGCGGGCGGCGAGGCGGCGTCCGACGGCGCCCGCATCTCCGCAGTGGTGGATATCCGTGAGGACATGGGCTCCGAGGTCTACGTCCACTTCGGAGTCCGTGCTCCGCCGGTTCGCGGCAAGGACGTCCAGGCGGCCGTCGGTCAAGAGGCGGTCGAGGCGACGGCGGAGCAGGCGCGAAAGCGCGGCAGTCTCTTCGTCGCGCGGCTGAGCCGGGGTATGAGCGTCCGAGAGGGCGAGCGGATCGAGCTCTCCGCTGCACCGGACCGGCTGCACTTCTTCGATCCCGAGACGAGTGCCGGGATCTACGGCGAGCACCCTTCCTAGGTGAACACGCCCGTGATGATCCCGAAGGCGTTGAAGCAGATATGGAGGATCATCGCGGGGTAGATGCTCGCGCTCCGGCTTCGGATCAGCGCAAGGCCGACGCCGATGATGAAGAAGATCGGGATGCCCTGAGCGATCCCGTGGGTGAGCGCGAACGCAATCGCCGTCACGACGATCGCCGCGATCGACCCGAACTGGAGCAGCAGGAAGAATCCGATCCCGCGAAACAGGAGCTCCTCGACGATCGGGCCGAAGATCGCGACGACGATCGCGTTCAGGAAGAGCGCAGGCGCCTTCTCCGGGATCCAGCCGGTCGGATCCAGGCCCTGCGCCTTGCCGGCGCCGAAAACCGGCTCGAGCGCGGCGGCGACGATGAGTAGGGCGACGAACGATCCGAACGCGATTCCCACCGCTGACCCCCAGGACCGCGGCCGCCGCAGGCCGAGTGCCTCACGCGGGTCGAACCCGGACGCCAGCACCAGGACGACACCGAGGATCAAGGCGTAGAAGAGGAACCCGAAGACGGCGGCGTCGTAGCGGTAGAGAACGTTGTCGGTGTTCGACGACGAGTCGTCCTCGCTGAAGCGGGCGCTGAAGTTGAGCAGCGTCAGCGCGCCGATCAGCACCCACCAGCCGACGAGCCGGCGCTGCATGCGCGCCCGGCTCTCGGTGGTCACGCTACCCATTGCCAGAGCGCCCACTGAACGCAAACGATTCCGAGAAACATCGCACTCACCACTAGCAGCGGCGTGTGCACCCGCGGCCGCTCACCCCACGCGGCCAGCACGAGGAAGAATGGGAAGATCACCAGCCCGAACCGTGGCATCGAAAGCAGGGGCCAGCGTTCGCTCGGCGTCGCGAGCGGGATCGCGAGGCTCACCGCGGCGAAGAGCCCGTACGGCGCGCCGAAGCGCCGCCAGGCCTCGACCGTCAGCACGACGAAGAGCACGAGGAAGGCCAGCTGCTCCAGGTTGACGGCGGCGACCCGGTCGGGATCGCTGTTCGTCACCGCGCTCCAGTAGCGCGTCGCGTCGGAGCCGCTCGCGAGCTGCCGGACGCCGGCCCAGCCGGCGCGGAGGCCCTCCCAGATCCCGTCGAGCGGGCCGGCCCAGGAGACGTGCCTGCTCCAGACGTCCTCCGCACGGAGGAACAGGAAGGGATCGTCGAGCTTCCACCAGAGGTACAGCGGGTAGAGCGCGAACACCACCGGCGCGGCGGCCAGGCGCAGCAGCGCCTCCGCACGCCGAGGCGAGCGCCAGGCGAGCAGCGCGAGCGCCGGTAGGAGCGCGATCCCGAGCGGCCGAGTGAGCCACGCAAGCCCGGCGGAGACACCTGCCTCGAGGAATCGGCCGCGCTCCGCGAACACGAAGCTCGCGAGCACGAGCAGCAGGAAGAGCGACTCGCTGTAGACACCGCCGAGGAAGACGGCGAAGGGAAAGACGGCGAGGTAGAGGACTGCCCGGCGGGCACCCTCCACGCCGAGCCGCGGAAGCGCCAGCCGGTACAGGAGCATGAACGACCCGAGGGTCGCGGCAAGCGAGATCAGGACGCCGGCGAGGACGTAGTGACCGAGGAGGACCCGTCCGAGCACACCGACGAGCAGCGGGTAGAGCGGGTAGAACGCGGCGGCGGTTAGTTCCAGCGCGCCGTAACCGTGTTCGGCGATGCGGAGGAACCAGACGCTGTCCCAGCGCGCCCAGACGTCGACGAGCACGCCGAGGTCCCGCGTCACCTCCGGCCGGTCCCAACGTTCGGCCAGTGGATGGCGGTTCGGTTCGAAGACGAGGAAAGCGAAGACGACACCGGCCCAGATCGCCGCACGGCTCCAGAGGAAGAGGGTGACAATGGGGCGGATGGCGCCACGGTACTTCACGCCCGAGGAGGCGAACGCGGCGCTGGACGAGCTTCGCCCGCTCGCTGAGGAGATGGTCGACCGCCGGCAGGCGCTCGTGACGGCGCAGGAACGGCGGGCCTCGCTCGGCGCACAGGTGGTCACGAACGGGGGCGACCTGACGCCGTCCGACTTCGCCGAGGCGGACGAGGAGCTCGAGCAGGCGGCGACCCAGCTCGCCCGGGTCGTGGAGCGAATCCAGGGCGAGGGCGTGCTGATCAAGGACCTCGACCGCGGTTTGCTCGACTTCCCCGCGCTCCGCGAGGGTGAGGAGATCCTCCTTTGCTGGCAGCTCGGCGAGGATCAGGTCGCCTTCTGGCACGGCCTCGAGGAGGGATTCGGGGGCCGGAAACCACTCGACGACGTCGAATAGCCGGGCCGTGGGGCCCTGGGCACGGCTGATCGTCGTCTGCGCCGTCATCGCCGGAGCAGCGGTGCTCGCGAAGCTCGTCGACATGCGGATGGCGCGACGACAGCTCCCACCGCAGTCGGAGACGCGCTACCGCGTCCTTCGGCGGAGCCTGATGGGGGCGATCATCTTCGTCGGCGTCCTCTCGGCGCTGCTGATCATCCCGCAGGTGCGCGCGGTCGCCACGGGTCTGCTTGCCTCCTCGGCGATCATCGGCCTCGTCGTCGGCCTCGCGGCGCAGCGGACGCTCGCGAATTTCGTGGCCGGCGTGATGATCGGGCTGAGCCAGCCGATCAGGCTCGGGGACCGCGTGACGATTGCCGAAGGACAGGGCGTGGTGGAGGAGATCGGCCTCGTCTACACCCGGATCCGTCAGGACGACAAGAGCCGGCTCGTGGTACCGAACGACCGGCTGGCTGCCGATACGATCAAGAACGCGACGATCGTGGATCGGCAGCAGCTCGCCGAGATCACGGTGCCCGTCCCACGAGACAAGGATCTCCAGGCCGTGATCGACCTCTTGCGCGAGAAGGCGGAACCCACCGAAGTCTTGGTCACGAGCCTCGACGAAGACGCTGTCGTGACGCTCCGCGCGTGGGCCGATGACGATGCCTCGGCCCGGCAGCTGGAGGGCGAGCTCCGGCTGCGCGTGCAGCACGCGCTGCGCGAAGCGGGCATCTACGAAGCGGCATGAGCCCGCACGACCGACGCCGTCGGCGCCGCGCTGACCGCGCGTTCGACGAGGAGCTCTACCGGCGCCGAACCCGCCGGAACCGCCGCCGAACCCGCGCACAACACCGGAAGAAGCTCGCGCTCCTCGCCACGCTCGCGATCATCGTCCTGGCGCTGATCGCCGCCGGCGGGATCACCGGCGCGGCCACGGTGGGACCGCGCTGCGACCTCGACCGCCTTCGCCCTGTCGAGATCGGCCAGAACTCCTTCGTGTACGCCGCTGACGGCTCGCTGCTCGGCTCCATCCCCGCGGAGAAGAACCGCCAGCCCGTCCCGCTGAACCGGATCAGCAAGTGGATGCGCCTCGCAACGGTCTCGATCGAGGACCGCCGGTTCTACGAGCACAGCGGCATCGACCTGGAGGGCATCGCCCGCGCCCTCGCCGCCGATGTCCAGGCGGGGCGCGTGGTCGAAGGCGGGTCGACGATCACCCAGCAGCTCGTCCGGAACCTCTACATCAGCCGTGAGGTCACGTTCGAGCGAAAGCTGATCGAGGCCTGCCTCGCCGTGCGGCTGAACAACCGGCGGTCGAAGTCCTGGATCCTCGAGAGCTACCTCAACACCGTCTACTACGGAAACCACGCGTACGGCGTCCAGGCGGCGTCCCAGACCTACTTCTCCAAGCCCGTCTGGAAGCTGACGCTCGGCCAGGCCGCGCTCCTCGCCGGCCTGACTCAGGCGCCGTCGGTCTACGACCCGCTGAACAAGCCGAATGCGGCCTTACGACGCCGGAATCAGGTGCTCCAGGCGATGCTCACGAACGGCGACATCACCGACCGCCAGTATTACGCGGCGGTCGAGGATCGCCGGCTGCACTTGAAGCCTGGTCGGATCTACACCCGCATCCGCGAGCCGTACTTCTTCAGCTACGTCCGCGAGCAGCTGATCGCACAGTACGGTGCCAACACCGTGCGCTCCGGCGGCCTGCGCGTCTACACCACCGTCGACCGCCGCTTCCAGCAGAACGCGCGGAACGCGGTGCTCCGCACCCTCCCCTACCGGCAGGATCCCGCCGCTGCGATCGTCTCGATCAACCCGGCGAACGGCGCGATCCGCGCGATGACGGCCGTAACCCCCGCGAAGCGCCGCAATCAGTTCAACCTCGCCTCGCAGGCTCGTCGCCAGGCGGGCTCGACCTTCAAGACCTTCGTCCTGGCCGCTGCGATCAACCAGGGCGTCGACCCGGACACGACGTACTACGTCTCCAAGCCGTTCTTCTACCAGCCGGATCCGCTGAGCGAGCCGTGGGAGGTCCAGACCTACGACCACAGCTACCTTGGCTCGGTCTCGATCCACCGAGCGACGCTCTCCTCCGACAACACCGTCTTCGCGCAGCTCACGCTCGACCTCGGGCCCGAGAAGGTTGCGGAGATGGCCTACCGGCTCGGCGTCCGCTCGAACCTGAAGACGAGGGAGGGCGTGTACGTGCCCTCGCTCGGCCTCGGCTCTGCGGGCGTGTCGCCGCTCGACATGGCGTCGGCGTACGCAACGCTGGCGGCCGGCGGGGTCTACTCCGAGCCGATGGCGATCCGGAAGGTCGTGCTGCCAGACGGAACCACGGATACCGACGCCGGCTGGGGAAAGCCGCGCCGGCACCGGGTCATCCCCGACTGGGTCGCCGACGAGGTCACGAAGGTGCTCCACGACAACTACACGTCGGGAACCGGGGTCGGGGCGAGCGTCAGCTTCTACCGCCCGGCGGCCGGGAAGACGGGGACGACGGACGACCACACGGACGCCTGGTTCTGCGGCTACACGCCGACGCTCTCGACGACGGTCTGGGTCGGGTACCCGCAGGCACTGATCCCGATGGAGAACGTCCACGGGATCTCGGTTGCGGGCGGAACCTTCCCGGCGACGATCTGGAACCTCTTCATGCGCTCCTCGATCGGCAACACCCCACCGGTGGAGTTCCCCCAGCCCCACTCCCAGCCCGAGTGGCACACGTTCGAGAAGGCCCAGTACGCCAACGAGTACGGCAACTC
>DATDKA010000076.1:0-6908 GCA_036520235.1 Gaiellaceae bacterium
ACCGTTTGCGTTGAGCCACCGCGGCCGGCAGCGGCGGCAGCTTCGTCGCCGACTCGGCCCGTGCTCCGCGATCGGCTCTCGCGCCGCCCCAGGGCGCGGCGACGGCGACCGCCGCCGTCACGGCTCCGGCGAGCGCGACCAGCGCGACCGCGAACAGCAACCTCTTCATTCAGGTCCTCCTTCATCGGTTTCCAACTCTTCAAGCGAGGTGAGCAGCGAGGTACGGCGAAGGAACCGCCGCGTTCGCTCCTCGCTCGGGTGGTCGAGCACGTCCCGGGGCTTCCCTTCCTCCACGATCCGGCCCTCGTCCATGAAGACGAGCCGGTCGCCGACCTCCCGGGCGAACTGCATCTCGTGGGTGACGACCATCATCGTCATCCCGGTTCGGGCCAGGTCCCGCATGACCACGAGCACCTCGCCGACGAGCTCCGGGTCGAGCGCCGACGTGACCTCGTCGAAGAGCATGACGTGCGGGTTCATCGCGAGCGACCGGGCGATCGCGACCCGCTGCTGCTGGCCCCCCGAGAGCTGATGCGGGTACTGCTCCGCCTTCTCCTCCAGCCCGACCCGCGCGAGCAGCTCGCGGGCGCGCACCTCGGCCCGGTCCCGCTTGACGTGCTTCACCCGCCTCGTCGCGAGGGTGACGTTGTCGATCGTGTTCAGGTGGGGGAAGAGGTTGAACTGCTGGAACACGATCCCGACCCGCTGGCGGATCGCCGAGACATCCGTGCCCTTCGCGGTGATCTCCTGCCCCTCGAGATAGATCCGCCCGGAGTCGATCGGCTCCAGCAGGTTGACGCACCGCAGCAGGGTGCTCTTGCCGCTGCCGCTCGGCCCGATCACGACGAGCACGTCGCCCAGTTCGACCTCCAGATCGATTCCGTCGAGGACGCGCAGGTCGCCGAAGCTCTTGACGACGCTCTCGAGCCGGATCATCGGCGATTCGGCCGTCGCCGGCGTGCGGTCTTCGACCTGCTGTTCCGGCTGCGCCATCCTTTGCTCCCCGCCCTTCGCCGAGACCCCTGGGTCTCTGAGGTTAAAGCGTCGGAGGTGCTCGGTTCAACCCGGCGTGACCGGGACTAGGCCGCGCGTCGTGCGCGTTCGGCGTAGAAGACTTCGAAGCGGCCGGCCGGGGTGGCGAGCCACGTGGTCAGCTCAGCGTCGAACCGGTCGACCTCCACGCGCGCCTGGAACCGCTCGTAGCGCGCCCGCTGCTCCTCGTCGCAGAGATGGTGCCCTGCGGTGTCGCGCGGCACCGAGGCCCCGCAGCTGGGGCACGGCAGGTGGGCGGGCTGAGGCATCGAGCCGAACATGTGTGTCGAAAACGCATTCCCGCTCTCGGCAGATACGCCTTCCTGCTGCATCGCTCGAAAAAGGGGCTGCAAATCCGGCCCCTTTCGACCGCAAGGCCGAGTTCGAAGGGGTAGAGGGCCGCGCGGCCGCCCGGCGACTACCCAGCCTCCCGCCGCAAAGCGGCCTCGACGAGCTTCGGCGGTGCGACCTCGGCGTAGGCGTCCTCGACGATGCCGGCAAGCTCGTCCCAGTGCACGCCGCGGTCGAGGCGGACGCCGAGCCAGCCTCGGTGCCCGACGTAGGGCGGGCGGAAGAACCGCTCGGGGTCGGCTTCGACGAGCATCTCCTGGACGCCGGCCTCCGCCGCGCACCAGATCGCGAACCGGCTGTCGTGGTGGTGGTTGTCGAGCACCGTCACGAACGAGCGCTTGGTGCCGACGAAGAATGTCGGGTGGCCGTGGCTGAGGCGCTCCGACGTCTCGGGCAGAGCGAGGCAGAGCTCGCGGATCCGCTGCACGACGGCCTGCTTGTCCACGGGCTGAGACTACGCTCCGCGCCGTGAAGCTCGCACTCTTGGGCCTCGCCGTTGCCCTTTCGCTCGTCGGAACGGCGGCGCCTGCGTCGCCGCGCTTCGTCGGGACGATCTCTCGCGTCACCGCGGCCGACCTGCCGCGCACCTACCGGCCCGGCTGCCCGGTCGGGCCGCCGCAGCTCCGCCTACTGCGGGTCAGCCACTGGGACTTCCTCGGCCGAGTCCACATCGGCGAGCTCGTCGTCCGCTCGACTGCCGCGCGCGCCGCGGTCTCGGTCTTCCGGCAGCTGTACGCGGCGCGGTTCCCCATCCGCCGCCTGCGGCTCGTCGACGTATACCGCGGCGACGACGACCGCTCCATGGCGGCCGACAACACGTCCGGCTTCAACTGCAGGCGCGTCGAGGGCTCCTCGAGCTGGTCGGCCCACGCCTATGGGCTCGCGATCGACGTCAACCCTGTCGAGAACCCGTTCATCCTCAACGGCCGGGTCTCACCGCCGGCCTCGCGCCGGTACCTCGACCGCTCGAATGTCCGGCCGGGGATGGCCGTGAGGGGCAACGTGCTCATCCGAGCGTTCGCGTCGATCGGGTGGTCGTGGGGCGGCCGCTGGACGAATCCGGTCGACTACCAGCACTTCACGGCGACCGGCGGCTAATCGTCCACTCCGGATGATGTGGGCGCGTGCCGCCGATGCTGAACTCGGAGCCAATGGCACGGGCAATCCTCGGAGCAGCGGTCTTCCTGAGCGCAATGACCCTGTCCGCGTGCGGCGGGGACAACGGAGACGAGACGGTGTCACCGAGCGAGTGGGCCAACTCGCTCTGCACCGACGTCGGCCAGTGGAGGAGCTCGCTTCAGACCGTCCGCACGTCGTTCAAGGGGAACCTGACGCCGGAGAACGCCCAGGACGCTGCCGACCAGGTTGGCGACGCAACAGAGACGCTCATCGGAGACCTCAAGGACCTCGGGAAGCCCGACACGCAATCCGGGCAAGAGGCCAGCGACGATGTCGACGAGCTCTCCGACGAGCTTCAGAAGGGCAGTGACCAGATCCAACGAGCCGCCGACGAGGTCTCCAGTGCGGCGGACATTCCCGCCGCTGCCGCGACCATCGCGGCCACGGCCACGCAAGTAAGCAGCGAGGTCAAGTCCACACTCACGAACCTCCAGCAGCTCGACCCGCAGGGAGAGCTCAAGACCGCGATCCAGCAGAGCTCCGCGTGCCAGAGCCTGCAGAGCTCGTAAAGCGCCGGTAGGCGGCACGGCCGACGCGTCCGGCGAGCAGGTCGGAGGAGATTCCGACGCCGCGCTCGTTCCAGGTCAGCACGACGACGAGGAAGACGCCGCCCCTCCAGTAGACGAGGCCCATGTCGTGGCGGGCCTTCGTGATCCAGCCGGCCTTCTGGAGGACGACCGCGGGTTCACCGTGCAGGAACCGGTCGACGCGGCTGACCTGGGTGTGCGCGAGCAGGTAGAGGAGGAAGCGCGCCTTCGTCGGCGTGAAGCTTCCGCGCCTCGCCAGCCTCCCTCTCCCCTCCGCCGCCAGGTGAAGCTCGCGCATCAGGAGGGCCAGGTCGCGGGCGGTCGTACGCTTGCCGACGAACCGCGGTGTTACGCCGGTGACGAGGTAGCCGCCGTACATGTCCGTCTGAGACATGCCGAGCCAGTGCATCGTGGCATTGACCTTGGCCGCGCCGCCGCTCGTCGAGCCGCCGAGCCAGACGAGGAGCTCGTTCGCCGCCCGGTCGCTCGACGGGATGATCGCCGCGCGCATCGTCCGGTCGAGCCCGCTGCCGGGCGGCGGCTTCCCGCGCAGGGCGCGGAGCACCTCGATCGCGATCGCGACCTTCAGGGTCGACGCGGCGGGGAACTCGACTCGAGAGCTCACCTCCGCCCTGCGACCGCTCAGGAGATCCTGGACGTAGACGCCCGATACGCCTGCGAACTCCCGGGTGTAGCCGGCGACGGTGCCGGCGAGGCCACCGTCGACGCGGCCCTGCCGCGGCGGGGCTCGAGGCCTGGACGAGCGAGGGAGGCCGAAGACCGGCCCGATCGCAGTCGTACGCCGCCGTCCGTCCTTGTCGACCGCGGTGACGCGAATCGTGACGTCGCGGGACGGCAGATCAACCGCAACGTCGAACGACCGGCTGCCGACGTGCTTGTCTGCGAGCACGCGCCGCCCGATGCTGACGACGATCCGGTCCGTCCCCGGGCTCACCCGGCCGGCAACGCGCCCGAAGGACACCTCGTAGGCGGCCGGCGTCACCACGACGGGGGCGAGCAGCGCCATGTGCTAGCCCCGGCCGGGCCGCGATAGCGTCTCCGCGTGCCGCTTCACCTGGGCCTCATCTTGCCGAACTACGGCGACGGGCTCGACGCCGAGCGCCTGGCCGGAGCCGCCGTGGCGGCGGAGGAGGCGGGGTTCGACTCGGGCTGGGTCACGGACCACCTGCTCGTCCCGCCGGAGCACGCACCGATCTACGGCACGATCGCCGAGGCGCTCGTCTCGCTCGGCTTCCTCGCCGGGCGCACGACGCGCCTCCAGCTCGGCGTCTCGGCGCTCGTGGTCCCGCAACGGAACCCGCTCGTCGTGCTCAAGCAGCTCACCACCCTCGACTTCCTCTCCGGCGGCCGCCTCGTCACGGCCGTCGCCGCGGGGTGGATGGAGGGCGAGTTCGAGCTGCTCGGCGCCGACTTCGACCACCGCGGCCGGATCCTCAACCGCTGGCTCGAGGTCGCGCGCGACGCATTCGAGGAGATGCCGGGCCCCGTGCGCTTCGACGAGGGGGAGGGCTGGCTGGCACCTGCGCTCGTTCGGCCCGGCGGCCCCCAGCTCTGGGTCGCCGGCGTCTCCCGAGCGACCGTCCGCCGCGCGGCGCTCACGGGCGTCTGGCACCCAGTCGCCCTCGCGCCGGACGAGCTTCGACCGCTCGCCGAGGAGCTGCGGGAGCGCCGTCCGGACGGTCGCGTGATCCTCCGCATCGGCGTCTACCAGCAGGACGAGCCCGGGCCCCGCACGGACGAGCGCGGTCGTCACGCAATCGCGGGGCCCCCCGAGTGGATCGTGGAACGCCTGGCCGAGCACGTCGAGGCGGGCTGCGACGGCTTCGTCCTGAACCTGGATCACGAGGCGCCCGGGCTCGAGGAACGGGTCGCGCGCTTCGCAGCGGACGTCCTGCCGCTCCTCCCTACTCGCGGCTAGACGCGGCCCACAGGTTGATCCCCGATTCGGTCGCGTGGCGGTCGATCTCCGTGAGCTCCTCGTCGGAGAAGTCGAGCTTGTCGAGCGCCGCGACGTTGTCCTCGAGCTGCTCGACGCTGCTCGCCCCGATCAGCGCCGAGGTCACTCGGGGATTGCGAAGCGTCCAAGCGAGCGCCATCTGGGCGAGCGACTGACCCCGCCGCTGCGCAAGCTCGTTCAACGCCCGGATCTTCTCGATCGCCTCGTCGGTCAGGAGCTCCGGTGAGAGCGAGGTGGGCCGGCTCGCGCGCGACCCCTCGGGGACGCCATCGAGGTACTTGTCCGTGAGCATCCCCTGCGCAAGCGGCGAGAAGACGATGCAGCCGAGGCCGAGCTCCTCGAGCGTGTCGAGCAGCTCGTCCTCGATCCAGCGGTTCAGCATCGAGTACGACGGCTGGTGGATCACGAACGGCGTTCGGAGCTCGCGGAGGATCGCCGCGGCCTCCGCGGTCTTGGCGGCGGAGTAGGAGGAGACACCGACGTACAGAGCCTTCCCCTGCCGGACAGCGGTGTCGAGCGCGCCCATCGTCTCCTCGAGTGGCGTCTCGGGGTCGAACCGATGCGAATAGAAGATGTCCACGTACTCGAGCCCCAGCCGCCTGAGGCTCTGGTCGAGGCTCGCCAGGAGATATTTCCGCGAGCCCCACTCGCCGTACGGACCGGGCCACATGTCGTAGCCGGCCTTGCTCGAGATGATCAGCTCGTCGCGGTAGGGCGCGAAATCTGCGTGGAAGAGCCGCCCGAAGTTCTCCTCGGCCGAGCCGTACGGCGGCCCGTAGTTGTTCGCGAGGTCGAAATGCGTGATCCCGAGGTCGAAGGCGCGCCTGAGGATTGCACGTTGCGTCTCGAGCAGGCGATCGTGGCCGAAGTTCCACCAGAGCCCGAGCGAGATCGCCGGCAGCAGCAGGCCGCTGCGGCCGGACCGGCGGTACGGCATCCCCTCGTACCGCTCGTCTGCCGGGGCGTAGGTCATGCCGCCGAACCGTAGAGCGCCTCGATCGTGCGCGCCTGGGCGACTGCGTCCTCACGGCCCAGGAGCAGCGGCGCATCGCCGCCGATCGCCCCGCTCACGTTGTCGAGCTCGAAGAGGTACGAATCGACGTGCTCGACGACGATCTGCTCGACGCCGCCGTCACGGCGCAGCTCGATTCCGGGCTCGGTGATGACGAACGGCTTGGTGACGAAAAGGCTCCCGTCCTCGCCGATCAGCTCGAGCTCCGCGCGCCGCGGGACGACGAAGCCGCAGTCGAAATGCGACACAACCCCGTTCGGTTGCTTCATCGTTCCGGCGAAGACGACGTCGACGCCCGTCGGCCCGACGTACTGCTTTCCCGCCACGCTCTCCGGCTCACCGCCAAACAGCCGGATCGCGCTCACGCAGTAGCAGCCGACGTCCATCATCGCGCCTCCGTCGAGTGCCGGATCGAAGCGGGCGTCGTCCGGACCGCGCTCGATGGCGAGTGGGAAGCTGAACGCGGCGCGAACGAGCCGGAGCGGGCCGATCGCGCCGTCCCCGATCAGCCCCACGAGCCGCTCGGTCTGCGGGTGGTGGCGCCACATGAAGCCCTCAGACAGGACGAGGCCGCGCGACTCCGCCAAGTCGAACACGCGCTCGACCTGGTCCGTGCGGCGGGACATCGGCTTCTCACACAGCACGTGCTTCCCTGCCTCGAGCGCGCGAGTCGTCCACTCGATGTGAAGCCCGTTCGGCGGCGAGACGTAGACCGCGTCGACCTCGTCGTCTGCGAGCAGCGCGTCGTAGCTCCCGTAGCCCCGGTCGAGGCCGTGCTCCTGGGCATACGACGCGGCGCGTGCCGCGTCACGGCTCGCAACCGCGACGA
>DATDKA010000077.1:0-31962 GCA_036520235.1 Gaiellaceae bacterium
TGAAGGTCGAGCTCGAGGGAAGAAATCCCGACCTTCAGACGTCATGAGTTCGGTGATCGCAACGTGACTGCCTATGACGAAGAGCGCCTGGGAGACCTGCTGAGCGCGCTGCCCCCGGCACCGGAAGCCTGGGTCAAGGCCGCGCAGTCCCTCCCGCTGGTCCACGCACGCGTAGAGGAGATCGTCGCGAGAGCCGAGCAGGACGACGAGTATCGCAGGCGGGTCGTCGCCGACCCGCAATCCGCACTGGAGGAGGCCGAGGTCGTCGCGCATATCGACGTCGTCGAGATTCTGCGGCGCGAGCTCGACAAATAGCTGAGAATCCCGCCCGGTGGACTTCACCGGCGACCTGCTCGACGCTCCGATCCGTGGACTGCTGGAGAGTCTGGCCTCCGACGACCCTGCGCCGGCCAGCGGCTCGGCCGCCGCGCTCGTGGTCGCGATGGCCGCCGCGCTCGTCCTGAAGGTCGCCCGCACCTCGGACGACTGGGCCGACCGGGCCGCGGTAATCGCTCAGGGTGACCGCCTGCTCCGCCGCACGATGCCCCTTGCCCAGAGCGACGCAGAGGCGTACGAGGAGGCGCTCGCGGTGCTCCGGCTACCGGACCAGCTGGAGAAGGAGGTGCGGGACATGGCGATTGGGCAGGTCTTCGCGCGCGCCGCGGAGATCCCGCTCGTGATCGCCGAGGCGGGGGCCGACGTCGCATGTCTGGCCGAAGCCGCGGCGGAGCGGGGGACGCCCGACCGCCGCGCCGACGCCGTCTGCGCCGCGCTGCTCGCCGCTGCCGCCACGCGCGCCGCCGGGAACCTGGTGGCCGTGAACCTGGTCATCACCCCAGACGACGAGCGTGTCCTGCGGGCTCGCGCCGTCGCCGAGGTCGCCGAGGCGGCGGCGCGGAACGCCAGTCAGGCAATAGCGACGTAGGATCGACGCATGTCCGATCCTGCGCCAGAGCGGCCGCTTCCTGCCTGGAGCCTGCCCGCCGGCCGCGCCGAGAACCTCGAGCTCCCGACCGAGTGGCCCGGGCGGGTCACGCGCGAGTGGGCCTGGGGCGGCTCGACCGGGAAGGGCGTCCGGGTCTGCATCCTCGACAGCGGCGTCGAAACCGGCCATCCGCTCGTCGGCGAGCTCGAGGGGGCGGTCGCGGTCGAGGTAGCGCCCGAGAAGCAGATCTCCGTGGTCGAGGACGTCGAAGGAGACCTCTGCGGCCACGGCACTGCCTGCGCCGGCATCGTCCGCTCGATCGCGCCTGACGCGACCATCTTCAGCGTCCGGGTGCTCGGCGCCGGCTTCACTGGTAGCGGAACGGCGCTCCTCGGCGGCCTCCGCTGGGCCGTCGAGGAGGGCTTCGACGTGATCAACATGAGCCTCTCGACGACGAAGAGCCAGTTCGCGGGAATGCTCCACGAGGTCGCGGACCGGGCGTACTTCCGCCGCACCGTGCTCGTCGCGTCCGCGCACAACATGCCGGTCGAGAGCTACCCCTGGCGCTTCTCCTCGGTGATCTCGGTCGGGAGCCACGAGGAGGCGGATCCGCTCACGTACTTCTACAACCCGAACCCGCCCGTCGAGTTCTTCGCCCGCGGCGTCGACGTCGAGGTCGCCTGGCTCGGCGGGACCCGGGCCCGTTCGACCGGGAACAGCTTCGCAACCCCGCACATGAGCGGTGTCTGCGCGCTGATCCTCGGGAAACACCCGGAGCTGACACCCTTCCAGCTCAAGAGCACCCTGTACCTGACCGCATCGAACGTGGTGGGCGACGATGAATGACACCGATCTCCGCGCCGCCGTCGCGGCCGGCGTGCTCGGCGCCGAGGTCGCGCACCGTCAGCTGCTCCAGGCGACGGTGGAGGTGGCGCGTGCGATCTTCGCGGCGAAGGCGTCGACGATCTTCCTCTACGACGAGGCGACGGACGAGCTGGTCTTCGAGGCCTCGAGTGGGGAAGGTTCGGCAGAGCTGCTCGGGCACCGGATCCCGTCCAGCACGGGAATTGCGGGCTGGACGCTCGTGACCCGGCAGCCGCTCGTGCTGACCGACGTGTCCGCCGATCCCCGCTGGGGCGGCCAGGAGATCGCGGAGCGGACGGGTTACGCGCCCAAGGGCCTGATGTCGGTCCCGCTGCTGCACGAGGAGGAGTCCGTGGGCGTGCTCCAGGTGCTCGACCGGCCGCAGGACGACAGGTTCTCGCTGGAGGAGATGGAGCTCCTCGGCCTCTTTGCCAACCAGGCGGCGATCTCGATCGATCTGCTCCGGAAGGCTCGGGCCGCGAAGTCGGTCCTGGACGACGGGTCGACCGACATCGCGGCGCTGGCGCGGCTCGCGGCGAATCTCGACGCGCTCGAGGGGCCGAGGCGCCAGGCCGCGAGCGAGCTGCTGAGCTCGCTCGAGACCCTCTTCAAAGACTGAAGCCGGGCTGAGCCCGGCCTCGAGTCGAAAAGCTTCGTGCCGTGTTAGTCCATCGAGTCCATGGAGTCCATGGCGGCGGGCGCGGCGGGCGCGTCGAACGAGTGAGCCTGCACGTCGTCGCCCTCCTCGTCCTTCTCATCCATTGCGTCCAAGGAGTCCATGGAGTCCATCGAGTCCAGCGAATGAGCCTCGACCGTGTCGTCGTCGCGCTCTTCCTCGGCGCGATTCAAAGACTCGTCTGACACTGAAATCCCCTTTCGTTCGTCGACCGCTTCCGACCCACATGACGGTCGGCGTAGGAAAAATCTTCCCACCGAGGGCAGAAAAACACAATTGCTGTGAAATGCTCCGCGCGTGATCGGGTCGCTGCGGGAGCGTCTGGACGAATCCTTTCGCTCGTTCGCCCAGATCTTCCGCAACGCAGACATCCGCAGGCTCGAGCTCGGCTGGGCGGTTTCGGTGCTCGGCCACTGGGCGTACGGGATCGCACTCGCGGTTTACGCATTCGACAAGGGCGGCGCATCGTCGGTCGGTCTCGTCGGGTTGGTTCGCTTCCTGCCGCCGGCGGTCTTCGGAACGTTCACGGCGATGCTGGCCGACCGCTACCGGCGGGAGCACGTGATCATCGGGGCGCATATCGCCCGGGCGGCCTTGGTCGGCCTGTCCGCTGCGGTGATGGCGGCAGACGGCTCGCTGGGGCTGCTCTACGTGCTCACCGGGCTCGTCGCGATCGCGTTCTCGGCCATCCGACCTGCGCAGGCGGCGCTGCTCCCGGGCCTGGCGGCGACGCCGGTGGAGCTGACTTCGGCCAACGTCGCGACGAGCACGATCGAGGCGGTCGGCATCTTCGGCGGCCCGGCGATCGGCGGGATCCTGCTGGCGGTGACGAGCCCGGCAGTCGTCCTCGTCGCGGCCGCCCTGGGGTTCGTGTTCTCCGCGGTCGTCACGGCGCGGATCAGCCGGCAGCCGGCGCCCGAGCGCCCGGAGGAGGGGAGGCACATCCTGCGAGAGTTCGCCGCAGGCTACGTAACGCTCGTGAAGGAGCGGGGCCTCCGCGTCCTGGTCATCCTGCTGATCGCTCAGACGCTGGTCGCGGGTGCGCTGAACGTGCTGATCGTCGTCACTGCGCTCCAGCTACTCGACCTCGGCGACGGCGGCGTCGGATACCTCACTTCGGCGCTCGGGATCGGGGGCGTGCTCGGCGCGATCGTCGCGGTCGGGCTCGTCGGCCGGGCGCGGCTGACGGCCGACTTCACCGCGGGGATCGTGCTCTGGGGCCTCCCGATCGCGATCATCGGCCTCTGGCCGGATCCGATCCCGGCCTTCGTACTGCTGATGGTCGTCGGGCTCGGGAACACGCTCGTGGACGTCTCGGCGTTCACGCTCCTGCAGCGTTCCGTGCCGGACGAGGTGCTCGGGCGGGTGTTCGGGGCGGTGCAAAGCCTGTGGGTCGGGACGATCGGGCTCGGCTCGATCCTCGCGCCTGTCTTGATCGACCTGTTCGGGATCAAGGGCGCCCTGATCGCGACGGGGTCGCTGCTCCCCGTCCTCGCCGCGATCTGCTGGCGGCGGCTCAAGGTGCTCGACCGGGCGGAGGTGCCGGAGCGCGAGCTCGAGCTGCTCCACGGCATCTCGATCTTCCGGCCCTTGCCGGCGCCGGTGCTCGAGGGCCTCGCACACGCGATGCTCCCGCTCCACGTCGAGGCGGGCCGCGAGATCGTCCGCGAGGGCGAGGCCGGCGACCGCTTCTACGTGATCGCGTCCGGCGAGGTCGAGGTCGTGAAGGATGGCGAGGTAATCAACCACGAGGGACCGGGCGAGTTCTTCGGCGAGATCTCGCTGCTCCGGGACGTGCCGCGGACGGCGACGGTGCGGGCCAGGACGGACGTGGAGCTGCGCGCACTCGAGCGTGACGACTTCATAGCCGCCGTCACCGGGCATGCGGCCAGCGCCGAGGCTGCCGACTCAGTCGTCGCGACCAGGCTCAGCTCGCTGCGTCCGGGCCTAGCTTCTGTGTGATCTCCGCCCTGGCCGCCTCCGTCTTGGCCAGGTTGAGCCCCATCGAAGCAAGGATCTCCGGCGTTTTCGTGAACTGGACGTCCTCGTAGCCGACCACCTGGACGTTGTTGCCCCAGGGGTCGGTGAAGGTGTTGCCGCGCACGCGGGCACCCGCCTCCCGCGCGGCCTCGAGTGCCGCGTCCTTATCGTCGACGACGAGGCCGAAGTGGCGGCTTGAGTCCGGCTCCTGGGTCCGGCGCCCGGCGAGCGCGACGAACTGGTCGCCGATGTCCACGAACGCCATTCCGCCCGCCCGGCCGCGCAGCTCGAGCTCGAAGATCCGGCCGTAGAACGCGAGCGCCTCCTCCAGGTCGTCGACCTCCAGGGCGACGTGGTTGATCCCGACGAGCCGCGCCTTCACGGCCTCACTGTTGCAGAGCGCCCCTACGGCCCCTCGGTCATCGCGCTGCCGCCTCCTCGGCGAACCGGCTCCGCTGCCGCCAGCACGCGGCCGCCACCTAGGAACTCGATCCCGGCGGCGGCGCCGATCTCCCCGGCGTTCACGAAGTGATGGCCGCGCGCCTCGAGCGCGGCCCGCTCCGGTGTCGTGAGGAACGCGGGCTCGGCGCCAGTGTTGACCGCATTCCGTTGGCTCGCCCGCGGGTCGGCGATCGCTTGCGGAAGCGTCAGGCCGAGGTCGAGACGGTCGACGAGCATCTGCAGCACCGTCGTGATGATGGTCGCGCCGCCGGGAGAGCCCAGGGCCAGGAACGGCTGCCCTCCCTTCGTGACGATCGTCGGCGCCATCGAGCTGCGCGGGCGCTTGCCGCCCTCGACGCGGTTCGGATGGGTCGTCGAGTCGAAATTGAAGTCCGTCAGCTCGTTGTTGAGCAGGAAGCCGTAGCCCGGCACGACGAGCCCGGAGCCCCCCGTCGACTCGATCGTGAACGTGTACGACACAACGTTCCCGGACCTGTCCGAGGTCGTCAGGTGCGTCGTCGTCTCCGCGCCCTCGTACGGGTACGGGTCGCCAGGCGCAACGGCGCCCGGTGCAGCCGTGTCCTTGAGCAACGCCCGCCGCGTCGCCGCGTACTCCTTCGAGAGCAGTCCCCTGAGCGGCACGTCGAAGTAGGCCGGATCCGCGAGGTACGCATTGCGGTCCGCGAACGAGTAGCGCGACGCCTCCAGGTAGTAGTGCAACGCTGCGGACCGGGTCATCGAGGAGAGGTCGTAGCCCTCCAGAATGTTCAGCGCCTCGCCGACGGTCGACCCGCCGCTCGAGGGCGGACCCATCGAGTAGACGTCGAGCCCGCGGTAGTTGACGTGGGTCGGGGCGCGCTCGGGCGCCGCGTAGGTGTGGAGGTCGCGCATCGTGATCACGCCCGGACGCCACGTGTGGTTCGCGGTGGGGCTCACGACCGGGTGCCGAACCGTGTCGACGAGCCGAGAGGCTACGACGCCGCGATAGAACCCCTTCGGCCCGAGGCGGGCGATCCGTTCATAGGTCTTTGCCAGCGCCGGGTTCGTGAAGACGGTCCCGACGTCCCGCGGAGTTCCGTCCGGATCGAGGAAGAGCGCCGCGCTAGCAGGGATGTCGTCGAACCAGTCGCGGTTCTGATTCACCTGGTCGAACCAAACCTGGTCGATCACGTAGCCGTGCCGGGCGACGTGGATCGCCGGCGCGAGCACCTCGGCCAGGGACATCGTCCCGTAGTGCTCGAGTGCCTCGGCCCAGGTCTCGACCGTTCCCGGCACGCCGACCGAGAGACCGCTGTAGCGGGCGTCATTGAAGGGCAACGGCGCCCCGTTCTCCCAGAACGAGGTCGGATGCATCGCAATCGGAGCGACCTCTCGGCCGTCGATCGTCGTGACCCGACCGCCGGGCGTGCGAATGACCATGAACCCGCCGCCGCCGACGCCGACGGAGAACGGCTCGGTGACGCCGAGCACGCCGGCTGCAGCGACCGAAGCGTCGACGGCGTTCCCGCCGCGCCGCAGGATGTCGACGGCCGCCTGCGTCGCGAGCTTCTCCACGGACGCTGCCGCTCCGCCGCTTCCGACCGAGGTGGGTGGGCCCGAGCCGCTACCGACGTCGGCGCTAGCCCCAAGGCCGCTAACCAGCGCAACTGCCGCGATCAATGCGATTAGCAAGAGCCTGAACCGCATCCCGCCACCTCCTCGCGTCGCTCGAGTTGCTCGTGCCCATCCTCACACACCTCAAAACCCCGCGCGCCGGTGGGCGGACCGTGATAAGGCTGAGACATGATCGTCGCGATGCACGTGGCCACCGGGGCCGCGGCCGGGGCGCTCGTCCGGTCACGTCTCGACGCGGTCGCGACCGGGCTTGTCCTCCACGCTCTCGGAGACCGGATCCCGCACGAGGACCTGGCCTCACGCCGCTTCGAGGCGAAGTGTGCGATCGGCGGCGTGCTCGCGCTCGCGCTCAGACGCGGGCTCTTCGACGCGGCGACGGTCGGCGCGATCGCGTCCACTGCGCCCGATCTGGAGCACGTTGTCCGGCTGCCCCGGCCGGGCGGGCGCAAGCTGTTCCCGAGCCACCGGATCCCCGGCTTCCACCGGCCGGGCGGCATCTCGGCCTCGCGGCAGCTCCTCGTCGCCGGTTTCCTGCTAGGCCTCGTCCTGGCCCAAACCGATCGCAAAGGAGGTGTGTAGTAAGAGCATGACCAAACGACTGATCATCACGATGCTGGTGCTCACAGCGGCGATCGCGCTGGCCGCCGCGGCGTGCGGCGGTGACGACAACAACGCGGCGAGCGGCGACACGACGACGACGGAGCAGACGACGACCGAAGAGACGACGACCGAAGAGACGACCACAGGCGGGGCGGCCTCGATGGAGCTCGAGGGAGAGACCGGGCCCGGCTTCGAGATCGAGGTGAGCCAGAACGGCGCCGACGCGGAGAGCGTCGCCGCCGGCACCTACACGCTCAAGGTCGAGGACAAGTCCGCGAGCCACAACTTCCACCTGATCGGGCCTGGTGTCGACGAAGAGGTCACGACCGTGCCGTTCACGGGTGAGAAGGAAGTCTCGGTCACGCTGAAGCCTGGGACGTACACCTATCAGTGCGACCCGCACGCCGATTCCGGAATGAAGGGCACGTTCGAGGTCACGTAAAGGATTGGCCCTGGCCGAGGTGGGTAGCACCGAGGCATGGGAACGATCGGAAAAGCCCTCGGGCAGCGAGTAGCCGGCGAACAGGTGTCACGGGCGAGGTCGCTCGCGGCGGCAGCCTTCGTCGGCGCCGGCGCGGCAGTCGTCACCTACCGCGTGCTGCGGTCGGGCGAGCCCGGCGACGAGAACGGCTCGGCCGCCTCGTCCCCGGACTCGGCCTGAGCCCTCACTTCTTCGCGGCGTTCTTGACCTTCTCGGCGCCCTGCTTGACCTTGCCCTTGTCCCGCTGGCGCCGGCCCGAGGAGGCGAGCTTTCTGCTGCCGACGGCCTCGCCGGCCTTCTCCTTGATCTGGCCGGTAGTGCGATCGGTCTTGTCGCCCATGTCAAACCCCTCCCTTGTCGCTCGCG
The DNA here is from genome assembly GCA_036520235.1 of Gaiellaceae bacterium. Classification (GTDB taxonomy): domain Bacteria; phylum Actinomycetota; class Thermoleophilia; order Gaiellales; family Gaiellaceae; genus JACDAN01. Next base: position 7,948 of record DATDKA010000077.1, read on the forward strand.
GTCTCTGAGGGGTACCCGGCTGTAGCAAACTCAATCGGGGCAACCGTGGCATCCGGCGAAGCGCTCGGCGGTTACCGATGGGCCGGGCAGGGATCGAACCTGCGACCTTGGGATTAAAAGTCCCCTGCTCTACCAACTGAGCTACCGGCCCGAAAACGCGATGGTTGAGCCAAAATCGGCCTGAGCTCCTCATGCTAGCGCTCAGCGGCCAGTGGACGGATGCATCGCCGCCACCGGCGTCGCCTCCGCCCCGGCGCCCTCGACGTCGACGTGCGGCAGCACCCGGTCCAGCCAGGCGGGAACCCACCAGCTGCCTCGACCCGCGAGGACGAGCACCGCGGGTGCAAACGCGAGCACCGTCACCGCCGCGAGCGCGACGCCCACGGAGAGCCCGACGCCGAACTGCTTCACGGTCGGATCGGCGTTGAGAATGAAGCTCCCGAAGACCGAGATCATGATTAGCGCGGCCGCGACGATCACGCGCGCCCCGCCGGCAAGTCCGCGCCGAATCGCGTCTCGGTCGCTACTGCCCTCGTGGCGATACTGCTCGATCTTGCTGATCAGAAAGACCTGGTAGTCCATGGACAGGCCGAACAGCACCGTGAACATCATCAACGGCACGTAGCTCGCGATCGGGTCTGTTCCGCTCGCGGTGTCGAGCCCGACCAAGCTCAGGCCCCAACCCTTCTGGAAGACGGCGGTGAGGACGCCGAACGCGGCGGTCACCGAGAGGACGTTCGCCACCGCCGCCTGGGCCGCGAAGAGGAAGGAGCGGAACGCCATCAGCAGGATGCAGAAGCTCAGGCCGATGACCACCGCGATCACGAGCAGGAGCCTCGAGGAGATCCCGTCGGCCAGGTCGACGTAGCTCGCCGTCTGGCCGCCGACGAACGCGTCGAGGTCGGTGCCGTGCGTCGCCTGGGGGATGACGTAGGTCCGCAGCGTCTTGACCAGGTCGGCGGTCGCGGGCGCCGCGGGCGTGGTTGTCGCGATCACGGTGAACGTCGCAGCATTGCCGGCTTTGTTGATCTGCGGCGGAGAGACGACGTCGACGCCGTCGGTCGCCGCCAATGCGTTCTGGAGATCGACGAGGCGCGGATCGGTCCCGCGAGCATCTCCGCCAGCCTTCGTGAGCTCGTTCGTCAGCTCGCTCTTGAGCTGCTCGGCCTGCTGCTGCTGGCCCTGCGCCGTCTGCTGCTCGCCCTGTAGCTCGACTTGCTGCGTCTGTAGCTGCGCGGCCTGCGTGTTGAGATTTGCCGCCTGCGTCTGGAGCTTCGCCGCCTGAACCTGCAGGTTGGACGCCTGCTCGACGAGCGCCTGCCTCTCCTGCACGAGCTTCGCCGCGTCCGTCGCGAGCGCTGCCGCCTGGGCGGTCAGGGCGAGGGCGCGGTTGGCGACGCTCACCTCCTGCTCGCGGAGGCTTCGCGCCTGGGCCAGCAGCGCCTGAGACTGCTCGCGGTTCGCCTGCTCCTGCCGGACGAGGGTGTCGAGGCGTTTCTCGAGGCGGGTCTCCTCGTCCTCGAGCCCCCGGAGCTTCGCCTGCAGCTTGGCCTTCTGCGACGCGTTCTTGGCGCGATTCAGCTGCGCCTCGACCTTCCGTTGGTCGGCCCGGTTCTTGGTGATCTGGCGCACGACCGACGTCAGCTCCTTCGTGACCTTGGCTCCGTCGCGGACGACCTTCTGAGCCTGCGAGCCCGTCGCGGCGATCTGCGAGTTCAACGCAACCTGTTCGGCCTCGAGGCGGTTCGCGGAGGCCTGGAGCTGCGCCTGTTCCTTCGAGTCGGCGGCTGCTTGACGTTCCAGGCTCGACTGCTCGCTCTTCAGGCTTCCTTGCTGCTGCTCGAGTTGCTGCTGTTGCTTCGTGAGCGCCTTGCTCTGCGCCGTCAGAGCGTCGGCCTGCGTCGTGAGGTCCTGTTTTTGTGCGGTTCCCTGCTTCTGCTCCTGCTGGAGCTGTTTCTGCAGGCTCTGCGCCTGCTGTTGCTGCTCGGTGTACTCGCTGCTCGGTTTTGGCGGTTGGCCGAGCTTGACTGCAACGAGCAGCGGCCCGTTGTAACCGACGCCGAAGCCTGCGGCCATCAGGTCGTATGCCTGGCGCTCCGTCGTCGACTTGGGCGTCGCGCCGACGTCCTCCTGGCCGAGCTTCAAGGCGAGGAAGGGAATGATCAGCGGGATCAGGAGCGCAAGTACCGCGGCGATGGCCAACCAGGGTCGCGACGTCACCGCGCGCGCCCAGCCTCCCCAGAAGCCACGGTCGACACCCTTCGGCTTCGGCCGCAGGAACGAGGGAAGTCGGAGGGAGTCGATCCGCCGCCCGACGACGGAGAGCACGGCGAGGAGGAGGGTGATCGAGGCGAGTACGGCCGTGACCACGGCGACCGCCGACGAGTAGCCGAGCGCGGTCACGAGGGGGATCCCGGCGACGATCAGCGTGAGCAGCGCGATCACGACGGTCGTGCCGGCAAAGACGATCGCGCTGCCCGAGGTCGCGACCGCCATCGCGATCGACTCGTCGGGCGTCATCCCTTGTCCGCGGTTCTGTCGATGGCGGCTGACGAGCAACAGCGCGTAGTCGATGCCGACGCCCAGACCGATCATCGTCGCGAGCGTCGGCGCGATCGACGGCACGGTCACGACGTGCCCGAGCAGCACGATCAGCGAGAGGCCGGCCGCAAGGCCGAACACCGCCGACAGGATCGGCAGCCCCATCGCGACGAGCGTGCCGAAGGTGAACGCGAGGATGATCATCGCCGCCGCCAGGCCGATCACCTCGCTGCTCTCGGTCGCCGGCTCCGAGAGCTCGGCCCCGACCGAGCCTCCCACAGCGACTTGCATTCCGGCCTTCCGAGCCGGATCGCCGGCATCGAGAACGTTCTGCGCGATTTCCTCGTTCAGCTCGTCGCCGCCGACGTCGAGCAGGACGGGGATGAATGCGGTCTGCCTGTCCTTGCTGACCTGTGCGGCGCCGCGCTGGCTGAACGGGTCGACTGCCGCCGCAACGTGCGGGAGCTTCTTGACCGTCGTGTAGGAGGCCTCGATCGCCTGCTTCGCGTTCGCGTCGGTGACCTTGCCCGTGCGCACGTGGAAGACCAGCGGGTTGCTGCCGTTCTGCTGCGGCGGAAAGCGGGCGGCGAGCAGGTCGGACGCCGCCTGGCTGTCGGTTCCCGGCAGGCGGAGGTTGTTGCTCGTGTTGCTGCCGACAGCCTTCGAGGCTCCGATCAGGACGGCGACGAGGACGACCCATGCGCCGAGGAAGACCCACTTCCGTCGGGCGGCGAGCATGCCCAGCCGGTGAAGACCCCGGGCCACCCCTTCGAGGCTAGTGCTCTGGCGCCGGGTCGTCTAGGGGCGCCGCCGGCGGTCGAGCGGGCGGCTAGAGAATCCGCGCACCGAGCGCGCTCGCGGCGAGCTCCACCGCCAGGCGGGCGGTCTCGTTCTCGTGGTCGAGAATCGGGTTTACCTCGACCAGTTCGAGCGACGTGAGGAGCCCCGACTCCGCGACGAGCTCCATCGCGAGATGTGCCTCCCGGTAAGACAGGCCGCCGCGAACGGGCGAGCCGACGCCGGGAGCGACATCGGGATCGACGAGGTCGAGGTCGACAGAGACGTGGACGAACGGCGCCCCGGACACGCGCTCGAGCGCCTCGCGCAGCACGGGCTCGACGCCGCGGCGGTCGAGGTCGGAGATCGTGAAGACGGCAACGCCGCTCTCCTTGATCGCCTCGCGCTCGCCGGGATCGATGCTTCGCGTTCCGATCAGCGCGACCCGCTCCGGCGAGAGCGCAGGAAGCGGCCAGGAGTTGCTCTCGAACCCGACGCCGGCAAGGCCGAGGAGGGCGGCCAACGGCATCCCGTGGACGTTGCCGCTCGGTGTGGTATCGGGGGTGTTGAGGTCGCCGTGGGCGTCGAACCAGAGCACCGCCCCCGGCCCGTGGAGCGACGCGAGCCCGCCGACGGTCCCGAGCGCAACCGAGTGATCGCCGCCGAGGACGAGCGGCGTGAGCCCGTTCTCCGCCGCGTCGCGAACCTGCTCGGCGATCCGCCCGCAGGTCTCGCGGATCTCGGTGAGGAAGCGAGCGTTTTGTTCGCCGGGCTCCATCGTCTCTCTGACGCGGGTGAAGACGTTCCCCCAGTCCTGCGACGTGATCCCGAGCGCCGCCAGTCGCTCGCCGAGGCCTGCGTAGCGGATGGCCGACGGGCCCATGTCGACGCCGCGCCGGCCGGCGCCCAGGTCGAGCTCGGCGCCGATGATCGCCACCCGTCTCCCGTCGGTCACCGGGCGGACTGTAGTGCGGTGCAAGTACGGCGGCGTCGACGTAGGTGATCAGCTCGAAACAGGCGACGCCCGATTCGGCCGAATGCCCCCAGCGGGATTCGAACCCGCGCTACAGCCTTGAAAGGGCTGTGACCTGGACCGCTAGTCGATGGGGGCCCAACACCAGAGTACTGAGGGCTGCCCGGTCGGGTACGCCGCAGCTCCTGCCGATACCCTGGAAGACGCGGGCGGTTAGCTCAGTTGGGAGAGCACCTGCCTTACAAGCAGGGGGTCGCTGGTTCGAGCCCGGCACCGCCCATCGCGTAGCGATGCCCGCGAAGCGGGCAGTGGAAGGGGCCTGGGGAAACCGGGAGGTTTCCCCAGCTGAGCGGCACGCCCTGTCCGCCTGCCGCTGCGCGGAGGCATGACGTTCCGAAGGACATGACAGAGCGAGATCCCGCACTCGAGCCTTTCGAAGCGCTGATCGGCACGTGGGACCTCGAGGCCAAGCACTGGCTGGTCGAGGAGGTCGTGCATGGCAGCACCACGTTCGAGTGGTTGGAGGGCGGCCACTTCCTCGTCCAGCGCTCACACATGGAGCACGCACGAGTTGTTCCCCGACGGGATCTCCATCATCGGCGCTCCCGAGGCCGGAGACGGGCTCGTCCTGGAGTCCTTCGACTCGCGCGGAGTGCGCCGGACCTACCGCACCTCGCTCGAGGACGGAGTCTGGCGCATCTGGCGTGACCATCCCGGCTTCGAACAGCGCTTCGCGGCGACCATCGGACCGGATCGTTTCGAGGGCCTCTTTCAGCTCGCCGAGACGCCGGGCGATTGGCAGGACGACATGAAGGCGATCGACCGCCGCCGCGACTAGGCGCGCCACGGCCGCCGTCACACTTTCGGCGCAATTTCGCCCTTGACAGAAATTGGTGTCCGACACCTGGAAGGCGCCTAGGCAACGTCGTAGGATCGTCTTGCCGTCATGTACGCCCGGATGACCACCACTCAGCTGGCGCCCGGCGAGTCGGACGACTGGGCCTCGGTCTTCGCGTCGATCGTCCCCGTCTGCCGTCAGCTCGACGGCTTCAAGGGCATGATCATCGGCTCCGAGGACGAGGGGCGCCGAATGCTCGTGATGAGCTTGTGGGAGTCGGAGGAGACGCTCGCCGCCGGCAGGCCCGTGATGGACTCGCTCCGTGACGCCGAGACCCGCAAGCGCCGGATCGAAAGCCAGGAGACGACGTCGTTCCGGGTCGTCGGGTTCGACATCCGCTGGCTCTCGACGCAGGCGCTCGGGGGCTGACCCGCGGACGGGTCACCCCGTTCGAGGGAGCTTGCTCAAGGAACTCGCGGGGCCGCCGAAGAAGTGTGTGAGCCTCGGCGGGTGGGCCGCAGACCCGGCCGGGGCTCTTCCTTTGGTCCGGCGCCGGTCAGATGCGGGCGAGCTCGCTGAAGTCGAGCGCCACGCCACACCGGTCGATCGCCTGAACCTCGCCGCCCACCGACTGCATCGCCTCCTGGCGAAGTCGGGTGGCGCGAACCTCGCTCGCTTCCATCGCCGCTCGGCTCTCCCAGAAGGTCACGGTCAGCGCCGTCGAGTTCTCGTCGTCGACGAGCACGTAACCGCCCCGGTTCCCGTCCAACTGGCTCAGCAGCCCGGCCGGCACTCTGAAGGCCTCGACGGCCTCGTCCAGCCTGCCGTCCGGAACTCGATAGCGAACAACTCTCGCAAACACGCTGAACCCCCTCGATTGCTCACCACGGTTGCCTCGCGCATGGTTCCAGATCGGACGTAGAGTGCCCGCCCGTGGGGGCGCTCGACGGCAAGAGGGCGATCGTCACCGGCGCCTCGAGCGGGATCGGCGCTGCGACCGCGCAGGCTCTGGCGGCCGAGGGTGCGGCGGTCGCCGCAGGGGCGCGACGGCTCGACCGGCTCGCCGAGCTCGGCGACGAAGTGATCGCGCTCGAGCTCGACGTCAGCGACCAGGAGAGCTCCGCCAGCTTCGTGACGAGCGCCGTCCACCGGCTCGGCGGCCTCGACATCCTCGTGAACAACGCGGGGCTCGCGCTCGGGCGCGACCTGTTCGACGACAGCACCGAGGACGACGAGAAGGCGGTGCTCGAGACCAACGTTCACGGCCTGATCCGGATGACCCGGCTCTGCCTGCCTCACCTCGCGGACAGCGGGCACATCGTCAACATCGGCTCGATTGCGGGTCGTCAGGCCTACGAGCGCGCTGCGCTCTACGTCACCTCCAAGTTCGCGGTCCGCGGCTTCACCTACGCGCTGCGCGAGGATCTGCTCGGGCGGCCGATCCACCTGACCACGGTCGACCCCGGTCTGGTCGAAACGGACTTCTCACGCGTCCGGTACCGCGGCGACGAGGAGGCCGCCGCGAAGGTCTACGAGGGGGTCGAGCCGGTCACGCCCGCGGATGTCGCCGACTGCGTCGTGTTCGCAGTGACGAGGCCGCCGAACGTGAACATCGACGAGATCGTCGTCAAGGCGCTCGCCCAGAGCTCGCCGTCCCGGATCTTGCGAGAGGGCTAAGGCGCCTCGGTGGCGATCACGATCCTCGAGGGGTCGACGTTCTGCATCTGTGACGAGCTCGGCGACGTCGGCGGCTGGGCCACGAGCGGGCTCTTCACCGACGACACGCGGTTCCTCTCGAAGCTGCGCCTGACCGTGAACGACGCGAAGCCGCTGCTGCTGTCCTCGGACAAGGTCGACTACTTCTCAGCCGCCTTCTACCTGCGGAACCCACCCGTGAAGGGCCTCGAGCAGGACGAGGTCTCGATCATCCGGGAGCGATTTGTCGGGGAGGCGATGCAGGACCGGCTCATCGTCCAGAACCAGGGTATGCGCCCGGTCGCCTTCGACCTCACGCTGGAGGTCGGCTGCGACTTCGCGGACATCTTCGGCGTGAAGGACTTCGACTTCTCCTTCGGCGACCCGGCTCATGCCGCGCCCCTCCCGCCTCCGGTGGAGCCGCGGTTCGAGCCCGAGCACAACCAGTTCCTGCTCGTCGACCAGTCAGGCTTCCCCGCGCAGACACAGGTGATCTTCTCCCGGATGGGCGAGGTGAATGAACCGGGGAAGATCACCTACCGCATCGAGCTCGAGCCGCGCGACCGGTGGGATCTGCGGATCGACATCGTCATATCGCCGGAGGGCGAGCACGTGATGCCGCGGCTCGCCGAGCGGCGGTTCGGCGACGAGCTGACGCGCGTACGCGAGTCGCTCGCCGCCTGGCAACTCCGCGTGCCGCAGCTCCGCGCCACCTGGGACGACCTCGCGCAGTCGTTCGGGCGGTCGGTCTCAGACCTCGCCTCGCTGCGCATGCGCGGCGGCGACGGTGGCCTTGGCAAGCTGCCGGCTGCGGGGATGCCGTGGTTCATGACCGTGTTCGGCCGGGACACGATCATCACCTGCCTCCAGACGCTGCTCTTCGGTCCGGAGTTGGCGGTGACGGCGCTCGAGGCGCTCCGCGGGCTCCAGAGCCACGTCGACGACCCGAACCGCGACGCCGAGCCCGGCAAGATCGTCCACGAGGTCCGCCACGGGAAAGCGGCTCGGGTGTGGCACCCGGCCTACTACGGCACCGTCGACGCCACCGCGCTCTATCTGATCCTGCTCTCGGAGGTCTGGCGCTGGACGGACGACAACGCGCTCGTCGAAGGCTTCCGGGACAGCGCGATCCAGGCGCTCGAGTGGATCGCGAAGCGCGGCGACCTCGACGGCGACGGCTTCGTCGAGTATCTGAAGCGGAGCCGCAACGGCCTCGACAACCAGTCGTGGAAGGACTCGCACGACTCGCAGCGGTTCGCCGACGGGCGGATCGCCGACCCGCCGATCGCTCCGGTCGAGGTGCAGGGCTACGTCTACGACGCGAAGGTCCGGGCGGCCGAGCTCGCCCGGGAGGTCTGGCGGGACCGCGACCTGGCGGACCGGCTGGAACGCGAGGCGGCCGACCTGCGGACCAAGTTCAACGATGCGTTCTGGGTCGACGACCGCCACGGCTACTACGCGCTCGCGCTCGACGGGGAGAAGGCGCAGGTCGATTCGCTCTGTTCGAACATCGGCCACCTGCTCTGGAGCGGGATCGTCCCGTCGGGCCGCGTCGACGCCGTCGTCGACCAGCTGATGGGCGACTCGCTCTGGTCGGGCTGGGGCGTGCGAACGATGTCGAGCGGCGACCGCGGCTACAACCCGCTCGCTTACCACAACGGAACGGTCTGGCCCCATGACAACTCCTTGATCGCCTGGGGGCTCGCGCGCTACGGGCGCTGGCCCGAGGCGCACCGGATCATCCGCCAGATGCTCACCGCCGGCCGCCACTTCGAGTATCAGCTGCCGGAGGTATTCGCGGGGATGGCACGGGCCGAGACCCGGTTTCCAATCGCCTACCCGACCGCCGCGCGCCCGCAGGCGTGGGCGGCCGGAACGCCGGTGCTGCTGCTGCAGCTGTTGCTGGGGCTGGAGCCGAACCGGCGGCAAGGGACGCTCGAGTCGCGCGCACCGGAGGATCTCCCCGCGTGGGCCGGATCCCTCAGACTGTCGGGTGTGAGAGCGTTCGACCGTGCCTGGGAGATCCGGCTCGAGGAGGGCCGCGTGCGGGTGAGCGCGGCATGAGCGCCGGCGCGCTGAGGATCGCCGTGCTGAGCCCGGTGTGGTTCCCGGTGCCGCCTTCCGGCTACGGCGGGATCGAGTGGATCGTGTCGCTGCTCGCCGACGGGCTTGCGGATGCCGGCCACGATGTGACGCTCTTCGCGTCGGGCGACTCGAAGACGAGGGCCAAGCTCGAGTACGTCTATCCCGAGGCGCCGAGCCAGTGGATCGGCCGCTCGCACTGGGAGTTCAACCATGCGCTCGCCTGCTATACGGACCCCGACAGGTTCGACGTCATCAACGACCACACGGGCATGTCCGGCATTGCCCTCTCGGCCCTCGTCGACACGCCCGTGGTTCACACCGTGCACGGACCGCTCGTCGGCGAGCCCGGGGAGATGTACGAGCAGTTCTCGGGGCTCGTGCCGAACCTGCACCTGATCTCCCTCTCGCTCAACCAGCGGCGGCCGAAGCCGGGGCTTCCGTGGCTCGCGAACTGTCCGAACGCGCTCGATCTCTCGGCCTATCCCTGCAAGCCGCACCCCGGCGAGTATCTCCTCTTCGTGGGGCGGATGAGCCCGGACAAGGGCTGCCACCGGGCGATCGCGGTGGCGATGGAGCTCGAGCTGCCGCTGAAGATCGCGGGGAAGATGCAGGAGCCGAGGGAGCAGGCGTACTTCGACGAGTTCGTCGCCCCACATCTCGGCGTCCACGGGATCGAGTACCTCGGGGAGGTCAACCATGGGACGAAGGTCGAGCTGCTGCAGGATGCCCGCGCCACGCTGTTCCCGATCGAGTGGGAGGAGCCGTTCGGCCTCGTGATGATCGAGTCGATGGCGTGCGGCACGCCGGTGATCGCGACCAACTGGGGCGCCGTTCCGGAGGTGATCGATGACGGCCGCACGGGGATCGTCGTCGAGAGCTACCGCGAGATGCCGGACGCGCTGGAGCGTGCGGAAGCGCTCGACCCGCTCGAGTGCCGCCGCTACGTCGAAGAGCGGTTCTCGCCGGAGCGGATGGTGGACGACTACGTCAACGCCTACCGCGAGGTGATGGTCGGCGCGGCCTTGTCGACGTAGCGCCTGAGCCCCGCGTAGCACTGCCACAAGGGCATCGCCTTCTCGCCGATCTCCGGCTCGGTGCTGGCGAGGTCGCGCTCCGCGCTCGCCTTCACCAGAAACTCCTCCTCCGTGGCGCCCTCGCGCACCCAGCCCGTCCAGCTGTTAAGGCGGGCCCGGAGCTCGTCCAGGTGCGGCTGCGAGTCCTCGACCCAGCCGAAGTGGATCAGCGCAAGGCGGGTCGGTCGGCGCCGCTCGATCTCGTCCAGCGTCCGGTCCCACGCCTCGAGGTCGAACTCGGGCGGCGGCGTCGGCGGCGAGACGTACTCGTCGGGCTGGATCCGCACGCCGGCTGCGTCCCCGGCGTAGAGCGTCCCGTCCCCGGCGAGGTAGGCGACGTGGTGGCTCGCGTGCCCCGGCGTCGCGAACACCTCGAAGCCGAGCGCCTTCTGTTGCACCACGTGCACGTTCTCCTCCGGCACCGGTGCCAGCTCTCCCCAGAGCTCGTCGAACACGTCGCCGTAGAGCCGGCGGGCGCTCCGCTCGAGCCGCGAGGGGTCGATGAGGTGGGGCGCGCCGAGCTCGGAGACATGCACCTGCAGCTCCGGATGCTTCCGCACGAGCACGCCGGTGGCGCCCGCATGGTCGAGGTGGATGTGGCTGAGGAGCAGGTGGCGCACGTCCTGGAGCGACAGGCCGTGGCCGGCCAACCCCTGCTCGAGTGATGCAACACAAGTGGTCGGGCCGCAGTCGAATAGTGCGGGCCCCTCCGGGGTGTCGAGCAGGTAGCTCCCGATGACCCGCTCGGCACCCCGGTGGTGGAGATCGATTAGCTCGGCGATCCGGCCATTCTGGCGTTTCGGCGGTTCATCAGGACGGCGGTCGCGCCGAGTAGAGCGAGGACGAGCGCGAGGAGCCCGACGGTGAGGGTCGGGAACGACCATCCGTCGGACGAGCCGGTCGCCGGTGATGCCGGCAGACCCCCTGCCACGAGCGTCGCCTTCAGGTCGGAGCCGCCCTGGTACCAACCGCCGCGCGTCTCCATGTCGAAGATCGGCTGTCCCGGCTCGGTGTAGGTCACCGGGCCGCCCGGCGCGTACGGGTAGAGCTCCTGCCGGATCGTGAACGTGTCGTTGTTCGGCCCCGGCACGGTGTAGGTGATCGTGTACTTCGGCCCGAGGTCGCCGTTCGGGCGCGCCGCGAGCATCGGGTCGGGCTCCTGGCCGAACGCCGCCGGGAAGAACCCCGCCTGCTCCGAGAGGTTGGAGAGCGCGCTGCCGTCGCCCTCGCCGCCGGTGAAGGTCAGGCCGCCGCCGGTTCCGGGGCCGCTGACGTCTGCGGAGCTCGGGCCCTTCGCGAACGCGGCCGTCGGCAGGGCGAGGAGCGCGATCGAGAGTGTGAGGATCAGACGTTTCATCCGTCTCCTTTCGTCTGTCCCCTCTACACCGGCCGCTCGCCGGTCGTTCCTGGAAGGAGGGTCTAGCGCGAGACGGACGCGCTGGCTGAACGGACGAGCGCCTGCTCGAGGTCCTCGATCAGGTCGCTCGCCGATTCGATCCCGACCGAGAGGCGGACGAGGTTCCGGGGCGCCGCGAAGGTGGACTCGGCAGTCGAGGCGTGGGTCATCCGCGCCGGTACCTCGATCAGGCTCTCGACGCCGCCGAGGCTCTCGGCGAGCGCCCAGATCTTCGTCCGGGCGACGAGGTCGACCGCGGCCTCCTCGGACTCGGCGAGGAAGGAGATCATCCCGCCGAAGTCCGACATCTGGCGCTTCGCGATCTCGTGGCCGGGGTGGTCGGGGAGACCGGGGTACAGCACCTGCTCGACGGCCTGGTGGCTCGCCAGGTAGTCGGCGATCTGCCGTGCGTTCTGCGAGTGGCGCTCCATCCGGATCGCGAGCGTCTTGACGCCGCGGAGGACGAGCCAGCTGTCCATCGGGCCCGGGACGGCGCCGAGCGACTTCTGCAGGAAGTAGAGGCGCTCGGCGACGGTCGGGTCGTTCGTCGCGACGAAGCCGCCGACCGTGTCGGAGTGGCCGCCGAGGTACTTCGTCATCGAGTGGAGGACGATGTCGGCGCCGAGCTCGAGCGGACGCTGGAGATACGGCGTGGCGAACGTGTTGTCGACGACGACCATGGCGCCGGCCTCGTGCGCGGCCTCGGCGGCGGCGCGGATGTCGACGATGTTCAGCAGCGGGTTCGTCGGCGTCTCGAGCCAGACGAGGCGCGTCTTCTCGGTCAGGTGGTCGCGCAGCGAGCTGTTGAGCTCGTCCACGCCGATGAAGTCGAACGAGTAGCCCTTCGGCTCGTACACCTGCGAGAACAGGCGATACACCCCGCCGTAGACATCGTTCACGCAGACGACGTGGTCGCCCGGGTTGACGAGATGCATCAGCGTCGTGACCGCGCCCATTCCGGAGCTGTAGGCGACGCCGTGCTCCGCGCCCTCGAGCGAGGCGAGGCAGAGCTGGAGCGCCGTGCGCGTCGGATTCGCGACCCGGGCGTAGTCGTAGCCCTTGTGGACGCCGACCGCCTCCTGGACGTACGTCGAGGTCTGGTAGATGGGCACCGTCACCGACCCGGTGGCCGGATCGGGCTCCTGCCCCTCGTGGATCGCGCGGGTCTCGAAATCCATCTAGGTTCGGATGCTATCCGCGCCGAGGAACGCGGCGAGAGAGCGGAGCGGTCGGTCCAGCTTCACCTCGGGCTTGCCCGGCTCCCACCAGACGCCGTTCACGTGCAGGGCGCGAGCCTTGCGGTCATAGACGGGCTCGATCCGACCGACGATGTCGTCCCCGTGAAGGATGGGCAGGACGTAATACCCATACTCGCGCTTGGCCTTCGGAACGTACATCTCGAGCCGGTAGTAGAAGCCCCAGAGCGCTTCGGCGCGGGCGCGGTCGTGGACCAGCCGGTCGAAGGGGGAGAGGAAGGTCGTGCGCTTCGGCACCGGTCGCCCGTCCGCGTCCGGATGAGCCAGCAGGCGTCCCTTCTCCAGACGGACGCCGAGGGAGCGAAAGCGCTTCTCGGCGGCGATGCGTCGCGCCGTGGCCGCCGGGATCAACTCGGTCTCGGGGTAGACGCGCCCGGCGAGATCCCAGAGCCGGTGGGTTCCGAGGCGGCCCGCGACGGCGATCTGTCCGCGTTGGTGGAGCAGCTCCAGCATCCACGTCAGCTGCGCGCGGGTCCCCCACCAGACGGTGCGCTCGTGGAACCGCGCGTCGGTGTGCTCGAGCTCGCGCGAGGGCAGTGGCCCGCGGCGCTCGAGCTCGCGGAGAACGTAGCGCCGGAGCGCCGCCTGCTCCTTCAGGAACTCCAGCGCCCACCGCTCACGCTTGTAGTGGCCCCAGCGCCGGCGCATCCGGGCCTGGATCAGCGGGAGATCGTCCATCGGCCAGATGAATGCGTCCCATTCGAACAGCTTCCGGTCCTCCCAGAGCAGACGGTCGAGCTCGCCGCGGTCGATCGCGCCGAGGCGGCTCCAGAGGACGAGGTACTGCGGCGGCGCGACCGTTGCGATCGGATCCAGCTGGAGGAAGCCGAGATGCCGGACCGTCTCCAGGACGTCCGTAGCCGAGCCGTCGAGCAACTGCGCGCGGACGGCGATTCGCCGCGCCTCCTCCTGTGTGACCTCCGTCGCCCGGGGAGAGCTCAAGGAGCTCGTACTCTCGCAACTCCTGGGCGGGCCGCGGTGCGGAGGGGTGCCGCGGGCCTCCGCGCCGTCGCGTGGCTAGGTCCTAAGGGTCTCCGCGCCGACGAAGGCGGCGAGGCGCTCGAGCGGCTTTCGCAGCGGCGCCTCCTGCTTCCCTTCCTCCCACCAGACGCCCTGGACGTCGAGCACCCCGGACTTGCGGTCGAAGACCGGATCGATGCGTCCCACGAGGTCGTCGCCGTGGAGGATCGGGAGGACGAAGTACCCGTATCGCCGTTTCTGCTTCGGGACGTAGATCTCGAGCTTGAAGTCGAAGCTCCAAAACGCGTTCGAGCGTTTCCGGTCTCGGATCAGCGGGTCGAACGGCGAGAGGAAGGTCGTAAAGCCCCGGCGCTGGGCCGGCACCTCCAGCATGTCGCGATGGACGTAGCGCTCGCCCTTCAGGCCCTCCACCTCCACCGGCAGGAGCGTCCGGTCGCGGACGAGTGACCTGAACGCCGGCTCAGGCCCCGGCCACGGACCGCCGGCGAAGAACTCGCGCCGGATCTCGGACGCAGTCGCGACCCCGAGGCTGCGCGCCGAGCGCTCGAGCGTGAGCCGATCCGCCTGGCGGGCGGTCAGCCGCTCCGAGTCCTTCGGGAGCCAGCGCTCGCCGAGGTCCCAGACCCGCTGCTGACCTGAGCGCCCCGCGACTACGATCTCGCCCTTCGCGTGCATCAGCTCGAGCATCCGCGAGACGTTGCGGCTGTTCGTCCAGCCGGTCGAGCGCCACGAGCGCTTGGAGATGTCCTCGAGGTCGCGACCAGCCGTGGCCCCGTTCTTCCGGAGCTGCGAAACGATCGAGCGACGGAGCGCGCCGTTGTCGCGCATCCACTTGTTGAGCTCGGCCGGCCAGGGGCCGCCGTACGCCTCCGGGAAGCGCCGCATGTGCGTCCTGTGGATCGGGTGGTCCACGGTCGGCACGATTGCTGCGGCGTACTCGTAGAGCTCCCGCGCCTCCCAGCGCAGACGCTCGAGCTCGGCCTCGTCGAAGCCGCCGAGCCGGCTCCAGAGCACGAGGAGGTGGCTGCGGGCGATCGAGTTCGTCGGGTCGAGCTGGAGGTAGCCGACGTGCCGCACGACGTCGAGGATCGAAGTCCCCTTCGGCGCGGGGAGCAGCTGCCCGCAGACGGCGCGGCGCCGAGCCTCCGGGATGGTGAGCTTCATGGGAGCCAGGGCGCGGCGGCGTTGTCCGGGTATGGCATGCCGCTCTCTTCGACGCTGCGGAGCAGCTCGTCCACGTCGAAGGGGACGCGCCGGAACTCGACGCCGATCGCCGGGCCGTCGATCGCGAGAATCGCGTACTCGGCCTGCCGCTCGGCCTTGGTCGGGCCCGACTGGAGGTGGTCGACCGGCAGCCCGACGCTCCCCGGGTTCACGTAGTAGGCGCCGCCGAGCCGCCGCGTCCACTGCTGGTGCGTGTGGCCGCCGGCGAAGACGGACGCGTCAAGGCCTGCGAACGGCTCGCGGAACTCCTCCTCCTCGATCCACGGCCCGACGATCTCCTCGCGCGAGCGCGGCGTGGCATGAAAGGCGAGCAGCGTGCGCCCCGCGCCGAGGTCGAGCTCGGCCGTCGGCGGAAAGCTCTCGTGGAAGGCGCGCAGGTCGTCGGAGAGCTGCGACTGCGCCCATTTCGCATTCTCGATCTGGGCTTCCGTCACCTCCTCCTGGCCGAAGTCGAGCGTGAGCAGGAAGTGGTCGGAGTTGCCCATCACCGCCGGCGCGCCAAGGTCGCGAAGGAGGCTCAGGCACTCGGCGGGCTCCGGCCCGCCCTGCGCGTGGTCGCCGAGGCAGACGATTGCGTCGTAATCCTGTCCGGCGAGGTCGTCGAGCATCGCCCGGAACGCGACGCCGTTGCCGTGAACGTCGGAGAAGAGCGCGACCCTCAAGCGGCTACCGGTGGTGCGCGAGGTACTCCAGCAGGTCGGTGCGGGTGAGAACGCCCACCGGGCGTCCGCCGCGCGCGACGAGGACGGCGTTCCGCTGGCCCGTTAGCGTCGCGAACACCTCGTCGAGCGGGTCGCCCGCGTCGATCGCCGCGAGCGGCGCCTGCATCGCGGCCGCGACGTCCTCATGGAGCGCGTCCGGGTTCTTGAAGACGCGGTCGAGGAGGTCGCGGTCCTGGAGCGATCCGATCACGTCGGCGAGCGACTCGAGCTCCCCGTCGCGGATCACGGGGAGCTGCGAGATCGAGTAACGCTGCATCAGGTCGATCGCGGCGCCGACCTTCTGGTTGGCGGCGATCGTGACGAGCGCCGGGATGTCCGGTTCCTCGGTGTCCTTCGAGCTCAGCACCTGGTCGACCGTCGGGGCGGGCGCATGGCGCTCGAGGAAGCCGTGGTCGAGCATCCAGTTGTCGTCGTAGAACTTCGAGAGGTAGTTGCGGCCGCTGTCGGGGATCATCGTCAGGATCCGCCCGCCGGAGCCGAAGCGCTTCGCGACCTCGAGCGCCGCAGAGACGGAAGTGCCGCCTGAGCCTCCCGCGAGGATCCCCTCCTCACGGGCGAGGCGGCGGGCGGTGAGGAACGAGTCGCGGTCGGAGACGCGGATCCACTCGTCCACGACGTCGCGGGCCATCGTCCTCGGCCAGGTGTCCTTGCCGATCCCCTCGACGAGGTACGGGTGGATGTCCGTCTCGTCCGTCGCGGTGTAGACCGAGCCCTCGGGGTCGGCGCCGACGATCAGGATGTCCGGGTTTCGCTCCTTGAGGTAGCGACCGGCGCCGGAGACGGTCCCGCCGGTGCCGACGGAGACGACGAAGGCGTCGAGCTCCCCGCCGGTCTGCTCGTAGATCTCAGGGCCGGTCTGCTCGTAGTGGGCGTCGGGATTCGCCATGTTCGAGTACTGGTCGGGCTTGAAGGCGCCCGGGATCTCTTCGGCGAGGCGGTCGGAGACCGAGTAGTAGCTCTCGGGCGAGTCGGCGTCGACGGCGGTGGGGCAGATCACGACCTCGGCGCCGTAGGCGCGCAGCAGCGAGATCTTCTCCTGGCTCATCTTGTCCGGCATCACGAAGATGCAGCGGTAGCCCTTGATCGCGGCGGCGACGGCGAGGCCGACACCGGTGTTGCCGGAGGTCGGCTCGACGATCGTCCCGCCTGGCTTGAGATGGCCGTCGCGCTCCGCTGCCTCGATCAGCGGCAGGCCGATGCGGTCCTTCACCGAGCCCCCCGGGTTCAGGTACTCGAGCTTGACGAGGAGCTCCGGCCCGCCGGGCGGCGCGACCTTCTGGAGGCGGATGATCGGGGTCTGGCCGACGAGCTCGAGCGCCGTCGGGTACTCGCGGGGCATCGCGGAAGCCTAGTGCGCGGTCAGTGGCGGAAGTGGCGGCGGCCGGTGAAGATCATCGTGGCGCCCGCGTTCCGGACGGCCTCGACCACGTCGGCGTCCCGCTTGGCTCCGCCGGGTTGGATGATCGCCGTCACGCCGGCCTCGAGCGCCGCCTCGGCGCCGTCGGCGAACGGGATGAAGGCGTCGGAGGCGAGGACGGAGCCGGCGAGGTCGTGGCCGTGCTCTCGCGCCTTCTCGATCGCGATCCGCGAGGCGTCCACCCGGCTCGTCTGGCCCGCGCCGATCCCGATCGTCCGGAGGTCCTTGGCCAGCACGATTGCGTTCGAGACGACGTGCTTGCAGACACGCCAAGCGAAGAGCAGGTCGCCCCACAGGTCTTCGCTCGCTTCGCCGCAGACGAGCTCCATCCCGCTGCGGTCGTCGACCTCGCGGTCGCCGTCCTGCACGAGGAGACCGCCGATCACACGCTTGTACTCGCGCTCGCCGAGATCGTTCCGCCGGCGCTCCCGGTCGACCAGGATCCGCGTCGCCGGCTTCTCGCGCATCGCCTCCAGGCCCGCCTCGTCGTAGTCGGGTGCGATCACGACCTCGACGAACTTCGCCGCGAGCTCTCGCGCCAGCTCCTCGCTCACCGGCCGGTTGAGCGCCAGCACCATCCCGTACGCCGACACCGGATCCGCGTCGTGCGCCTTCGTGAAGGCCTCCTCGATGGACGCGGCTACGCCGACGCCCGACGGCTGCGCGTGCTTGACGACCACGGCCGCCGGCAGCTGGAACTCGCCGAGCAGTCGCCGCGCCGCGGAGAGGTCGTTGAGGTTGTTGTAGGAGAGCTGCTTGCCGTGCACCTGCTCGACCCGGGAGAGGAGGTGGCGCCGCGCGCCGTCCTCCGCGTAGTAGGCCGCCCGCTGGTGGGGGTTCTCGCCGTACGAGAGCTCGTCCACCTTTCGAAAGGTCGGGATGAAGCGCTCCGGGAACGGCTCGCGCCCGAGGAACCAGGTCGAGATCGCGGCCTCGTACGCCGCAGTTGTCGCGAACGCCTCGGCGGCGAGCTCGCGCCGCAAATCCGCGGAAACCTCGCCGGTCGCCTCGAGCTCGTCGAGGATCCGAGGGTAGCGCTCGGGCCGGCAGACGGGCACGACGTGGGCGAAGTTCTTCGCAGCGCCGCGGAGCATCGAGGGGTCGCCGATGTCGATCATCTCGACCGCCTCTTCCTCCGTCACGCCGTAGCGCCCGGCGATCTGGCTGAACGGATAGAGGCTCACGCAGACGAGGTCGAAGGGCTCGATCTCGTGCTCGTCGAGCGCCGCCAGGTCGTCGGGATGGTCGCGCCGGGCGAGGATGGCGGCGTGGATGCGCGGATGGAGCGTCTTCACGCGCCCGCCGAGCATCTCCGGGATCTCCGTCAGCTCCTCGACCGGCGTCGCCTCGATCCCGTGCTCGCGCAGATGCTCGGCCGTCCCGCCGCTCGCCACCAGCTCGACGCCGTGTGCTCGAAGCCCCTCGGCGAAGCCCACCAGGCCCTCCTTGTCCCACACCGAAAGGAGGGCGCGGCGGATCAGCTGATGAGCTCCCGGACCGTGCGGGGGAGCAGGCGGTGCTCGACTGCCTGCACGCGGGCGCGAAGCGTCTCGGCGGTGTCGCCCGCGAGGACGGGAACGGCCTCCGCGGCGATCACCGCGCCGGTGTCGACTCCCTCGTCCACGTAGTGCACCGTCGCGGCCGTCTCGTCGACGCCGGCGGCGAGCACGTCTTCGATCGGGTGAGCGCCGGGGAAATCCGGGAGCGGGGCCGAGTGCGTGTTGACGATCCGCCCCGCGAACCGGTCGAGGAACGGCTTCCGGAGCAGGTGCATGTACCCGGCGCAGACGACGAGGTCGACGCCATGTGTCTGCAGCCAGGTCGCCATGGCGTCGTCGCGCTCCTCCCGCGTCTCGTACTCCTCGAGCGGGAAGGCTTGCGTTGCAACACCCGCTCCCTCGGCCCGCTCGAGCGCCGGAGCGCCGACGACGTTTGATGCCACACAAGTTACGGGGAGTCCGGCGTCGAGCAGCGCCTGGAGGTTCGTCCCCTCGCCGCTGACAAGGACGCCGATCACGCGGCGACGATCCGGCCGATCACTGTCGCGTCGCCGGGTTCGGAGACGACGGCGCAGTAGCCGATTCCGAGGTTGAAGACCCGCCGGAGCTCGTCCTCCTCGACGTGTCTCGCGAGCCACGCGTACACCGGCGGGCGCTCCCAGGCGTCCCAGTCGAGCTCGGCGCGGAGGCCGCTGGGGATCACCCGCGCGAGGTTGCCCGCGATCCCACCACCGGTGACGTGCGCGAGCGCGTGCGGGTCGCGAAGCGCGCGCACGTCGTCGAGGTACAGCCGCGTCGGTGCGAGCAGGTCGGGACCGTCGTAGTCCTCGTCCTCGAGCACTCGGCGCGCAAGCGTGAACCCGTTCGCGTGCAGTCCCGCCGACGGGAACCCGACGACCGCGTCGCCCTCCTCCGCGCGGGAGCCGTCGATCAGGTGGTCGCGTTCGATGATCCCTACGCACGTCCCCGCGAAGTCGAGCTGGCCCTCGGCATAGATTCCGGGCAGCTCGGCGGTCTCGCCGCCGACCAGGGCGACGCCCGCGGCGCGACAGACCTCGGCGGCGCCCTCCACGAGCTCCGCGACCTCGTCCAGCTCGATTCGGTTCGCGGCCATGTAGTCGAGCAGGAGCAGCGGCTGGGCGCCGGTCGTGATCACGTCGTTGATGCAGTGCGCGGCGAGGTCCGCGCCGCAGTCCCGCAGCCGGCCTCGCTGGCGGGCGAGGATCAGCTTGGTCCCGACCCCGTCGGTCGAAGCGGCGAGGAGGCGGCCGTCGTCGATCGGGTGGAGCCCGGCGAACGCGCCGAACCCGCGCGCGCCCGTCGACTCGACCGCGGCGCGCAACCGGTCGACGACCGACTCGGCCGCGGCGAGGGAGACTCCCGCCGCCTCGTACGTCCTACCCTCCAACCGGGATGCACTCTAAAGGCGACGAATGACGATCCTGCTGCAACTCGCGCCGGCCGTGGCCTTCGGGGCTATGTACTTCAGGCGCGCCCGGACGCTCGCGCAGCGGGGTGCGCCGGTCGCGTGGTGGCGGCAGGCCTCGTTCGCGCTCTCGCTCGTCCTGCTGGCCGGGGGCGCGCTGATGCCCTACGAGGACGAGCTCTTCCTCGTCCACATGACCCAGCATGTCGTGATCGGCGATCTGGCCGCTCTGGCCTTCGTCGTCGGGCTCACGGGGCCGATCCTACGGCCGCTGCTCGCGCTCGAGCCGGTGTCGCGACTCCGGATCCTCGGCCATCCGCTGGTCGCGCTCCCGCTCTGGACGCTGAATCTCTACCTCTGGCACCTGCCGCGCTTCTACGACGCGGCGCTCCACCACGGAGCGATCCACGCGCTCGAGCACATCTGCTTCTTCGCGGCCGGCGTGATCATGTGGGCGGCGGTCGTCGAGGTGCTCCCGGGGCCGGAGTGGTTCGGCACCGGCGCCAAGTTCGGCTACGTACTGGCCGTCCGGCTGATCGAGACCGTGCTCGGGAACGTCTTCATCTGGTCCGGCAGCGTGATCTACCCCTTCTACGAGGACCGCGGCCGGTGGGGGATCAGCCCGCTCGAGGACCAGGGCTGGGCCGGGACGATCATGATGATCGAGGGCTCGCTGGTCACGATCGGGGCCCTCGCCTGGCTGTTCCTCAAGCTGGCGGCCGAGGGCGAGCTGCGCCAGCGGCTGCTCGAGGAAGGGGTCGATCCGCGCACCGCCCGGCGAGCCGTCCGTTACGGCCGGGGGAAGGAGCTTGAGGGCGCAGGCTGAACCGTGCTGCACGGCACATGCGCTCCTCAGGCGTGCACCACGTCGATCTCGTCGTCTCCTCGATCGAGCGCAGCCTGTCGTTTTACCGGGATCTCCTCGGCCCACTCGGCTGGCACGGCCTCTCGGAGACGGAGGGTGAGCGCGGGGAGACGATCTGGTACCTCTGGGGCCCGGGTAGCTCGATCGGGCTCCGCGAGGCCCAGTCGGAGACGCCGGACGGCGTCGACCGGTACCGGCTCGGCCTCCACCATCTCGCCTTCGAGGCCTATTCGCGCTCCGTCGTGGACGAGCGCGCCGACTGGCTCGAGGAGCACGGTGCGGAGATCGAGAGCCTCCCGCGGGAGTACGGGTACATCCCCGGGTACTACGCCGTGTTTTTCTATGACCCGGACGGCCTCAAGCTCGAGATCGTCCACGTTCCCGGCCAAGCAGCCTGAGAGAAAGGAGAACGATGTCCACCGGTCCCGACGAGCCGACCCGGTCGAATCCGCGGGGCTACAGCGGCGGGGGAGTCACCGTCGACGTCGCTCGGCTGCCCATCCCAGGCAACGCCGAGTTCGCGCTCTACCTGATCGTCCTGATCGTCGCTTGGATCGTCGCCTGGGCCTCCGACGTGCTCGACGCGGCGTCGTGGTTCGACTTCTTCAAGTGGGTGACGATCGCCTACATCCTCTCGCGCGGGATCGCCAAGGCGAGCCGCGTGCTCGAGCAGTAGCCTGAGGAACCGACTCGGCGGTTCCGACAGAGACCGTGCCGGCTTTGCCGGCACGGTCGGTCGCTTTTACACGGTCGCCGGCTCGAACCGAAGCTTCGCGAGTGTCCGATCCGCAGGGATGCGGGTCGGATACTCGCGCGTGAAGCACGCGCGGCAGCACTCGGATGCCGGGCGCGTCGTCGCCTCCTGCGCCGCCTCGAGCGAGAGGTGGGCGAGGGTTGTTGCGCCGATCTGCGCACGCGTCTCCTCCACGGTCTGGCCGGCGGCGACGAGCTGGCGGTCGTCGCCGAAATCGATGCCGTAGAAGCAGGGCGAGACGACCGGGGGTGACGACACCCGGATGTGCACCTCCGTCGCGCCGGCCTCCCGGAGCACCGACACGAGCTGTCGCATCGTCGTCCCCCGGACGATCGAGTCGTCCACGACGACGACCCGCTTGCCGGACACCTCGGCCAGTGGGTTGAACTTCAGCTTGATCCCCTGCTCGCGGAGACCCTGGTCGGGCTGGATGAACGTGCGGCCGACGTAGCGGTTCTTGATCAGGCCCTCGCTGAACGGAATCCCGGAGGCGCGCGCGAAGCCGATCGCCGCGGGGGTGCCGGAGTCGGGGACGGGCATCACGAGGTCGGCCTCGACCGGTGCCTCGCGCGCGAGCGCCTCGCCCATCCGAACGCGCGCGGTGTGGATCTCCTCGTGTGCAAGCCGCGAGTCCGGGCGTGCGAGGTAGATGAACTCGAACAGGCAGAGCGCCGGTTGCGCCGGCTCGACGGACTGGTACGAGTGGAGGCCCTCGTCGTCGATTGCGACGAGCTCGCCCGGCTGAACCTCGCGCTCGTACTCGGCGCCGACGAGGTCGAGAGCGCAACTCTCGGAGGCGAGCGCCCAGTCGCCGTCGATCCGGCCGAGTGCGAGCGGCCGGAAGCCGTGCGGGTCGCGGAAGCCGAGCAGCTTCCCCTCGGCGAGCGCGACGACCGTGCTCGCGCCCTCGAGGCGGGCGAGCGTGTTTCCGACGGCCTCCTCGAGCGGCGCCTCGTCGTTCGCGATCAGGGCGGCGATCAGCTCGGAGTCCGAGGTGGAGGCGAGCTTGACGCCTTCGTCGGCGAGCTCGTGGCGGAGCTCCTCGGCGTTCGTCAGGTTCCCGTTGTGGCCGAGCGCGACCGTGCGGGCACGGCCGTGGTGGACGAGCGGTTGTGCGTTCGCCCACTGCGTCGAGCCGGTCGTCGAGTAGCGGGTGTGGCCGATCGCGACGTCGCCCTGGAGGCCGTGCAGCGTCTGCTCCGAGAACACCTGCGCGACGAGGCCCATGTCGCGGAGCACGGTGAGGCGCCCACGATCCGAGACGGCGATCCCGGCGGACTCCTGCCCGCGGTGCTGCAGCGCGAAGAGCCCGAAGTACGCGACGCGCGCGACGTCGCGCTCAGGAGCCCGGATCCCGAACACGCCGCACATGGCTAGACCTCGCCGACCTCCTCCGCGAACTCCGGAACGACGCGGCCGGCGATCACGAAGCGAACGGTGTCGGGGCTCGGGACGTCCTCGGCAAGTAACAACTTGTTACTTGCCGTTCCGCTCCAGTCGGCCATCTCCCGAAGGGCCACCTCGAGCCCGCCGTCGGAGACGTCGTGGACGAGTGAAAGCCCTGGAGCTGCCTGACTCACGAGCTCGACCAGCTCGGCCTCGGCAGCGAGCCACTCCGGGGCAAGTAACAAGTTGTTACTTGCCCCTCGGACAACGCTGAGCTTGTCCCCTGGGCGCCAGCGTTGTGGGATCCGTCGGACGTCCGGGACGAGTCCGACGCAGCCGACGACCGGCGTCGGCGGGATCGAGCGTCCGTCCGTGTCGTTGTAGAGGGAGACGTTCCCGGATACGACAGGGATGCCGAGCGCCTCCGCCGCTTGCACGATGCCCTCGATCGCCTGCTCGAGCTCCCACGCGATTTCCGGCTTCTCCGGATTGCCGAAGTTGAGGCAGTCCGTGAGCCCGATCGGCTCGCCGCCCACGCAGGCGACATTCCGCGCCGCGTCGAGCACGGCCAGCGCGCCGGCGCGAAACGGGTCGCGCTCCCCGACCGGAGGCCCGTCGAGCGACACCGCCAGCCCGCGGGTCGACGGCAGCAGCTGGAGGACGGCGGCGTCGAGGCCTGGCCGGCGCACCGTCCGCGAGCCGACCAGCTGGTCATAGCGCTCGTAGATCCAGCGCCGGCTGCGGAGGTTGGGCTCGGCCGGAGCCGAGGCGCGCTCGGTTTCCTTCGGCAACATGGGAACCCGGTAGCGCGGGCACTCGTCCGTCAGCACCTGCGCCGGGATCCCGCCGACGAGCTCGCCCTCGTGGAACGCCCGCAGCTCGCCGGTGCTCGTCACCTCGCCGATCACGGCGTGATGCAGGTCCCACTTCCGGCAGACAGCCGCCACCTCGTCCACGCGGTCCGTGACGCACACCATCCGCTCCTGGCTCTCCGAGATCATGATCTCCCAGGGCTCGAGGTCGTCCTCGCGTAGCGGGACGCGGTCGAGCTCGACGTCGACGCCGGCGCCGTCGCGCGCCATCTCCGCTAGCGATGACGCCAGCCCC
>DATDKA010000078.1:0-9683 GCA_036520235.1 Gaiellaceae bacterium
TCGTCGACGATCTGCTCGACCTCGGCGAGGACGTGGCTCGAGATCAGGATCGTGCGGCCGCGCCCCGCCAGCTGGCGCAGGAGGTCGCGCAGCCAGCGGATCCCGGCCGGGTCGAGCCCATTCGCCGGCTCGTCGAGGATCAGCACTTCCGGGTCGCCGAGGAGCGCTGCAGCGAGCCCGAGCCGCTGGCGCATCCCGAGCGAGTAACCGCCGACGCGGCGCCTCGCGGCGTCCTTGAGTGCGACGAGCTCGAGGACCT
The DNA here is from genome assembly GCA_036520235.1 of Gaiellaceae bacterium. Taxonomy (GTDB): domain Bacteria; phylum Actinomycetota; class Thermoleophilia; order Gaiellales; family Gaiellaceae; genus JACDAN01. The sequence goes on from DATDKA010000078.1 coordinate 260, forward strand.
CCTCGACCCGCCCGCGCGGGATCCCCGCCTGCGCGGCGACGACGCGGAGGTGGTTCCGGCCCGAACGGCCCGGGTGGTAGCGCGACGTCTCGAGCACCGCTCCCACCTTCCGGACCGGGTCCTCGAGGTCCCGGTAGTGGCGCCCGAGCACCTTCGTCTCGCCCGAGGTCGGACGGATCAGCGCGAGCGCCGCCTTCAGCGTCGTCGTCTTGCCGGCGCCGTTCGGGCCGAGGAAGCCCGTGATGCGACCCGATTCGACGCGGAAGGTGAGGTCGTCGACGGCGACGGTCTTGCCGTACCGCTTCGTGAGGCGCTCGACCTCGATCATGCGAGCGCCGTCACGAGGACCTGCCGCGACCGCGGGCCGTCGAACTCGCAGAAGAAGATCCCCTGCCAGGTCCCCAGGGCGAGTCGCCCTCCCTCGAGCGGCACGAGCACCTGCGGGCCCATCAAGGATGCGCGGATGTGAGAGGGCGCGTTCTCCTCACCGGCTTCGACGTGCTCCCAGCCCCAGTCGTCGCCGACGATCCGCTCGAGCGCGCGCTCGAAGTCACGTGCGACCGCGGGGTCGGCGCGCTCGTTGATCGTCACACCGGCCGTCGTGTGCGGCACGTAGACGAGCGCCGCCGCACCCTCCGCCCCCTCGAGCACTCTCTCGACCTCCCCCGTGATCTCGATCAGCTGGGTGCGCCGCTCACTCCGGAGGGTGATCTCGCGCACGCCACTATCCTACGGGCCGATGGCTACGGCTCCCCCGTCGGCGCGAGACCTCGACACCTACCGCGACCGGATCGACCGGTTCGTCGCGGAGCTGGACGAGGAGTACTACCTCCACTACGCGGGCCACAAGGACACACTCGACCTGAAGCCGCTCTACGAGCGCTATCCGGAGCTGTCCGAGCTCGGGCAAGCCCAGGCGCTCGGGCAGGCGGCGCAGAGCGACGGCGGCGTTGTCGAGCTCTGGCGCTTCGCGTGCGAGAACTACCTCGGCGAGCTGACACGCGAGCACAGCGAGAAGGTGGCCGCGCTCGAGGCCGAGCTCGAGGCGAGCGTGGACGGCGAGACGATCGGCTACCGGATGATCCGGCCGACGATGGCCAACTCCGAGGACCGGGCCAGGCGGGAACGGCTCGAGGAGGCCCGGAACCGTCTCACCGAGGAGCACATCAACCCGATCCTCGAGGACGGCGTCGCGACGGTCGACCGCGCGGTGCCGCAGCTCGGCTCGGAGACGTACCTCGACCTCTACAAGCGCTTCGGCTTCCGGATCGAGGAGCTCGCCGACCAGTGCCGCGCGGTGCTCGAGTCCACGGAGGGGCTGTACGAGGAGCACGCCGATCGCCTCTTCCGTACACGGGCGGGCGTCGGCCTCTCCGAAGCCCGGCGCTGGGACGTCACGCGCGTGTTCCGCGCGCCCGGGTGGGACCAGGCGTTCCCGGCCGCAAAAATGATGCCCGCGCTCGAGGTGACGCTCGCCGACCTCGGCATCGACCTGCGCTCGCAGCAGAACGTCGAGCTCGACATCGAGCAGCGGCCGAAGAAGAGCCCACGCGCCTTCTGCGCGCCGATCGAGGTGCCCGGCCGGGTCGTGCTCGTGATCCAGCCGATGGGCGGCGCCGACGATTGGCGCGCGCTCTTCCACGAGGCGGGCCATACGGAGCACTACGCCCACGTGTCGGCGGATCTGCCGGTGGAAGCCAAGCGACTCGGCGACGTCTCGGTCACCGAGGCCTGGGCGACGATGATGGAGCACCTCCTGCTCGAGCCCGGCTGGCTTTCCCGGCGGCTCGATTTCCCGAAGCCGGAGGACTTCGCGGCCGAGGCGGCGACGGGATCGCTTTACCTGCTGCGGCGGTACTGCGGCAAGCTCCTCTACGAGCTCGAGTTCCACGCCGTGACCGAGCTCGATCCGAAGGTGATGTCGGCGCGGTACGTCGAGCTGCTCGGCGACGCGCTGAAGATCGAGCCCAGCCCGACGGACTTCCTCGGCGACATCGACCCGAGCTTCTACGTCACGGGCTACCTCCGCTCCTGGGCGCTCCAGTCGCAGCTCCGCGAGCACTTCCGCGAGCGCTTCGGCTCGGACTGGTTCGCAGACCGCAAGGCGGGCGGCATGCTCCGCGAGCTCTGGTCCGAGGGTCACCGTCTGAACGCGGACGAGCTGCTCGCCGACGTGACGGGCCAGGAGCTCGAGATGGAAGCCTTCGCGCAGACGCTGCGCGAGCAGCTCCAGTAGCTCGGTGAGCGACATCCCGGAAACGCAGTACGCCCGTAGCGGCGACGTCTCGATCGCCTACCAGGCGTTCGGTGCCGGGCCTCTCGACCTCGTCTTCGTCCCGGGCTTCGTCTCCCACATCGAGCTCAGCTGGAGCCTGCCGGGGCGTGGTGACTTCCTGCGGTCGCTCGCCGAGTTCGCACGGGTGATCCAGCTCGACAAGCGCGGCACGGGCTGCTCGGATCGGGTCCGCGACCTCCCGACACTGGAGACTCGCGTCGAGGACCTGAAGGCCGTGCTCGACGCAGCAGGATCCGAACGCGCCGTGCTCTTCGGGGTCGACGCCGGAGGCTCAACGAGCATCCTCTTCGCGGCGACCTACCCGGAGCGGACCGCCGCTTTGATCCTCTTCGGGACCTCGGCCCGATACGTGCGCTCTGACGACCACCCCTTCGGTCCGACGAGCGAGGAGTTCGTCGACCAGCTCAATCGCGACACGAGGCGTTGGGGCACGCTCGAGCACGGCCTCGAGGTCATGACGCTGTACGCGCCGAGCCTGAGCGCGGGCGACGACGACATGGCGCGCGACTGGTCTTCGTACTTCCGTGAGAGTGCAAGCCCGGAGACGTTCCGAAACTTCCAGCGAATCAACATGGAGATCGACGTCTGCGGCCTGCTCCCGGACCTTGACCTCCCAACCCTCGTCGCGCATCGCGCCGGCGACCGCGTGGTCGAGCTCGGCGCGGCGAAGTTCCTCGCCGAGCAGATCCCGGACGCGCGGTTCGTCGAGCTTCCGGGCGAGGACCACACGCCGTTCACCGGCGAGGTCGAACCGCTGCTCGACGCGACGCGCGGATTCCTCGCCGAGCTCGCGCCCGTTAGGACGTAGCCGCGCCGCGAACTAGAGCGCGCCGCCGGCGGCGGGAGGCGCGCCCGCCTCGAGCGGGCTCTCGTCGCCCGCCGTGCGCGCCAGGATCTCCTCGACGAGCAGGAGGTTGTCACCCGCGCGCTCGACCGTCGCGAGCAGGTGTGACATGGACGACACCTCCTCCCGCTGCTCCTGCAGGAACCAGTGGAGGAACTGCTCGCCGACGAGGTTCCCCTCCTCGCGTGCCAGCGAGACGAGCGCGACGATCTGGTCGGTCACGCGCTTCTCCTGCTCGAGCGCCAGTGCGACCGGCTCACCGGCGCTGCCGAAGTCCGTCTTCGGGGCTTCGACACCCGGGATCCGCACGGCTTCATCCGCGTCGAGCAGGTACTGCACCATGATCATCGCGTGGTTCCGCTCCTCGACCGCCTGGCGGTAGAAGTGGGCGGCGAGCTGGGGCAGCGACTCGGCGTCGTAGTGGACGGCGATCGCGATGTACTGCTGCGAGGCCGCGAACTCGTACGCGATCTGCTCGTTCAGCGAGTCGGCGAACCGTGCCACGACCCGAATCTAACCGACCGGCTGGTAGGCGTCGTCCTGCAAACTGAATAGGCTTTATTCATGGAGCGAAGACGCGTAGTCATCGTTGGCGCCGCGGGCCGGGACTTCCACAACTTCAACCTCGTCTATCGCGGGCGCCCGGAGTACGAGGTCGTCGCGTTCACCGCGACGCAGATTCCCAACATCGACGGCCGCGTATACCCGGCGGAGCTGGCCGGCGACCTGTACCCGCAGGGCATCCCGATCCGGCCGGAGGAGCAGCTCGAGGAGCTCGTCCGCGACGAACAGATCGACGACGTGATCTTCGCCTACTCGGATGTCACGCACGAGCACGTGATGCACATCGGCTCGCGCGCGCTCGCTGCAGGCGCCAACTACGGGCTGCTGTCGCCGCACGACACGATGCTCACCTCATCGAGGCCCGTCGTCGCCGTCTGCGCCGTCCGCACCGGGTCGGGCAAGAGCCAGACGACACGGCACGTGGCCGGCGTGCTCCGCGCGAACGGCAAGCGCGTCGCGGTCTTGCGGCACCCGATGCCCTACGGCGACCTGACGCGCCAGGCAGTCCAGCGGTTCGCCGACTACGCCGATCTCGACGCTGCCGACTGCACGATCGAGGAGCGCGAGGAGTACGAGCCGCACATCGCCGAGGGCAACGTCGTCTTCGCCGGGATCGACTACGCCGCCATCCTCGACCAGGCCGAGCAGGAGGCCGACGTGATCCTCTGGGACGGCGGCAACAACGACACGCCGTTCATCAAGCCGAACCTCCACATCGTCGTCGTCGATCCGCACCGCGCGGGCCACGAGCTCCGGTACCACCCCGGCGAGACCAACCTGCGGATGGCCGACGTCTGCGTCGTCAACAAGCTCGACACGGCGAAACCGGAGGACGTCGAGACCGTGCTCAGGTCGATCGCGCAGGTGAACCCGAGCGCCACCGTCGTACGGGCCGCCTCGCCCTTCCACGTCGAGGAGGCGGAAGCGATCGAGGGGAAGCGCGTGCTGGCGATCGAAGACGGGCCCACCCTGACGCACGGCGAAATGACGTACGGGGCGGCGGTCCTCGCGGCGAGGGCGAACGGCGCGGCCGAGCTCGTCGATCCGCGGCCGTTCGCCGTCGGGTCGATCGCGCGGACGCTCGAGGAGTGGCCGCACATCCAGGGCCTCCTCCCCGCGATGGGCTACGGCGACGAGCAGATGGACGAGCTGCGTCAGACGATCGAGCGCTCCGACGCCGACCTGGTCCTGATCGGCACGCCGATCGACCTCCGGCGGGTAATCGACTTCGACAAGCCGGCGCTGCGCGTCACGTACCGGCTCGAGGAGCTGAGCTCGCCAACCCTCGCCGACCTGCTCGCCGAGCGCGGCATCACGACGACCGGGACCGAAGCCGCCGTCGCTTGACCACGGTCGTTGCCCTCGGGGGCAATGCCCTGATCCAGGCAGGTGACCGGGGCTCGGCGGCGGAGCAGGCCGCGCGGCTCCGGGAGGCGGCCGCCTCGCTCGGGCCGATCTTCGACGAGCCTCGCGTGGTGATCACGCACGGGAACGGTCCGCAGGTCGGCAACGGGCTGCTTCGACAGGAGCGCGCCGCCGACGAGGTGCCGCCGCTGCCGCTCTATCTCGCCGTCGCGCAGACGCAGGCGGAGATCGGGGCGCTCATCGAAGCTGAGCTCGGCCCCGTCGCCGGTCGACCGGTCGCGTGTCTGCTGACCCACGTCGTCGTCGCCGAGGACGACCCTGCCTTCGACCGCCCGACGAAGCCGATCGGCCCCTTCTACTCGAGCGAGCAGGCAGGCGTGCTCGAGCACCAGCGCGGCTGGCCGCTGGTGGAGGAGCCGGGCCGTGGCTGGCGCCGCGCCGTCGCCTCTCCCACCCCGCTCGAGGTCGTGGAGCTGGAGCAGGTACGGGCGCTGCTCGACGCTGGGGCCGTCGCCGTCGCGTGCGGGGGAGGCGGAATCCCCGTCGTCCGCCGGGAAGGCCGCCTTCGCGGCGTGGAAGCGGTGATCGACAAGGACCGCGCCTCCGCGCTCCTCGCCGCCGCGCTCGGCGCCGAGCGGCTGCTGATCCTCACCGACGTCGCCGCGGTCAAGCGCGGCTTGGGCACGCCGGCCGAGGAGGTCGTCCGCGAGCTGACGACCGACGAGGCCGAGGCGCTGGCGCCCGAACTGGCGGAAGGCTCGATGCGGCCGAAGGTCGAGGCAGCCGCAGCGATGGCCCGCGCCGGCGGCGAGGCGATCATCACCGCTCTCGACCGCGTTGAGGATGCACTCGCCGGCCGAGCCGGCACCCGCGTCTCCGGCTGACCGAACCGGTCCGGGGGCTCGCGCGAATCAGCCGCGACCCCAACGCGAAAGGAGCCGCACTTTCCATGCGAACTCTCGTGCTTGCAGCTATCGGCGTCGCGGTCGCCTTCGCCGTCGTGCTCGTTCGCGGCCCGGCCCCGCAGGCCGGCACCGCCTCGAGCCATCGCGAAGCGCCGCTGATCGCCGAAGACCCGTCGGCGGACACGACGGATCTCTACGCGTTCAGAAGCGTGGACGCGCCTAACAGCCTCACGGTGATCGCGAACTGGATCCCGGCAGAGGACCCGGCCGCAGGGCCGAACTGGTACCGCTTCTCCGAGCGGGCCCGGTACAGCATCAAGATCGACCGGAACGGCGACGCGAAGCCGGACGTGACGTACCGGTTCCGCTTCAAGAACCGCGACGGATCGCTCTTCCTCGGGAACACCGTCCAGGACTACGTCGTCTCCCGCATCACGGGCGACGAGGAGGTCGTGGTCGCCCGTGGCGTCACCCCGCCAAACAACATCGGCCCGCGGACGACGCCGAACTATCGGCAGCTGGCGAACGCCGCTGTGACGAGCCTGGCGGGCGGCGGGAAGGTCTTCGCCGGCCAGCGTGAGGACGCGTTCTTCGCCGACATCGGCGCGATCTTCGACCTCGTCGCGATCCGCAAGCCTCCGGGCAACGCGGGTGGCGGCAAGGACTTCTTCGCCGGCTACGGCGTCCACGGCATCGCGCTGCAGATCCCGATCGCGCAGCTCGACGACGGCGATCACACCGTCGGCGTCTGGGCGACGACCGAGCGGACGCGGATGCGGATCAAGCAGTACCGCCGGCAGGGAGTCCGCCGCTTCCGCCACGAGAAGCACTGGGTCCAGGTCTCGCGCCTCGGGAACCCGCTGATCAACGAGGTGATCATCCCGACCCGGCTCAAGGACCGCTGGAACGCACTGAGCCCGGACGCGGACGCGCAGTTCCTCCCGTACTACCGCGAGCCGCTGCTCGCGGCCGTGATCAACCAGCTGTACGGCCTCGGCGTCCAGGAGAACAACCGTGACGACCTCGTCGCCGTGCTGCTCACCGGCGTGCCCGGGCTCAACTCGACCGGGCCGAAGCTCGCCGACATGCTGCGCGTCAACCTGTCGATCGCTCCGACGGCGAACCCGAACCGGCTCGGCGTCTTCGGCGGCGACACAGCCGGCTTCCCGAACGGTCGGCGGCTGGGCGACGACGTGATCGACATCGCCGAGCGCGCAGTCGCCGGCAAGCTCCTCGGCCACCCCGCGGGCGACCTCCTCGGTGACGGTGTCGACGGGAACGACGTCCCGAACCTGACGGGCTTCCCGTACGAGAACGACCCGCCGAGCGGGTTCGACAACACGAAGGGCCAGCAGAAGCCGTGAGCAGGCTGCTGATGGCAGGAGCGGTGGCGGCGATCGCCGCCACCGCTCTCCTGGCGGGCGGGGTGCTGCGCGCAGGCGGTGACGCTGCGGCGGCGCCCACGTCCCGCCAGCTCGTCCGGATCGGCTTCCGCGAGCTCGATGCGGCGCGGCGAACGGGGGAGCCGACCCACTACGGGCGGGCCGAGCAGGCTCTGCGCGAGGCGCTCGCGGGCGACGGGCAGGACACGGAGGCGCTCGTCGGGCTCGCCTCGCTCGCGAACTCTCGCCATCGCTTCCGCGAGGGCCTGCGGCTCGCCGGTCAGGCTCGTCGGCTCGCCCCCGACACGGCTGTCGTGGACGCGGTGCTCGGCGACTCGCTGGTTGAGCTCGGGCGCTACGACGAGGCGTTTCCGGTCTTCGACCGGCTCGCCGCGCGCAAGCCCGGGCTGACCGCGTACTCGCGCGTCTCCTACGCGCGGGAGCTCCTCGGCGAGCAGGCGGAGGCGGTCGAGGCCATGCGGCTCGCCGTCGACGCCGCCGGCGACAGTGGCGAGCCCGCAGCGTGGTCGCGGACGCAGCTCGGGAAGCTCTACTTTTCGCAAGGGCGGCTTCGCGAGGCGGCGGAGCAGTACCGCGCCGCGCTCGAGCTCCAGCCGGGCTACGTCCAGGCGCTCGACGCGCTGGCGCATGTCGAGGCCGCGCGCGGAAGGCTGCGCGCCGCGACGTCGCTCGAGCGGCAGGCGGTCGAGCAGACGCCGCTGCCGCAGTACGCCGGCTTCCTCGGCGACCTCTATCGGCTTCGCGGCCTCCCGCGGCAGGCCGCCGAGCAGTACCGCCTCGTCGCCGCCGTCGACCGCCTCTTCGCAGCGAACGGCGTCGCCACCGACCTCGAGCTTTCCCTCTTTAACGTCGACCACGGCTTCCGCCTCCGCGAGTCGGCCGCGCGCGCCCGGCGGGCGCTCGCCGAGCGGCCGAGCATCGAGGCGGAAGGCGTCCTGGCTTGGGCGCTCGCGCGCAACGGCCGATGCGGCGAGGCGCTGCGCCACTCCCGGCGCGCGCTCCGGCTCGGCACGCTCGACGCGCCCAAGTTCTTCCAGCGCGGGATGATCGAGCGCTGTCTCGGCCGCCGTGCGGCCGCCCGGCACTGGTTCCGGCGGGCCCTTCGGACGAACCCGTACTTCTCGCCGACCTGGGCGCCCGTGGCGCGGAGACTGTCGTGAAGCACCTCGTGCTCGCGCTGATCGCCGCCGCGCTCGTAGTGCCGGCGGGGGCCGCGGCGCATCCGCTCGGCAACTTCACCGTCAACCGGTACGCGGGGGTGGAGGTCTCCGGCAGCCGTGTCTTCGTCCGCTATGCGGTCGATCTCGCCGAGATCCCCACGGTCCAAAATGGCGCGCGCTTCCGGCGCCCCGGGATCGCCGCGCAGCTCGCCCGCGGGCTACGGCTCGAGCTAGACGGCCGCAGGGCTCGGCTCCGACCGCTTGCCAGCCGCGTCACCATGCGCCCCGGCGCCGGTGGGCTGAAGACGCTCCGATTCGACGCCGTCTACGAGGGCGGCCGCGCAGGGCGCGCGTTGTCGTTCAGGGACGGGAACTTCACCGGACGGATCGGCTGGAAGGAGGTCGTCGTCCGCGCCGGACGCGGCGCGCGCATCGTCACCTCCTCCTCCCCATCGGGGAGCGCGAGCAACGAGCTGCGCTCCTACCCGCGCGACCTGCTCCACGCCCCGTCCGACACCTCCTCCGCGACGGCCGTCGTCCTCCCGGGAACGAAGGACGGCGTTGCGCCCTCGCTCGGCGATGCTCCGGCGGAACGCAGCCGCGGTGGGTTCGAGGCGCTCGTCGGGCGAGACGGAGGCGCCGGCGTGATCGCGCTCGCCCTCGTGCTCGCGCTCTTCTGGGGCGCGGCCCACGCGCTCACCCCGGGCCACGGGAAGGCGATCGTCGCCGCCGACCTCGTCGGCTCGCGCGGCAAGGCGCGGCATGCGCTGGCCCTGGGGGGCATCGTCACCGTCACGCACACGATCGGCGTCTTCGCGCTCGGGCTCGTAACGCTTGCGCTGTCGGAGCTGATCGTCCCGGAACGGCTGTACCCGTGGCTGAACCTC
>DATDKA010000079.1:0-12668 GCA_036520235.1 Gaiellaceae bacterium
TACAGACGGCCGCTCGTGAAGGTCGAACGATCCCGGATCGCCGAGCAGCTCGGCTGCCTCGTCGGCCAGCGCCCTGCCGAGCTCCCCGAGCTCCTGCTTCGCCTCGAGCCTCTGAACGAGCTCGGCCGTCGTCGGAACGCCGACATCGGCAGCGATCAGCGCCTCCTCGAGACGCTCCCAGGCCTCGTCGTCCGCCGGGTCGAAGGCGGCGGCCGCGAGCTGATCCGTCATCGCCCTTCGCGTCTTGCCGAGCGAGTCGCGCAGGCGCGAGAAGAAGCCTTCTTGCTCCTCGGCGGTCTCGTCCGGCGTCTCGGCATCGCCGAGCAGCTGCCCCCACGTCCTGGCCACCGCGCGAGGCTAGCTAGGCGGCGGCTTCCGCGGTTTCGGTCTCGCGCGGCAGACGGCGGGAGATGACCTGCGAGACGCCCTCGGCGCCCATCGTCACGCCGTAGAGGATGTCCGCCGCCTCGATCGTCTTCTTCTGGTGCGTGATCACGATGAACTGCGCGCGGCCGGCGTAGCGGCGGAGCAGCTCCACGACGCGGCCGATGTTGGCGTCGTCCAGCGCCGCCTCGACCTCGTCCAGGAGGTAGAAGGGGCACGGCCGCGCCAGGAACAGCGCAAACAGGAACGAGATCGCGCCAAGCGCCTTCTCCCCGCCCGAGAGGAGCGAGAGCCGCGTGACGCGCTTCCCGGCCGGGCGAAGCTCCACCTCGATCCCCGGCTGCGAGTCCTCGTCGTCCCCCTCCTGCTCGCCGGTGAGGCGGAGGCGGCCCTGGCCGCCCGGGAACAGGGTCTCCGCGACCTCCTGGAAGTGCCTGCTGACGGCGTCGAACGTCTCCGCGAACCGCCGCTCGACGGTCGCGCGGAGCTCGTCGCGGAGCTTCGCGAGCTCGGTCAAGCTCGCCTCGAGATCCTCACGCTGCGCGGTCAGGTCGGCGAGGTTCTCCTTCTCGCGCTCGTACTCCTCTGCGGCAAGCGGGTTCACGCGGCCAAGCTCCTCTCGTCGCCGCCTGAGCTTCTCGACCCGCTCCGCGAGCGCGTCCCGGTCCTCGCCCTCGGCCGGCTCCGCGCCCGCGGCCTCGAGCCTGCGCTGCGCCTCGCCGCGCTCCGCGTGGAGCCGGGCGAGGTCAACGTCGACGGCGCTCGTCTTGGCCGCAACCTCCGAGGCCTCCCGGCGGACCTCCGCCTCCGCCGCCCCGAGTTTCCGGAGCTCCTCGGCGAGCTCGCTCGTCCGCGCACTGCCCGCGTCGGCGCGCGCGCGAAGCGTCGGCTCCGAGCGCGCGGCGACAGCCGCAGCCGCCGTCAGCTCGTGCTCGAGCCTCCTCGCGGCGGCGATCAGCGGCCGGTAACGAGTGTCGTCGACCACCGTCTCGGGCTCGGCGTCCCGCCGCTCGAGCTCGGCGACCTCGTCCGCCAACTCGCGCCGGCGGGCCTCGAGCTCGAGCAGCACCGCCTCGGCAGCCTCGCCCGCGAACCAGAGCTCCCGGCGCGCCGGGTCATACGCAATCCCCTCGCGGGTGACGGCGAGCGTCTGCGAGTCGAGCAGCTCGTGCTCCTCCACGATCGAGAACTCCTCCAGCGGCCGCTCTCCGATCACCACCGTGACGCTGCCGAGCCCCCTCCGGCGCGCCTCCCGCACGAGCGCGAGGGCGGCCCGCTCGTCCGGTGCGACCACAGCCGCGCCGCGGCCACGGAGGGCGGCGGCGACCGCACGCTCGTCACCGGCCGGGACGTCCAGGCGGGAGAGCACGAGCGTGTGGCCGTCCTCGGCCAGCGCGCGCGCCGCGGGTGGTACACCCTCGCGCTCGGCGAGCATCGTCTCGAGGGCGGCGAGCCTCCCTCGCGCCTCCTGGAGGAGCCGCTGCCGCCCGAGATCGATTGCCAGGCGCGGTTTCCGCGCCGAGTCCTCGAGCGACTGGACGAGACCGGCGGCGCTCTCGCGCCGCAGCGAGACCCGTTCGGCTGCGCTGCGGAGCCGGTAAAGGGCCGCTGTCGCGGACTCGCGCCGCCCGGCGGCGTCGGCGAGCTCCTCCTCGGCGCGGTGGCGCTCGGCGAGCAGGTCCTCGAGCTTCGAGTCGCTCCGCCTGCGGGCGTGATCGGCGGCCGCCCGGCGCTCCTGCGCCGCGGCGACGTGCTCGTCGATCGCGCGGAGGTCGATCGACGCGATCGCGGCTTCCAGCCCCGCAATCTCGCCTCCGAGCTTCTCGGCCCGCTGTGCCGCCGTCGCCTGGAGCGCGAGCGGCCGCAGGCGCTTGCGCACCTCGGCCTCGACGTCGCGGGCCCGCTCGACGTCCTGTGCCACCCGCGCGAGCTTCAGCTCCGCCCGGTGGCGCCGACGCTTGAACTTGCCGAGCCCGGCAGCGTCCTCGACGAGCGCCCGGCGCTCCTCGGGCTTCGACGCCAGGATCTCCTCCACCTTGCCCTGCGAGATCACCGAGCCGGCGGCGCCGCCAAGGCCGATGTCGGCGAGCAGCTCGACGAGGTCCGTGCGACGCACGCCGGCGCCGTTGATCAGGTACTGACCCTCGCCTCCACGGTGGAGGCGGCGCATGATCGAGATCTCTGCTCCGAAGCCCGGCAGCCCGCCGTCTTCGTTGTCCAGCAGCAGCTCCACCTGGCAGTGCTCGGCCGGCTGGCGACCGCCGGAGCCGGCGAAGAGCACGTCGTCCGGCTTCTCGGCCCGCAGCTCGCTGGGGCTCAGGCTTCCGCAGGCCCAGAGCAGCGCGTCGGCGACGTTCGACTTGCCGGAGCCGTTCGGACCGACGACCACGGCGACGCCCGGCTCGAGGCGGACTTCGACTGGTTCAGGGAACGACTTGAAGCCGCGGATGCGGATCGCGCGCAGGTGCACGTCGGCGGAACGCTAGTTGTCCGAGCGGATGCCGCTGAAGAACGTTCAGGCGGCGCGAAGCCGCTCGAGCGCCTGCCGGGCGGCCTCCTGCTCGGCCGCCTTTTTCGACGGGCCGGTGCCGACGCCGGCCTGGTCGCCGTCGATCACCGCGGCGGAGGTGAAGCGGCGGTCGTGCGGCGGGCCTTCCACGTCGAGCACGGAGTAGCTGACCTGTTGACCGCGAGACGCGAGCTCCTCCTGGAGCTCGGTCTTGAAGTCGACGTGGGTTGTCGACGCGTACTCGATGCGCCCGGAGAACGCATCGACAATCGGTTCCTCGATGGCCTCGTACCCGTGCTCGAGGAAGAGCGCCGCCAGGGCGGCTTCGAGCAGGGCGGCGAGCACGTTGCGGTTCCGGGACAGTCGCTCGAGTTCGTCCGTCGGGACGACGGGCGTCCCCTTCTCGATCAGCCGAGGGCCGAGATCGAGCTCGCGCGCGACGACGGCGCAGCTGGCGCGCGAGACGACGTGCGAGCGGATCTTCGCGAGCCGGCCTTCCGGGAGGTCCGGAAACCGCTCGTAAAGCGCACGGGCGACGGCGAGCTCCAGGACGCTGTCACCCAGGAACTCCAACCGTTCGTAGGAATCGCCACGGTCGGTCGCCCAGGACGGGTGTGTGAACGCGTTGTCCAGGCGCTCCTTCGGGAGCTCCTCGATCAGAGCGGCGAGCCGGGCACCGTGTCCCGCGGCTGCGTCGGTGCTACTGGTGCGAGGTGACGTAGTCGACAGCCTGCCCGACCGTCTGGATCTTCTGGGCGTCCTCGTCGGGAATCTTGATTCCGAACTGGTCCTCGAGCTCCATGATCATCTCGACGAGGTCGAGCGAGTCGGCGTCGAGATCCTCCTGAAAGTTCGCCTCCTCGGTGATGTCACCCTCTTCGACGCTCAGGCGCTCCACCAGGACTTCCTTGATGCGCTCGAAGACTTCGTCGCGGGACGCTGCCATGTCACCTCGCTTGCGTTCGGGGGATTGAGAGCGGGCCGATTCTACGGGACCGGCGCGCGCAGCGGCTCGACCTCGCGTCCGCGGTAGGTCTTGCAGTTGGGACAGACGCGGTGAGGCCGCTTCGGGCGATGGCAGACAGGGCACTCGTTCAGGCGCGGTGCCTCGAGCTTGTGCGTCGCGCGGCGCTTGTCACGCCGCGACTTGGTCGTTTTCCTCTTGGGGACTGCCATCGCGGTCGCGGAGTGTAGCGACTACAGGCGGTCCTTGAGCTCCTCGAGCGCGGCCCAGCGCGGGTCCTGCGTCTCCTCCTCGTGCTCGTGCGGGTTCTCGTTCAGGTCCTCACCGCAGATCGCGCACAGGCCCGCGCAGTCCGGGCTGTGGAGGATCTGCTCCGGCAGTTCGCTTGCGATCGAATCGCGCGCCCAATCGGACAGCAGCAGCTGGTTGTCGCGCACGTACGGCGTCCGGAGCTCGTCGGATTCCCCCGGGCTCGTCGCCTGGTACTCGCGGGCACGGATCGAGAGATCGAGGACGGCGTCCCGCAGGCACCGGTAGCAAGGCCCGTGCAGCCGCACCGGGAAGCGGAGCTCGAACGTCGTACCGCTCGTGCCGCGCGTGATCGAGAGGTCGGCGGTGACGTTCTCGGGCACGGGGAGGTAACGCTGCCCGCCGAGGTCGAACGGCGAAAGCGCGATCTGCTGCTCGTCGCGGTACTCCTCGCCCGGGCGGACCTTCGCCTGTCTGAGGTCAAACGTCGTCATCCGAGCCAGCGTAGCGGCGCTCCCGCTGCTCGGCGGCCATCGGCTCGAAGGCCTCAAGTGCCTCTTGCTCGGAAGGCACCGTGCGGATGTTTTCGTCCGCGAACCGCTCGGCTTTCGGCCAGTCGAGCGTCTCGACGCGCCGCGCGAATGCCTCCGCGTCGTACGCCGTGCGGCGGTGCTCGATGCCGGGCCCGAGCGCGAGCCAGTGGGCACCGGGCGCGCCGTAGGGCAGCCCGACGCTCCCGGCATTCACGACCCGCCAGCGGTCGACGAGCCGGTCGAACTGCATGTGCGTGTGGCCGCAGACGACGACCTCGGCTTCCACGCCGGCGAGCATCTCGCGCAGCCAGTCGTCCGGCGTCGTCCGGAGGATCATCTCCTCGTCGCTGCGCGGCGAGCCGTGGCAGAAGAGGACGCGGCCGACGCCCTCCACGTCGAGCTGGATCTGCTCCGGCAGGCCGGCCAGAAAGGCTCGATGGCGTTCCTCCAGCTGCGACTGCGCCCACTGGTCGCTGAGCCCGCCGGTCGCCTGACCGATCAGCTCGCGGTCTGCGTTGCCGTGGAGCGCGAGTGCGTCCAGCTCCATGATGTGGTCCAGGGTCTCGGCGGGAAGCGGCCCGGACGCCAGGTCGCCGCCGAAGACGATCACGGCGTCGCCGACCTCGGCGAGCACGGCCTCCAGCGCGGGCAGGTTCCCGTGGACGTCGTACAGCGCGGCGACGCGTGGCGCTCTACGCGTAGGGCTGGTCGTCGTTGGTCGACTGACCCGGCGCCGCGACGCCTGCCACGACCGTCTCCTGCGAGCGCTCGTGGAGCCGCTCGCGGCCGCGCTTCACGGCCCCGAGGAACTTGTCCAGGTTGACCTCGAGCGTGGAGAGAATGCTGTCGGCCCAGTCCTCCATCTCGAGCCGCGTCTCGCGGGCCTGCCGCCGCGACTCGTCGATGATCTCCTGCGCCTGCCGCTCGGCGAGCTTGACGATCTCTGTCTGCGACGCCTCGCGCGCGGCCTGCTCGCGCGCCTCACCGAGGATCCGGTCGCACTCCCGCTTGGCCTCGGCGAGCATCTCCTGGCGCTCCTTGACGATCCAGCGGGCCTGCTTGATCTCCTCCGGGATCGTCGCGCGCATCTGGTCGAGGATCTCGTAGATCTCCTCGCGGTCTATGCGGACCTGGTCGGTGAGCGGCACCGCCTTCGCGTTGTGCACGAGGTCGTCGAGCTTGTCGATGAGAACGAGGACGTCCATGGCTCGGAAGTGTACTGAGCACACCGGCCGCCTCGCGTTTCTGGGCCGTTGCTAGCGGTGCGAGGCCGTCAGCGGTGGCAGGCGGCGCCGGAGCCGGGCTCGGCCCGGCGGGAGGCGGCGCCGGTCAGAGACGCGAGGGCTACTCGGAGGGGCTGACGGGGGCGCCTGGGCGGCCGTCCGGATAGAGCTCGCGAAGCCGCTTCGCGACGGCTGCCGGCACGAGGCCGTCGATGTTGCCGCCATAGACCGCGATCTCCTTGATCCCGCTCGAGGAGACGAAGCTGACCTCCGGGCTGGCCATCACGTACACCGTTTCGATGTCGGGCGCGAGCGTCCGGTTGAGCTGGTTCATCTGGAACTCCCACTCGAAGTCCGAGATCACGCGCAGGCCCTTCACGATTACCTTCGCATCCCACCTGCGGGCGAACTCGACGACGAGCTCCTTGAACACGTCGACCTCGACGTTGTCGATGCCCTTGAGCGCCCGGCGCAGGAAGTCGACCCGCTCCTCGACGGAGAACATCGGCTGCTTGTGCTGCGGCGTTCCGACGACACCCACGACGACGCGGTCGAAGATGCCGGCCGCGCGGCGGATCACGTCCACGTGTCCGTTCGTAACGGGGTCGTAGGTTCCCGGATAGATCGCGGTGATCATTCGTGCTCGAAGAGGGTGAGGCGGGCGGAGCCGTAGCGGCGGCTCGTGCGCTCGGCGAGCGGGAGCTCCGGTTGCTCCTTCGCGTGGGTCTCGACCACAGCGAGACCGTCGGCGGCGAGCACGCTCGGGAGATAGGTGGCGAGGGCGGTTTGCACGTCTGAGAACAGCCGGTACGGCGGGTCGACGAGGACGAGATCGTAGCGCCTGCCTGCCGCCGCCTCCTCCGCGAGCACCTGGACGGCGTCCCGGCAGAGAACCGTCGCCCCGGTGAACCTCAGCTTCGCGAGGTTCTGGCGAATCGAGGCGCAGGCGGCGCGGTCGGACTCGGCGAAGACGGCCGAGGCCGCGCCGCGAGAGAGCGCCTCTAGACCATAGGCGCCCGAGCCGGCGAAGAGGTCCAGCACGCGCGCGTCGTCCACGGGCCCGACCAGGTTGAACGCGGCCTCGCGGACGCGGTCACCCGTCGGTCGCGTGTCGGGGCCCTTCGGCGCGGCGATCTTCGCCCCACGCTTCTCGCCGGCGATGATCCTCACGCCGCCAGGTCGTGGTCGGCGAAGAGCCGCTCGACCTCGTCGTTCAGCGGGCCCTCGTAGTCGACGAGCTCCTCTGCGAGCTCGCGCGCCCGCTCCAGGAGGTCGCGGTCCCCTCGCAGCTTCGCGAAGCGGAAATCCGTCAACCCCGACTGGCGCGTGCCGAGGAGCTGCCCTTCGCCGCGGAGCTCGAGGTCGACCTCCGCGAGCTCGAAGCCGTCCGTCGTGCGAACCAGCGCCTCCAGCCGAGCCTGGGCGGCGTCGGTCAGCTCCTCCCTCGGCCGCGAAATCAGCAGGCAGTACGACTGCTCCGCTCCGCGGCCGACCCGCCCGCGGAGCTGGTGGAGCTGCGCCAGCCCGAACCGGTCCGCCTCCTGCACGATCATGATCGTGGCGTTCGGTACGTCGACACCAACCTCGATCACCGTTGTCGCGACGAGCACGTCCAGCTCGCCCGCCTTGAACTGGCCCATCAGCTCGCGGCGCTCGTCCGGTCGCAGCCGCCCGTGGAGCAGGCCGACCCTGTAGCCACGGAGCTCACCCTGCCGAAGTCGTTCCGCCTCCCGTTCCGCCGCTCTCGCGACGGACGTCTCCGACTCCTCGATCAGCGGGCAGACCACGTACGCCTGGCGACCGTCGTCGAGATGCCTACGGAGCCGCTGGTAGGCGGCACTCGATCGCTCCTGGGTAACCCAGGCCGTCTCGATCGGCTTCCGGTTCGCCGGAGGCTTCGCGATCTCCGTGACGGAGAGGTCCCCGTAGACCGTCAGCGCGAGCGTCCGAGGGATCGGGGTCGCCGTCATGTGCAGCACGTGTGGCCGGCGGCCGCTCGTCAGCGCCGCCCGCTGCTCGACCCCGAAACGGTGCTGCTCGTCCACGACCGCAACACCAAGCTCCCCGAGCCCGGCGCCCTCCTGGATCAGAGCGTGTGTCCCGATCACGATCTGCGCGGTGCCCACCTCGTGCTTCACCGATCCGGTGAGCAGCGCCACGGGCACGCCGAGCTGGGCGCAGATCGGCTCGACGGTCAGAAAGTGCTGCTCTGCGAGCGTCTCCGTCGGCGCCATCAGGGCGCCGCGGCTGCCTGCCTCGACCGCCCGAAGGAGCGCGTAGAGCGCCACGACGGTCTTGCCCGAGCCGACGTCGCCCTGAAGGAGCCGCTCCATCGGGCGCTCACCGGCGAGATCGCCGTCGATCTCCGTGATCGCGCCCTCCTGGCTCGGCGTCAGCTGGAACGGGAGGAGCTCTCGATACCGCTCCACGAGCTCGCCCGGGGAGCCCAGGGACGGCGCGCGCTCCTCCTCCCGGCCTTCCCGCCGGCGGGCGAGGCCGACCTGGAGCGTGACGAGCTCGTCGAACGCCAGGCGCCGGCGTGCGCGCTCGCCCTCCTCCTCCGACCTCGGACGGTGGAGCGCGACGACCGCGTCAGACTTTCCGGGCAGTCTCTCTCGCGCCTTCAGCGCCGCCGGCAGCGGGTCGAGCACGTCGCGCGCGCAGTCGAGCGTCTGCCCGACGACGTCGCGGAGCTTCTTGACCGAGATCTCCTCGCTCGCGGGGTAGACCGGCGCAAAGTCGGCGGTCGACGCGGTCCCGTTGACGTCGTACGAGCGGACGGTGAACTCGCGCCCCTTGAGGTTCCCGCGCAGGCGCACCCGGGTTCCGGGCTGCAGCCGGTCCTTCAGCCACGCCTGGTTGAACCACACCGCGGTGATCTCACCCGTCTCGTCGGCGACGCGCGCCTTCACGAGCTGCAGGCGTCGCGCGCGCTGCACGCGCACGCTCCGCACCTCGCCCGCGATCGCCGCCTCCTCCTCACCGAAGAGATGCGCAATCGGCAGCTCCGGCGCGGCCGGCTCGTAGCGGTGGGGTGCGTACGCGAGCGCGTCGCCGATCGCGCGCAAACCGAGCGCCCCGAGGCGCTTCTTGATCGTCGGCCCGACCCCGTCGAGGCTGTCGAGCCCCACCTCCAGCCGCTCGGGCCGCGCCGAGCCCGGGAGCACCGGCCACGTCGAGGGCGCATCAGCCCCCGCGAAGCCGCGCGGCAAGCTCAGGCGCTCTCCGCGACGGGAGGCTCGGCCTCGAGCTCCTCGTGGAACTCGACCTCGAGCCGCTCGATCCTCGCGCCCTCGATCTCACGGACGAGGAACTTCACGCCGTCCCAGAGGACCTCGTCGCCCACGAGCGGTGCCCGCCCGAGTTGGCCGAACACGAAGCCCGCGAGAGTGTGGAAGTCCTCCTGCGGCATCTTCTTGCGGAACTGCTCGTTGAAGTCGTCGATCGGGAAGGTGCCGTGCACGAGGACGCGGTGGTCGTCGATCCGCTCGACCGTCTCGTCGGGCAGGTCGAACTCGTCCTCGATCTCGCCGACGATCTCCTCGAGCAGGTCCTCGAGCGTCACGATCCCCTCCATGTCGCCGTACTCGTCGACGACGATCGCCATGTGCTGGTTCGTGCGGCGGAACTCCTTCAGCATCGCCGCGAGGTCTTTCGTCTCGGGGATCATCGGCGCCGGCCGGACGAGCTCCTCGACCTTGATCATGCGCAGGCCACCGTTCGCGATCGCGGAGAAGAGGTCACGGACGTGGAGGATGCCGACGATCTTGTCGAGCGTGTCGCGGTAGACGGGGTAGCGCGTGTACGGCGACTCGATCACCGCGGCCAGGCACTCCTCCGGGGGTAGGTCGACCGACAGCGCCACGACCTCGGGCCGCGGCACCATCACGTCGGCGACCTCCTTGTCCGCGAAATCGAAGACCTTGTAGAGCATTTCCTGCTCCTCCGCCTCGAGCTCGCCGTGCTCGGTCGAGCGGGAGAGGAGCATCTTCAGCTCGGCCTCGGAGTGGACAGCTGCGTCCTCCGCCCCTGGCGGCTCCAAACCGAGCAGACGCAGCGCGGCGTCCGAAGAGCGCTGGAGGAACCAGATCAGCGGCTTGAAGACCCAGAAGAACACTCGGACCGGACCGGAGACGGCCAGCGCGACGTTCTCGGCGTGGCCGAGCGCAACGCCCTTCGGTACAAGCTCTCCGACCACCACGTGCAGGTAGGTGATCAGCAGGAACGCGAGGCCGAAGGCGAGTACTCCGGCCAGCACGGGGTCGAAGACACGGGCGAAGACCGGCTCGCCGATGGCGCCGATCGCCAGGCTGGTCGCGGTGACTCCGAGCTGCATCGCCGCGATGAAGCGCGGTGGGTTGGCGGTGATCGCAAGCGCGCCCCGGGCGCGGCGGCTGCCGGCCTCCTCGAGCTCGCGCAGGCGCGTCCGACGCGCGGTCACGAGCCCGTACTCGCCCGCCACGAAGAAGGCGTTCAGCAGCAGCAGCGCTGCAACGGCGAGTAGCTCGAAGAAAAGGGTCACGCCCCGCTCTCCGGGGCGTGGGTACTAGGCGGTCGGTCGTCGTCCAAGGAAGTCCACGGATTATAGGAACAGGTCGGACTGCACCGAGGAGAACGTATGTTCTATCCTCTCGGAATGCGCGTCGAATACCGGGAAGAGCCCTGCCGCAGCGCGCTGAACCGAGTGAAAGGCATGGCCTTCGAGTGGTCCCTCAACCCGTACATGGGCTGCGTCCACCGCTGCACCTTTTGTTACGTCCGCGCCTTCGAGCAGCGCGCGGACCGGCCCTCCGACGAGCGCTACGGCCGTTCGATCCGCGTGAAGACGAACGTCGCCGAGGTGCTCCGGAAGGAGCTCGCGCGGCCGTCGTGGGAAGGAGCGATCATCGCGGTCGGAGCGGCGACGGACCCTTACCAGCCGTGCGAGGGCAAGTACCGCCTGACGCGCGCTTGCCTCGAGGAGTTCGCGCGCGCTTCCAACCCGATGCGCCTGATCACTCGCGGCCCGATGATCGTCCGCGACCTGGACGTCCTCACCGAGCTCGCCCGCCGGGCGAGCGTCGGGATCACGTTCTCGATCCCCACCCTCGACGAGGAGATCTGGCGCAAGACCGAGCCCGGCACCGCGCCTCCGCGCCAGCGTCTCCGCGCCCTGAAGGAGCTCGTCGGCGCCGGGATCAAGGTGGGTGTCGGCATGGCGCCGGTGCTGCCGGGGATCTCCGACAAGCCGGAGCTGCTCCGCGAGGTCGTGAAGGCGGCCCGCGACGCGGGCGCGACGGGCGTGTGGACGAACGTGCTCTTCCTGAGGCCCGGCACGAGGGAGCATTTCCTCGACCACCTGGCGGAGGACTGGCCGGAGCTCCTCCCGCGCTACCTCGAGCTCTACCAGGGCCGCGCCTACCTCAAGGGCGACGACACGAAGCCGGTCCGGCAGCAGGTCGCGGCGCTCGCGAAGGAGTACGGCGTCCGGGATCGCCGGAAGATCCGGCTCGACGGCACACACCACGACGAGCAGCTTGCAATGTCCGTCTGACAGGGAATCCGAGGGCCTACCTAGAATTCGTACTGTCGTGGCTCAGGACCCCGCCACCGACGGCGCCGCCGAGATCACCTGTCTGATCGTCGACGACCACGAGGTCGTCCGAGAAGGCCTCCGGCTGTCGCTGTCCCGCGCCCCGCACATCCGTGTAATCGGCGAGGCCTCCGACGGCGCGTCGGCAGTCTCGCTCGCCGAGCGGCGCAGGCCGAACGTCGTGATCATGGACGTGCGGATGCCGGGAATGGACGGGCTCGAGGCCACGAAGGTCCTGACCTCGAAGGTCCCCGAGACCTCGGTGCTGATCTTCACCGCCTACAGCGAGCGGAGCCTCCTCAGCCGCGGTCTCGAGTCAGGGGCGAAGGGCTACATCCTCAAGGAGGCGCCGCACCAGAGCCTGGTCCGCGCGATCGAGAAGATCGCTGCCGGCGACGGCTACGTCGACCCGGCGCTGATGCCGGCCTTCCTGCCGGGCGACCGGGACGACATGCTTACGGCGCGCGAGCGAGAGATCCTCCAGCTCCTCGCCGACGGCATGTCGAACGCAGATGTCGCGGCCCGGCTCTTCATCAGCCAGGAGACGGTGAAGAGTCACGTGCGGCACATCCTCACGAAGCTCGAGGCGGACACGCGGACGCACGCCGTGGCGATTGCGCTTCGCGAGGCCATCATCGACTAGTCAGGCTGCGAGTCTCCTGGTCGCAGGGGTCGCTCTCTCCGCCTTGTTCGTGGTCCTCGGCGTCGGCACCGGGGTCGGCTGGCTCGCGCTGGCCGGCCTGGCGGTCGGGATCCTGCTGGCGGCGACCCTCGCGTACCACCTGCTGCACAGCGAGCGCGCGCGCCACGAGACGGTCGAGGCGGAGCGAGCGAGGCTTTCGGATCAGCTGATCACCGCGGAGCAAGACGAGCGCCGGCGCCTGGCGCTCTTCCTCCACGACGTCCCGGTCCAGGCCATGTCCGGCATCGCACTGATGCTCGACGGCGTGC
Source organism: Gaiellaceae bacterium (assembly GCA_036520235.1). Classification (GTDB taxonomy): domain Bacteria; phylum Actinomycetota; class Thermoleophilia; order Gaiellales; family Gaiellaceae; genus JACDAN01. The sequence continues at coordinate 12,386 of DATDKA010000079.1, forward strand.
TCGACGCGATCCAGCGAGGCGCCAACGACGACGCCGAGCGTGTGCTGCGGTCGGCGCTCGACCTCCAGCGCGAGACGATCCGCGAGCTCCGCGACCTCTCGTTCGCGCTCGAGCCGGTCGTGCTCCGGGACCAGGGCTTCGGGCCGGCCGTCCAGGCACTGGCAGACCAGGTCGGCCTCTCCCACCGGATTCAGGTCGAGCTCGATGTCGAGGCCGGCGAGGCGCTCGCTGAGCGCGCGCAGGCCGCGCTGTACCAGATCATCCGCGAGGCGATCGACCAGGC
>DATDKA010000080.1:0-3678 GCA_036520235.1 Gaiellaceae bacterium
GAGCAGCATCGCGTTGATCAGGATGTCGATCTCGGCGCGCTCGTAGGCGGCGAGGATCTCGGCGAGCCTGACGGGCGGCGTGCGCCCGCTGACCGCCTCGGCCCTCAGCCCGGCGGCGCGAAATTCGCGCGCCAGGTTGTAAGCGTGGTCGACACCGGCCGCGTAGACGATCCCAGGCGTGGAATCGAAGCGGTCCCGGTAGAGGCTCGCGGCCGCCTGGTTCAGCGCCTGGTGGTCGAGGACCTCGGCCAGGGCGGCTTCCTCGAAGTCGCCGCCGACGATCGGCACCGAGTTGATCGCGGCGGCCGGCGGAACGCGAAGGCATCTGAGCGGCGCGATCAACCCGCGCCGTGCGGCGTCCTGCAGCGGCAGGTCGTCGACCGAGGCGGGAAAAACGTCGGAGACCTGCTTCGCGATCAGCTGCTCCGTGGCGGTCATGCCGATGTAGACCGGCTCGGTCAGTGTGCGGATCGCGGTGCTCGTCTTTTCGCCGAGCGCCGTGTGCGCCTCGTCGCAGATCACGAGGTGGTACACGCCGCGCTCGAGGTCGTTCACATGGCGCGCGAACCAGGCGTAAGTCTGGACGGTGATCAGGTCGGCGCGCTTCGGCTGCTCGCCGCGGGTGACTGCGGGCTCGAGGCGGTCGCCGTACCCCTCCTCGGTGAGCTCGCGGTTGAATTGCGAGACGAGCAGCCGACGGTGAGTCAGGATCAGCACGCCCATCGTCCGGGCGGCCTCGACGAAGCCCGCGGCGGCGATCGTCTTGCCCGACGCGGTGGGATGCCGGAAGCGGTAGCGGCGGGCGGCACCTGGATCGTTCTCCAGAGTCGGCTCGCCCTCGAGCTCCTCGGCGCCCTCCTCCTCGTCCTCCGCCTCGAGCTCGGCGAGCTCCTCCGCCGTGAGGGCTTTGCCGTTGCCGTTCACGTCGTCCGACTTCTGGTTTGCGGCGATCAGCTCGGTCAGCATCCCCGCCAGCGCGTCCACCTGGTGGCGGCGCAGCTCGGTGCCGGAGCGCAGCTTGGCCGGATGCTCGCTCAAAACCCGCTCGAGCCCGAGCATGAGCGCGAACCGGATCTTCCAGTCGGACGACGGCTCGTCCCGGCCGGCCTCGATCTCCTTCAGCGCCTCGTCGAGCGCGCGCCGTCGCGCCGTGCCCGGGGCGAGGACGATGTCCGCCTCCTCGTCGCGGTGGAGGAAGGGCTCGCCCGCCCAGCGCTCGGCGCGCTCGGCGTCCTCGACCAGCGGATGCGTCGATTCAGGAGAAACGTTGGTGTGCTCGATAGCTTCGTGCAACACGGGCGGCCAGACGTTCGTGCCGCGCCCTCCGAAGATGATCACGCTCGCTTATCCCCGTGCGAGCGCTTGGGTCGCAGTGTACCTAGAAACCGGTCGGCCTGCTGCTCGCCGGCGACAAAAACACCGCGGAAATGCTCACAAACAGGGCTGGAACTGCGCTATGCAGGCGCCGGAGCGCGGTACTCGCCGAGGGAGGTGCCGGCGACGCGGTCGGACACGCCCGATTGGTCGAGGTACTTCGTGATCCCGCCCAGGAAGAACGGCCAGCCGGCGCCGAGCAGGAGGGCCGTGTCGACGTCCTTGGCGCTCGTGACGACCCCCTCGTCGAGCATGTGCCGCACCTCGTCCGCGATCGCCTCGAGCGCAGCCTGCTGGATCTCCTCGACCGTGCGCCGGTCGTCGCCGCGGACGGCGATCTCCTCGTTGCCCTCTGCATAGTTCGCGAGCGTCTCCGAGAGCGGGTACCGATCCGGGTACGCCTCGTGCAGCGTCTCGAGCACGTGGTTCGCGACGCGCGGTCCGACCATCTGCAGCAGGACGGAGGGCGCCATCGGCATCCCGAGACGGAGTATCGCCTCGTCCGTCTCCTCCACGGTGTTGCCGTTCTCCAGGGCGTCCATCAGCACCGTCGTCATCCGGGTGAGGACGCGGTTGACGATGAAGGCGGGAGCATCCGCGGCGACGACCGGCCGCTTGCGGAGCTTCGCGGCGAGGTCCCAGACCGTCGCGAGCGTCGCGTCGTCGGTCGCAGGCGCGCGGATGATCTCGACGAGCGGGAGGACGGCGACCGGGTTGAAGAAGTGCAGGCCCGCGACACGCTCAGGGTGCTCGAGGTCTGCGGCCATCTCGGCGACGGAGAGCGAGGACGTGTTCGTCGCCAGCACGCACTGCGGCGACACGACGGCCTCGAGCGCGGCGAAGACGTCGCGCTTGACGCTCAGCTCCTCGAAGACCGCCTCCAGGACGAAGTCGCAGTCGGCAAAGTGCTCGTAGCCGGTCCCGCCCTCGACCAGCGACCCGAGGAACCGCGCCTTCCCCTCCGTGTAGCGGCCCTTCTGGACCTGGCTTTCGAGCTCGGCGCTGATGCCGGCAATCGAGCGGTCGACGATTTCCTGATCGAGATCGCGGATCGCGATCGGCACCTCGAGCCGGCGGAGGAAGAGCGTTGCGAGCTGGGTCGCCATCAATCCGGCGCCGACGATGCCGACCTTGCGGATCGGCCTGGCCTCTGCGTCGGGGCGGCCGACCTGCTGCTTGGCGCGGCGCTCGACGAGGTCGAAGGCGTAGAGCGACGCCTGGGCCTGACGGCTGGGAAGGAGCTCGGCGATCGCCTCCTCCTCGGCCGCATACCCCTCCTCGAGGCTCCAGCGCCCGGCCCCTTCGATCAGCTCGAGCGCCGTGTACGGCGCGGGCGCGGCACCGTGGACGGAGTCGTCGAGCTGCCGGCGAGCCTTGGCCACCGCCTCTTCCAACCCGTCCAGCCGGGCCGCGTCCCGGGACCAGGTCCCGTGACGAAGCAGTGACAACGAATCATCGAGGAACTCGGCCGGTTCGAGCAGGTGGTCGGCGAGGCCGAGGTCGACGGCTTCCGCCGCTGTGAGCATCCGGTTCTGGCGCATCGGGTTCGTGACGATGAAGCGGATTGCCGCTTCAGCACCCGCGAGGCGAGGCACGAGCTGCGTTCCGCCCCAGGCCGGGAAGAGGCCGAGGAAGACCTCCGGTGCGGCGAAGTGCCTGACCGAAGAGGCGATCGTCCGAAAATCGCAGTGCAGTGCGAGCTCGACGCCGCCGCCGAGACATGCCCCGTTGATGGCCGCGAGCGTGGGGTAGGGCAGCTCCGCGATCCGCCGGAAGAGCTCATGTCCCGTCCGGCTCCCGAGGCGCGCAGTGTCGGGGTCGATCCCGTGGAACTCGTTGATGTCCGCGCCGACGCAGAAGACGAACGGTTTCCCGGTGAGCACCATCCCGGTCCAGTCGCCCTCCTCGAGCTTCGGGAGGAGCTCCGTCAGCGATTCGAGCGCCGAGCGGCCGAGCGAGGTCGGCTTCGTGTAGTCCTCTCCGTTGTCGACGGTGAGGAGCGCGATCGGCCCGTCGTCAGTCTCGATCCGCGCCAGCTTGAACTCAGTCGCCAACCAAGCTCTCCCAGACCACGGCGGCGCCCATGCCCATGCCGATGCAGAGAGCTGTTAGCCCGTAGCGCGCCTTCGGCCGCTCGCCGAACCCGTAGGCGAGCTGTGCCATCAGCCGCACGCCCGTCGCCGCGAGCGGATGCCCGCACGCGATCGCGCCGCCGTACGGGTTCAGTCGCTCGTCGTCCGGTGCGACGCCCATCCCGTCGCACCAGGTCAGCACCTGCACCGCGAACGGCTCGTTCAGCTCGAT
>DATDKA010000081.1:0-8572 GCA_036520235.1 Gaiellaceae bacterium
GGCGTCGTGCTGATGCCGGAGGAGAAGCTCGAGATCGCGCGTGCGCTCTCCGACGCGGGGGTCGAGCGGATCGAGGCCGGCTTCCCGCGGGTGTCCGAGGACGACTGGCGCGCCGTGAAGCTGATCTCCGAGGCCGGCCTCAAGGCCGAGATCTGGGGCTTCTCCCGGGCGGTTGCGGCCGACGTCGGGGCGCTCGTCGAGCTCGGCGTCCGGGCAAGCGTGATCGAGTCGCCGATCTCGGAACTGAAGCTCCGCGCGCTCGGCGTCTCGGGCGAGGAGATGCTGAAGCGGATCCGGAACGCGGTCGCCGCGGCGGTCGACGCAGGCATCTACGTCGCCTACTTCGGCGTCGACTCGACCCGGGCCGAGCCGGATTTCTTCGACGCCGCCTACGCCGCCGCCGTCGAGGCGGGGGCCGCCGAGGTTGCCGTCGTGGACACGCTCGGGGTCGCCGGGCCGGAGGCGGTCGCGGAGCTCGTCGGCCGGACACGCGAGCGACTCGGCGGGGAGGTGCCGATCCACTTTCACGGCCACAACGACTTCGGCCTCGCGACGGCCAACGCCGTCGCGGCGGTCCGGGCCGGCGCCGAATGGATCCACGGCACGGTCAACGGGATGGGCGAGCGGGCCGGCAACGCGAACCTCGCCGAGGTCGCCCTGACGCTGCGAGCCGTCTACGGGGTCGAGACTCGGCTCGACCTGAAGAAGGCCCGGGCGCTCGCGGCGCGGGTCCAGGAGCTCTCCGGCTACGAGCTCGAGCCCTGGAAGCCGCTGACGGGCGAGAACCTCTTTCGCCGCGAGAGCGGCGCCGTCGCCAGCCAGTTCCACGACCCTGAGTCGATCGAGCCCTACTCGTCGGAGCTCGTCGCCGCCGAGCGAGGGATCGTGCTCGGGAAGAAGAGCGGCCTCGACTCGATCCGGATCAAGGCCGAGCAGCTCGGCCTCGAGATCCCCGAGGAGCGCCGCCCCGAGGTGCTGGCAGCTGTGAAGCAACTCGGCACCGAGAAGCGCGACCTCGTCACGGACGACGAGTTCCGCCGGCTCGTCGCGGAAGGAGGACCCACATGAGCCATCACCGTCAGCTGCTGAACCCGCCGGAGCTCCATCCCGCTCCGGGCTTCAGCCACGTCGCGATCGCGGAGGGCAACAAGGTCGTGCATTTCGCCGGCCAGGTCGCGCTCGCGCCCGACTTCTCACTCCTCGCCGACGACCTCTACGGGCAGGCGGTGGGCGCGATGCGCAACCTCGAGGTCGCTGTGAAGGCGGCAGGCGTCGGTTGGGACGACATCGTCCGCCGGACGATCTACACAACCCAGCCGACCGAGTACGAGACGATCACGCGGGCGATCGACGAGGTCACCGGAGGAGCCGACCATCCCGCCCAGACCATCCTCGGCGTCACCGGCCTGGCGGTCCCGGGCCTGCTGATCGAGATCGAGTGTACGGCGGTGGTCTCCTGACCCACGACGTTGTCGTCGTCGGCAGCGGGATCAACGGGCTCGCCTGCGCCGCGCTCCTCTCGCGCGCCGGCTGGGACGTCTGCGTGCTCGAGCGCAACGACTGGTTCGGCGGCGCGATCCGCTCGGCCGAGATCACCGAGCCCGGTTTTATGCACGACGTCTTCAGCGCCTGGCACCCGTTGTGGGTCGGCGGCGCCGCGCATGCCGAGCTCGGCCCCGAGCTCGAGTCGCACGGGCTCGAGTACCTGAACACCGAGCTTCCGACCGGAACCCTGTTTCCGGACGGAGAGAGCGCCTTCCTGCTCCGGACCGTCGACGCCAACGCCGGGGAACTCGACCGCCACCACCCGGGCGACGGCGACGCCTGGCGCGCGATGCTCGGCGAGTTCTTCCCCAACGCCGACCTGGCCTTCGGCGTCCTCGGCACGGAGCTCTGGTCTGGCCAGGGAGCGAAGCTCGGCGCGAAGGCGGTTCGCCGGCTCGGCCGCCGCGGGGCCGCCGAGTTCGCCGGCCGGCTCCTGATCTCGGCGCGCGACTGGCTCGAGACGACCTTCGGCTCCGAACGGGCCCACGGCCTGCTCGCGCCCTGGGTGCTCCACACCGGGCTCGGCCCGGACGCCGCCGCCTCGGGCTACATGGCGCAGGTGATCGCCGTCGCCGTGCAGGAGGGCGGGATGCCGATCCCGGCCGGCGGCGGCCAGAAGCTCCCGGACGCGCTCGTCGCGCTCATCCGCGCGAACGGCGGAAGGTGCGAGGCCGGCGTCCATGTCGAGCGCGTCTTCACCGGCGGCGTCCGCACCGCGGACGGCAGGACGGTCGGCGCGTCGCAGGCGGTGATCTGCAACGTCACCCCGACGCAGCTCTACGGCGAGCTCCTCGAGGGTCAGGCTCAGCGGGCGGATGGGTTCCGCTACGGGCGGAGCGAGATGCAGATCCACTACGCGCTCTCGGAGCCGCCGCGCTGGGACGGTGACACCCGTCTCGGCGAGACGGCGGTCGTGCATCTGACGCCGGGGCTCGACGGTGTGTCGCGGGCGGTGAACGAGGCCGACCGAGGGCTGCTGCCGGCCGAGGCGACGGTCGTGGTCGGCCAGCCGTTGACGATGGACGCCTCACGTGCGCCCGAGGGTCACGGCCTCCTCTGGATCCAGCTCCAGGAGCTCCCATGGCGGATCAAGGGCGACGCGGCCGGCGAGCTCGACGTCGGCGACGGCACCTGGTCGGAGTCGCTCCGCGAGCACTACGCGGACCGGATCCAGGAGCGCATCGCCCGGCACATCCTGAACCTCGAGTCTTCGATTCTGGGCCGCACGGTGCTGTCGCCGGCGGACCTCGAGGCGGCGAATGTCAACCTCCGTCAGGGCGATCCCTACGGCGGCTCGCTGACGCTCGACCAGAACTTCCTCTGGCGCCCGCTGCCCTCGCTGCCCGGCCACCGGACGCCCGTCGACGGCGTCTGGCACATCGGCGCCAGCACTCATCCCGGCCCAGGGCTCGGCGGCGGCTCGGGGACGCTCGTCGCGCAGCAGCTGCTCGCACCGTCGGTCGTCGCGCGGGCGAAGAGGCTCGTACGCCGCTGATGCCGCGCTACTCGATCTCGCAGATCACGACCGTCGGCCAGTCCTTCGCGAACGACCTCGACGCCTATCGCGAGGCGGGCGCGGACGGGATCGGGATCTGGGAACTGAAGCTCGCCGACGACTCGCTCGAGCGGTTTCGGGCGAGCGGCCTCGAGGCGGCGACCGCCGTACCGGAGGTGCCGTCGATCCTGCCCCTGCCGCTGATGGAGGGGCCGGAAGATCCCGCCGAGCGGGTGGGGGCGATCACCGCCGGGATCAGGCGCCTGGCGCCGTTCGAGCCCTCGGCCGTCCTCTTCCTCACCGGGCCGGGGGACGATCGGCAGGCCGTGGTCGACGGGATCCGGGCGATCGCGGACGCCGGCGCCGAGGCGGGCGTTCGTGTCGTGCTGGAGCCGATCCAGCGCGAGTTCGCGCAGTTCTGGACGATCGTCTGCTCGCTGGACGAGGCGGCCGCGCTGCTCGAGGAGGCGGGCCGGCCGGACGTCGGCTTCCAGTACGACGCCTGGCACCTCTGGCGCGAGCCGCTGGAGCAGGTCGACCGCTACCGGGGCCGGATCGCGGGCGTCCACCTCGCCGACTGGCGCGAACCGACGCGGAACACGAACGACCGCGTCCTGCCCGGCGAGGGCGTGATCGACTTCGGCCCGATGCTCGACGCCCTGCGCTGGGAGGGGCTCTACGACCTCGAGATCTTCTCCGATGCCGAGCTGCCGGGGTCGCTCTGGGCCCAGGAGCCCCGTGAGCTCGCACGGCGCGGGGTGGAGGCGCTACGGACAGTGTCTGCGTAGTCGGCGGAGGGGTGATCGGCGGCCTCTACGCCGGACACCTCGCGCGCGTCGCCGACGTCTCGGTCCTCTGCCGGCGCGAGGAGCATGCGCGCGCGCTGAACGAGCACGGCCTCAGGATCTCGGGCCGCCACGAGTTCCACGCGCCGCTCGCCGCCGCGACTGATCCGGCCGAGCTGCCGGAACCGGAGCTCGTGATCGTCGCGACGAAGACGACCGAGCTCGACGGTGCCCTGGCGCGACTCGAGGGGCACTGGCCGGGCTCGGCGGTGATGACGGTCCAGAACGGCCTCGGCGCCGAGGAGTTCGCCCGCCGCCACGGCGACTGGCGATTGATCTCGGCCGTGACGTTCATGAGCGGGACGCGCCACGAGGACACGCTCATCGAGTACATCCTCGACACCGAAACCTGGCTCGGCCCCTACGGCGAGACGCCCTACGGCCTCGTCGTCGAGGTCGCGGACCTGATCGTCCGATCGGAGCTGAAGGCGCGTGCGTTCGAGGATCTCCGGCCCGCGCAGTGGTCGAAGCTGATCTTCAACTCGACCGTCAACACCGTCGCCGCCCTGACGGGCCTGCCGCACGACCCGCACTTCGCAGAGCGCGACCGGCTCGAGCAGCTCGGCCACCTCGTCTACGCGCTGATGGAGGAGGGCAAGGCGGTCGCGGCCGCCGCGGGGATCGGGCTCCATGAGGACCCGTGGGAGATGAACGTTCTCGCGACCCGTCGCGGAAGCCGCCACTACCCCTCGATGCTCGAGGACGTCGAGGCCCACCGCCCGACCGAGGTCGACCAGATCACCGGCGCGCTCGTTCGCGAGGCCGAGCGCTTCGGCGTCGACGTCCCACTGCAGACCGCGATGTACCGGCTCGTCAAAGCCCGCGAAGCCTCGTGGGCATCCGATTGACCCGGTTCGGTCGTACGTTCAATATCTCTCGCGGTCTATCGTTTTGTGTCCAAACCTGCGGCACGAGGAGGGAGTCAATGCAGAGGAGAGGGGTACGTTGGGGGGTCGTCGGCGCAATCCTGGCCGTGCTGGCGATCGCGGCCTTCGGCGGAGCCGGCCGCGATTCGTCGGCCGCGACCAAGCCGATCGTGATCGGCTGGGCGTACGACAGCAAGGGCCAGATGGCGCCGTTCGACGGACCCGCTCTGGCGGCGGCGAAGATCCACATCAAGAACCTGAACGCGAAGCGCGGGCGGAAGGTCCGCATCGACACCTGCGACACGAACAACAACAACCCGGCCCGGGCGAAGTCGTGCGCCCGCTCGCTGCTCGGCCGGGGCGCGGACGTTCTCTTCGTCACGTGTGACGTCGACTTCGCGACGCCGGTCGTCCAGGAGGCGCTGAACCGCGGAAAGCTGGCGGTCGCGCCGTGCATCGGCACCGACCAGATGGGCCCGAAGCGCTTCGGTCGCAAGGGCCGCCTCGCGTTCAGCTTCGGCAACGTTGCGCAGGACGAAGGCTCTGCGATGGCCGAGTACGCGATCCGGCGCGGCTGGAAGACCGCCGGCCTCGGGACGAACACGCTGCTCGTCTATTTCAAGAACGTCGTGCAGGCGTTCGAGAAGCGCTACACGCAGCTTGGCGGTCGGGTGGTCGCGAAGGAGAGTTATGCGACCGGGGCCAACAACGTTGGCGCCGCCGTCAGCCGGCTGAACCAGCGTCGCGCGGCCGTCTACGTCACGTCAACTGCGTTCGGCGAGCTGCCGGCGTTCGTCTCCGGCTTGCGGTCGCTCGGAAACCAGACGCCGATCCTGAACTCCTGGGCCGGTGACGGGACGTACTGGGTGACGCAGAACCCGAAGGTGACGAACTACTACGCCGTCACCTTCGCCTCGGTGTTCGGCGACGACCCGAACCCGGCCGTGAAGCGGCTGGCGAAGCAGGTCAAGGCGGGCACGGGCGGGTTCGTCACCGGCCCGGCCGCGATCGACGGCGTGCTGGCGGCGGTCAAGCGGGCCGGCGGCTCGACCAACGGCGCGCGGCTGGCCGCGCAGATGGAGAAGTTCAAGCAGGTCCCGACGATCTCCGGGAAGGTCAGCTTCTCCAAGTCGCTCCACACCGTCTTCGGGCGGCAATACCGCGTGATCCAGGTGCAGAACAACAACGGCAAGCGGGTCGCGATGGTCACCGCAAAGGTCGTCCCGAAGCTCTGACGGAGACAGTCGCCGCTCAGGCGAACGAGGGGCCCGGAGGCATCCTCCGGGCCTCCTCCGTCTCACGGTCGTTCGAGGGCGTGCGGGCGCTCCAGGACGTGACCCTGGAGCTCGGCCGCCACGAGGTCGTGGGGCTGATCGGGCCGAACGGCGCCGGCAAGTCCACGCTGGTCAACGTTCTCAGCGGGTTCGACGTCCCGACCCAGGGAACGGTGGTGCTTGCGGAGCGCGAGATCACAAGGTGGAGCGCACATCGCCGGGCCCGCGCCGGGTTGGCGCGCACCTTCCAGCACAGCCGGTCGTTCCGCGAGCTCACGGTTCGCGAAAACGTCGAGGTGGCGGCGCTCGCCGTCGGCGCCTGGGGCAAAGAGGCGCGGCTTCGGGCGGACGAGCTGCTCGGCCTCCTCGGGCTCGAGGCGCAGTCCGAGCTTCCGGCCCTCGCGCTGCCGCACGGCGACGAGCGCCGGCTCGGCGTCGCTCGGGCGCTCGCTACGGAACCGCAGTTCGTGCTGATGGACGAACCGGCCGCCGGGCTGCCCGAGGCGGAGGTGCCCGACTTCGCCGCCGTGGTGCGCTCCGTCCGGGACGACCACGACGCCGGCGTCCTCCTGATCGACCACAACATGGCGCTCGTGATGGACGTCTGTGACCGGATCCTCGTGCTCGACCAGGGGCGGACGCTCGCCGAGGGGACGCCGGCCGAGATCCGCGCGAATCTCGACGTGGCCGCCGCGTACCTGGGTGAGACCGCCGTCGCGGAGGAGGATGTCGATGGCTGAGGCGGCGCTCGCGGTGCGCGACCTGGAGGTTCGGTACGGGCCGGTCGCGGCGGTCCGCGGCCTCACCCTCGAAGTCGGCAGGGGCGAGATCGTCGGGCTGATCGGGCCGAACGGCGCGGGGAAGTCGACGACGCTGCACGCGATCATGGGCCTCGTCCCGGCGAGAACGGGCGAGGTCGCGGTGGCCGGCCGGCGGATGCTCGGCCGGTCGCCCGAGCGGATCGCAGCTGCCGGCGTTGCGCTCGTTCCAGAGGGACGTCGGATCTTCGCGGAGTTCACGGTCGAGGAGAACCTTCAGCTCGGCCTGGCGGCCCGCCGCGGTCGGTACGGCCGCGCCGCCCTCTCCGGCGCGTACGAGCTCTTCCCGGTGCTCGGGGAGTTCCGGCGCCGGCAGGCGGGGCTCCTCTCGGGCGGGCAGCAACAGCAGCTCGCGATCGCGCGGGCACTTGTGGCCCAGCCCGACGTCCTGCTCCTGGACGAGCCCTCGCTCGGGCTCGCGCCCTCCCTCGTCGACAGCGTCTTCGACGTCCTGACGGAGATTCGCGAAGGCGGCTTTGCGATCCTGCTCGTCGAGCAGCGCGCCCAGCGCACCGTGGCGCTCGCCGACCGGACGCACGTGATCGCGAACGGCGAGCTCCGCCTGACCCTCGGCCCCGGCGACGCCGACGACACGGAGAAGATGGTCGCGGCCTACTTCGGCGGATGACGGCGCTCGCAGCAGTCGACGCCCAGACACTCGTCGACTCCGTCGGCCTCGGCGCGATCTACGCGCTGATGGCCGTCGGCATCGGCCTCGTCTTCGGTGTCCTGCGCCTCGTCAACTTCGCCTACGGCCAGTTGATCATGGCCGGCGCCTACACCCTTGCCTTCACGGCCAACTGGCGGGTGGGCTGGAGCCTCGCGGCCTGCCTCGTCGTGGTCGTCGCCCTGTCGCTCGCGATGGAGCTCGCGGTCTTCCGGCCGTTGCGGGGCGCCTCGCCGGCGGTGATGCTCGTCACGACATTCGCGATCGCGTTCGTGCTCCAGGCCATCGCGCTCCTGATCGACCTCCGCGACAACACCCTCGGCGAGGTCGCGACCTCGGTCGCACCGCTGAACCAGGCGATCACGCTTCGCGGCGTCGAGGTCCGGAAGATCACGATCGTCGCGGTGATCGTCACCGTGGTCGTGCTCGCGCTCCTCGCACTGCTGCTGAACCGGACGCGGATCGGGCTGCACATGCGGGCGGCGTCGACCGACTTCTCCACCGCGCGCCTGCTCGGCGTGCGCGCGAACCGGGTGATCGGCGTCGCCGTCCTGCTCTCCGGCGTGGTGGCCGCGATCGTCGCCGTGCTGCTGACCGTGCAGTTGCCGTTCGTCCAGCCGGACTTCGCGCTCCGCGAGACGATCGTGGTGCTCGTCGGCGTCGTCGTCGGCGGGATCGAGCGCCTCTGGACGGCGACCCTCGGCGGGTTCCTGATCGGCTTCGCGACTGGAATCATCAACGGCGCGCTGCCGACCGACCAGACCGTGTTCCTCCCGTCGGCGGTGTTCGCGCTCGTGATTCTTGTGCTCCTGCTCCGGCCCTCGGGCCTGTTCATCTCGGGCCGCCCGGCGGCGGAGCGCCTGTGAGGCGGTGGGTCGAGGCGGCGGTGCAGCTCGCCGCGCCCGCCGTCCTCGTCGTCGCCGTCGGGATCGCCTCGCGGTTCGTCTCGAACGCGCACGAGATCTACTTCCTGAACGCGCTCGTCTCGGTCGCGATCGTCGTCGCCGTGTACGTCTTCATCGGCAACTCGGGCGTGCTCTCGTTCGGGCAGATCAGCTTCGT